>JBCCSJ010000270.1:0-8002 GCA_039200505.1 Planctomycetota bacterium | reverse complement strand
GTTCGGGCGAATATCCGATGGCCTTTTTTAATAGATCAAGTTTTTCATTGAACGGCCTGTTCCTTTCCAATGCCATCTTGGCCGTACATAGCGTCGCTAAAGCATCATCGTAAATCGTGCTTGGTTTGCGATTGCGACCTTCGACTAGAATTTGTTCGGCTCGCTCGAAGTCTTGCAGTTCAAAGAAAACACGCGAAGCCATCATCCTGGTTTCCAGGTTTTCAGGATCGGACTCTAATTCGGCTTCAAAAGCTCGCTTGGCTTCCACCATTACCGATTGGTAATTCACTTTGTCTCCGGCCAATCGAAAACAAGTCGCCGCGGTTACATAAAACCGAAAATCATTCTTGGAAAGTCGCCGGTAAGCGTTAGCAGCTTTCTCGAACTGTTCGGACGAGAAATAATATTTTGCCCACGCAACCCTTAGGTCTAACCTTCGATTGGGATCGCCACTTCGATCCAGATGATGCCGAAGAGCTTGAAGATGGTTAGGACGTTTTGGCGGAAGTTCGCCCGCCAATCCCGTTGCCAAAAAACGGTGGGCTTCGATTGGCCCCGATTTGGTGGCCCCGATGCCAGGCGCAAGTTCTTTCAGGTAGGCAATCGCTTCGTCCACCTTGTCAGCATCAGAGTAGGCTTTAACGAATTCTTCTAAAACTTTCCCATCAGCTGCTGGCGCGATGGAATACATTTGGCTGAGGTTCTGCTTCGCTAGTTCGAGATCTCCCGACTCGATTTCTCCTCTTATTTGATCGACCAGATTCGCAACCCTCGCCGTTTGATTGGGTGAGTCCGCGCTCGAACCGTAAAAGTAAAAATAACCGCCGATACAACAGGCAATCAAAATCATCAATGCTGGAAGTGCCCATAAAACTTTCGTCAGACGCCACTGAGTTAGATCAAACAGGATCTCAATCGGTGAAATGACGACCTTTAACAGCAAAGAAAAGACTGCCAGAGGGGCCGTGATGGGCAATAATAGGAGATTCTTGGTCTGGAATCTTGTTCCGTCTAATTCCTCCTCTTCGTCATCAACTGGGGCACCTCGCAGTCCGCGAAAACTCTCAAGCGGACTGACAATCAAAGAGTTGATCACCCCGCGGATGTCGTCGAACGTAGAGATGATGCTTCGCCAAAATCCCCCTAATCGGAATGACAGGAACTCGAGGATCGCTTCGAAACGTTGTTTCATAGACATAACTGTCTATCCAAGAAATGAGTACGAATCAGATACTCGAATCCTAGTTTGAAGAACGAAGTTGTTGAATCTCATCCTTCAGATCCTTGGCAGATTTTTTTAAATCCTCTCGCTTTTTAATCGCTTCATCCACTTTTTTCTGCGCTTCACTCAGTTTGGCATGGGCTGCGTCAACGAGATTCTGCTGGTCCGCGATACTGACCTGTTGTTGTTCCAGTTGGGCCTTCAGTGAATCGAGTCGAGTTACAAATGAGATGTTTTCCTGCCAACGAGCCACTTCAGTTTCCGCCTTTTTCAACTTGGCTATCGCCTGTGCGGCGGATTCATTTTGCTTAGTCAATTGAGTCGTTAAATCTTGCTTCCGTTTTTCCAGACCTGAGATTTTTTGAGAATTGTTCGTCATCTCAGATTGCGAGTTGTTGATCTTGGCTTCTAATTGATTCATGGTCGTGCGAGCGTCTGCCAAAGTCTGATTGCTCTGATTCACCAGTCCGTCCAATTCTTGAACACGGTTTTCGATCAAGGCAAGTTTACTCTGAATCAGTTCGTTCGCCTTTGTCAATTCAGCATCTTGAGGAAGCAGTTCAACAGCAGCCTTCGATTTTTCGGCGGTCTGCTGGAGCAATGGGAACGCCTTTCGATTTCTCTCCAATTCAGTTTTCCACTGTGCCTGTTGCACCGTGGTAGAGTCCAGTTTGGCCTTTGCCACATTGAATTGTTGTTGAGACTGATTGAGACGATTCTGAATTCCGACTTGAACCTGTTTGGCAGAATTGAGTTCTTGTTCGGTCTGATTAATTTTTTCCGTCGTTTGAGCAACCTGATTTGCAATCGGTGCATGTTGCGATTTTGCTTGAGCTAACGACTGCTGGGCGGATTTCAGTTGCTGGGCCATGCTGGGCGGATTGGCTTGGATGTTGCCCACATGTTTCCCGTCAGTCGCGTTCCAAGCCCTGACGTTACCCTGCCAATCGGCAGCAAAAATCCGATTGGACTCATCACAGTATGTTACCGACACTCCGACGTCAGTCAAACCGGTGAATTGTTTGATCAGTTTTCCATTTTGGTCCCAAATCTTGGCAACTTTGTCTCGCCCAGTCGAAGCAATCTGACCGTTGCGTAAAAATTCGATACTGGTCGCTCCACCACCATGAGCACCCCATGATTTTAATTGACGACCATTTTCTAATTCCCAAACTCGAATCGTTGCATCTTCGCTAGACGTCGCCAAAATTTTCCCATCGATTCTCCAGCTGATGCCTGTGATCGCTTTGGAGTGACCTTTAAGCCCGAATACTTCGTTGCCGGAATCTGCTTCCCAGACAAACAACCCTCCATTTCGATCACCGGACGCAAAGTATTTGCCGTCGGGACTGAACTCAAGGGCCGTGACCCATTCGGTATGCTTTTTAATCTCGGATACCAATTCTCCATCGAGCGAAAAAAGTTTAACCAATTTGTTAGGACCACCCATGGCGACAAAATCGTGCCCCGGGCTGATGTCCGATGCCAGAATTGAATCTAGTTCTTCACCCAGAGTCATGATCTTTTCGCCCTTGATCGCATCGAACAGAACCGTCTTCCCGCGAGCCCCATCTTTGCCACCTCCGGCGAGCAAAAGTTGTCCACTACGACTGAATTTGAGCGAATGGGCAATTCTTTCTTCCAGCGGCAAAACGCCAACCATCTGTAAGTTCGACGAATTGTATAACAGAATTTGTTTGGGAGCCGCGACCGCCACGATTGGGGCCCAAGGCGAAGTAGCAAGGGCAGAAACCGATGCCCTTGGCGGGTGAATGACAGGTTCCAATGGAATTCGAATCGGAAGCGGAATAATATCCGGTCGCTTGGTTGCGTCTCCCGACAGGGTCATGTCCAGCTTGGGTTTAGCTTTTTTGGCCTTGCTTCCCATGTTTTCCAGTGCCCCCATGTCGATCCACTTGGCAATAAGCTGGATTTCAGGATCGGGAATTTTACCGCTGGGAGGCATCTCAGGGGCTTCGGCATAGGTGATCAACTCATAAAGATAACTACTGGCAGAATCCTGCGGCTCGATCACAGGACCACTTCCACCACCCTGCATCAGGTTGGTGTAATTGGTGACGTCCAGATCACCTTCTCTTTTTTGAGCATTGTGACAGCTGGAACAACGCTGTAGCAGGATCGGTTTTACATGATTATCAAATGTGATTTTGGCTTCTTTTTTTTCTTGGGCAATTGTCGATTGATCTAAAAAAAGCAAACAGCCTAAACCCAACCAGATCAAAAGAATCGTTTTCTTCGCTTGAAACTTCATGAGATAGTTACGTATTTCGATTTTACAAGTTGCTTGTTATTAATGGTTGAAAACGAACTCTCTGGAATTCATCAGTGCCCAAAAAATGTCTTCTAAAGCCATTTTTTTGTTTTCTTGAGCATCGTATTCGGCGACGAGTGCTTCCATTTCCTGTGGTGTTGGTTTGCGAGAAAAACACCTCAGATACATTTCTTCAATCATCTGTTGCGGACTCAATTTGGCCTGTTGCCATTGTCCAATAAGATTACCTTCCCGAATTTTATTGTTGACCGTGGATCCGTTCAGCAAATGCAACGCCTGGGAAAGACTCGGATCCATTTTGACCTCACACGAACACACCGATTCTCTTTTGGCACGACCGAAAGTGGTCAAAAAGTAGGTCGACGTATTTCCGTCGGCGATTTGAACTGCCCGGGCACCTAAAGGAAGGCCTCGAAACTTGTTTCGCGTTTCTGTAATTTGGCTGATCACATCCAGCAGAACTTCGGCCCGAATTCTTCGCAACGAGGCATGCGAAAAATTGGTCAGATCTGTTTCATTCGTCAAATTGGTTTTGGTGCTTAACTGGTAAGTTCGCGACGTGCAAATGTCCCGAACCAGTTTCTTAAAATCGTAATTGTAAGTCTTAAACTTTTCACCAAGCTCACTCAAAAGCTGTGGATTGACTGCAGGATTACTGACGCGGACATCATCCACCTCATCTACAATCCCTTTTCCAAAGAAGTGTGCCCAAACGATGTTGGACATATTTTGAGCGAAATAAGGATTTTCGGGAGATGCGATCCACTCTCCTAAAACCGCTCGTCGATCACGCCCTTTGGTTTCAGGTTCTATCCCTCCAAGGAACTTAGGTTTAACGACTTGATTAGATACCGGATGGCGAGTCTCTCCACTGTTTCGGTTATAGATAATCTGTTCTCTAGGATCTTCCCCTCCTTTACGACCAACTTGAGCGAAGAAGGCAACGAATCCGAAATAATCATCCATCGTCCAACGATCGAATGGGTGATTGTGGCACTGAGCACACTGGATTCGCATTCCCAGAAATACCTGGGCCACGTTTTCGGCGACTTTTAATGTGTTTTGTTCATTCTGGTAATAATTGGTCGAAGGAACCGAAAATGTCCCGCCCTGAGCACTCAACAGTTCTTTGACCATTTCGTTAACCGGAACGTTACGAGCGATTTTATCTTTTAGCCATTCGTAATAAAGCAACGTGGATTTATAGCTCACCTGCCTCGTGGATCGGACCTGCAATAACTCCGACCACTTCATCACCCAGATTTCTACGAATTCCTTTCGGGCCAGCATTTCGTCAACATACTTGTCGCGTTTATCAGGTGATTGGTCTGCCAGAAACGCTTCGACTCGTTCGGGCGTCGGAACGATTCCGCAAATATCCAACGATGCCCGGCGAATGAATTCCAAATCCGTGCAAAGCTCTGACGGCTGAATCCGTAATTTCCGAAGTTTTTCGTTGATGTTTTTGTCGACGTAATTGTTTTCAGGTGTCTCTTTCCACCGGAATTCCGCATCCTTGGGAAGCACGATAAAGTCCGATCCTACCGTGTGAGTGTCGAATCGACACATCACAAACGCTTCGCCTCGATTGCGAGCAGTTACGGTTCCGGTTTGGCTGACCACGGCCGAGTTATCGTTGCTGGATGAGAAATACGCCAACGAAGTCACGTCTCGATTGGTGCCATCTTCATAATTGGCTACTACGGTCAACTTCTGAGTTTCACCATCACCATTTAGGACTGCTGCTTTAGGATACAACTCAATCGACGTAACCTTGGGAGGAGCCTTGGCATCGTAGATTGCACCCGCCTCTAACCAATTCAAGATTGTATTGTAGTATTCTGTGCCGGGTTTAAACAATTTTCCGCCGCTATGCGGAACTGCTCCGATCGCCTTGTTTACCAATAGGCAATCATCAGGAACGGCCAAGTCGATCCGTCTACCGAGTTGTTCGCGAGTCAATCGGTAGTAGTCACCTTTAGGATCAAAACCATACAACGACAATTGAAACCCATCTTTTCCCCGGGCGGCACCATGGCAGCTTCCAGCATTACATCCCGTTTTCGAAAACACGGGCATGACATCGTTTGTAAAACTGAGTGGCGGATTCACCTTGGCATTGGCAACTCTGACGGGAAGGTCGTACTCAAAATTTTCGATCCAAACTTTCAAACTAGATTGACCATCTTTGGCGGGCTTAAACGTATTTCCAGTTTGTTCCAGCAGTCCAGCTTCAGCCAATTGCAACTGCACCAAGTCGGTGACGTCTTTGGTGACTCCATTCGAATAAACCACTTGAGCGACTAACGCCTGACGATCTCGTTGGTTCGACAAATCGATCTGGCTTGGAAATACTTCTAATTTTAGCGGAGTCGCATTTTTAACCATTGGAGCTTTTGGGGCCGGCGGTACTAACGGTTTCGGCCCGGGTTTATTGGACGGCTCGGAAGTCGAGGGGGATTCAGAATCGATGTTTTTTGCGTCGACTTTTTCGCTAGGAGCCTTCTTGGCGTCATCCTTGCCGATTGAGCCATCATCGAAACCAGCAATGGTCGCAGCTGATGAAATCAACATCATAAAAACGACGGCGATCAGATTTTGAATTCGATAAGTTTGCATGGTTCTGACTTTTGGATCGATTTACCTGGTATCCCTACTTGGACGAGGTCTTGGCGGAGTTACTACCCTTTGGCTTCGCGTTTTCAGCGATCGGTGTTTTTTTCGGAGGCTTGGGTTTGTTGATTTGAAGGACCGCATTGCCAGCCCGACTTACGACCTGCTCCCCGTTGACCGGTATAGAAACTTCACAAAATAGACCACCATGTTTTCCGATGGGACTTTTGTCCGTTGTTGAAATATTGAAAACAAGCTCTGCGGTTTCCTTGTTGAACGTCTTCTTCGAGTCAACGGTGATATTGGCAGGAACGCCTTTGATTTCCGCAATAGCCTCACCTTCAAACGGCCTAAGCTGGTCGAATTTGCAGATCAGTTGGGTCGACTCACCAGGAAGGATACTCATCCGGGCAATTTTGGCGGTGACAAACGGTTCTGCAACTTCGATCTCTGCCAACTGGGAAGAACACCAAGCCGGACCTTTAAAATTCGACGTTCCGATTACGTACATCGGAAATTTTCCAACCTGTGCATTCCCATTGGCGTTCAAAGGATACAAGACTTCCGACTTTCCCTTGGGCATCGAAATCTGATAGGTCGTCCCCACACCCGGCGTTCGAAATGGGAATTGGATGTTGATTTGATCCTCAAATCCTTCAGCCCGTTTGGCCACCACTTTGATATATTTAGTGCCATTGCGAACCAACGGGGAATTAGGCTGAACAATCTGTAATTCAAAGGGTAATTTCTCGACGACGGCTACCGCAAGCTTATCAACCGTACACCCGTAATAGACTGCGTTGTTCGGTTGCCCTAAAACGAAGTCGGCAAAATTCTCAAACCCACCTTTGACTTTATTCTGCTCATTAGGTTGATACTGACCTTGAAATTCAATCAGTTGCCCACCGATTGGAGCATCTTTTGTCGCTTCAAAAACGACTGGCATCACATTCAAGTTGGATAGCATCGGTTTGGCGTGTAGCGAAATATTCTCTGGCAGACTATCGCCAAGAAGTTCAATCGTGCCGCCAAAGTCCTTTCGTTTGGCGTTTACCAGAACCGCAAAACGATTCCCTTGAGGCACGGCAATTGTTTGACGCTGTTGAGAGTAGCGATCAATCCGATTGATTCCTAAAGTAAGTTCAGGTTTAGCCTTTTCAAATTCGATTCGATAAACGAAATCAGGCTGCCCGCGTCTGAGGTGATCATAGACTCGAACGTAATAATCGCCGTCGGCGGGCGACTGGAATCGAATGTAACTATCTGGTTTTCGCCCATCGTCATTGCCAACGATACTCTTCCGGTCGGCAGAAAATATGTTGACGACTGGATCAAGGCCCGAACCAAGCCTCCGAGCGAAACATTCAACATGCCAGACTTCCCCCTTTTTGCAGGTGAATTTGTGATAATCAAAATCGCCCGGTTCCTGAATGATTCCGTTGATCGCGTGAGGCAAAGTTACTGGATTGGAATCTGCTGGAATACTCTGGAAATTATTATTGGGTTCCACTTCAAGATAGTTCGGCATGTCTGAAAATCTGAAAGGCATGGGCGTTGGCGAAGCCCCAGATTCGTCCCGGCAAAATAACCCGGGACGAAACCCTGGGTCATCCGGAAGTTGAACCTCTTTTTCGAACGCCCGGACTGGCTGCCCGACCGCGAACGGATCAACGAATTGCAATTTTAATTTATCCCCTGGGCGTCCTCCTGCAGGATAGACCGCCGCGGGTCTGGGAAAGTTGCCAATGTGCATGCGATAGTGACTGGCCTGATTACCCCGAAACGAAGACTCTCGGATCGTAACGTAGTAGGTGCCATCTTTTGGCAAAATAACCGTAAAGTAACTATCCTGTTTGGTGAGTGGAGAATCGTCG
>JBCCSJ010000269.1:0-8006 GCA_039200505.1 Planctomycetota bacterium | reverse complement strand
TATTGATTTGATCGTCAGAAGTGGCAGGGCGTGAGATCTCTGATTTCGTTTTACGGGATAGCGTTCATAGTTCCGCTTTAGCGTTAACCATTTAATTCTGCCCGGATTCTGAGCATCCATTACAAAGCGTTTTCCTCCATCGATTATTGAAAGAGTGGCGATACCGTGGATTTTTTTGCAGCTCAGGACCTCCGCCGGAAGAAAACGAAATGGCTGGTTTTGCTATACGCAGCTGCCATCGTGGGCATCATCGTCGGCGTCTATCTAGTCGTCATGTTTGCTTTTGTGTTCCAGAGCGGATCCCGTTCTAATACAGCACCCGGCGTCGAATCATTTCTGAACCTTCCTATGTTCGCGATTGTTACATTGATAAATCTGGTTCTGATCGGTGGCGCCAGCTTTTTCAAGATCATGGAATTGCGAGCCGGCGGTGCTCACATCGCTTCGCAATTGGGGGGTGTCCTGGTTCAGCCAACCACGACAGATCGGCACGAAAGACAGCTGCTTAACGTGGTTGAAGAAATGGCTCTGGCATCGGGCATCTCTGTGCCGCCGGTCTATATTTTGAATCAGGAACCGGGCATCAACGCATTTGCAGCAGGATACACACCAGCAGATGCGGTCATCGGAGTCAATCGGGGTACGATTGAGCAACTAAATCGTGATGAATTGCAGGGTGTCGTAGCTCACGAGTTCAGCCACATTTTTAATGGCGACATGAAACTGAACATCCAGCTAATTGGATGGCTATGCGGCATTCAGCTTCTGGCAACGATTGGCTATTTCGTGTTGCATGCGTTCGGACGTGGTCGTCGCAGAAGCAATGATGAAAATAAAGGTGCCGTAGCGTTTCTGCTGCTGGGCGTGGCGTTGCTTGTGTTTGGTTGGATTGGGCAGTTTTTTGCCAGCCTGATCAAAGCATCCATTTCAAGACAACGAGAATATCTTGCCGATGCCTCTGCAGTGCAATTCACCCGCTACCCGGACGGACTTGGTGGAGCACTGAAGTTGATCGGCATTTCGGCGACTGGGTCGCAAGTGCGTTCCAAACAGGCCGATGAAATTAGCCACATGTTTTTTGCCAGCCATCTTGCCGGCAGAGCAAATCTGTTTGCCACACATCCACCTCTGGTTCCCAGAATTCAGAAGCTGGATCACAACTTTGACGGCGATTTTAGTGGCTATTTTGAAGTGCGTCAGAAAATGGCCGAAGCGAGGCAGAAAGCACGGCAACGCCAACAGGAACGTCGAAACAACGAAAACCGGTTTAACGTCGCCAGCAAGATGTTTCCTCCTGAAATTGCGTCCCGATTTCCGATCGACCCTGCCATCCTCATGGCAGCCATTGGCTCTCCAGACATCTCAGATGTAGAAAGATCCCGGTCTATAATCGCAGACATTCCTGCAGCGATATCCAGTGCAGCCTGCGATGGATGGTCGGCTCGCTGTGTCGCATTCGCAATCCTGATCGGCGAAGATTCCAGCCAGGCAGAACAACAGATACGGTTGCTGGCTTCGTACGAGAAAGCGGCGACTGTCGAACTGACAGTAAATTTGCTGCAGCACATGGCTTCGCTGGACATGAAATTTCGCCTGCCCGTGATGGAGTTAATACAGAGTGCTTTGTCGACTCTCTCACCACAGCAGTACCGGAAGTTCAGGCAGATTATCGTGCACCTGGTGCGGGCGGACCATCAAACCAGTCTATTTGAATTCGTGGTTCGTCATCATTTACTGATGCATCTGGATCGCCGCTTCGCACTGCAACGGCCTCCAGTCATTCGATTTACATCATCGAGTCAGCTGCAACGGGAATTCGAACTGATGCTCTCGGCGTTTTCAACAGCCAGCGTCACTGGTAGCACGCTGAAAGATTCGCAGACGCCGGATGCCGAAACCGTGCGGCTCGCCTACCGACTTGCCATGCAGGTCGCCGGCTTTGGGAACGCTACGGACAGTCAGGCGGAATTGAGGAACTGGGAAGTCGAACAGCTGGAACAGTGCATGCAGAAGCTTCATCTGGCCAGTGCCGAGGTCAAAAAACAGTTTCTTCATGCGGCTGCAACGCTCATTTCATTCGACCACGAAATTACCATCGTTGAAGTTGAATTTTTTCGCGCGGTTGCCGAATCTCTGGATTGCCCCGTGCCAATGCTGGCTGCCGGGCGCATTGTCAAAACGGCTGAAAAAGAAACGTAGTTCTTCAGAATCAGAACAAATATGCGGTCTGCCGAAAGCAGGTTGCCTGACTGGAATGTTCTGAAGTGGACACTCCTTAATTTCACTTCATTGAATTTGGTTTGTTTTGTGACGTTCTGCAGTCGCTACAATCATGCAGCAACGTTTCGATTATGCCAGTCACTGTGATCAAAGGTAGACTGATCGCTGGCAGAGCAATTCGGATTCGGGCTGATCATCATTCGCATTCTTTGCTGCCACGGGAGTCGTCCCCTCGGCGACCGTTATAGATCGGTTCGCCACTTTCACGAAATTGGTGGAACACGCGGCAGGCCTGTTTCGCAAGAACATCTTCAATCACTTCGATCCCTCGCTGTTGCAGTTGAATCCGCCAGTCGGGATGAATTGGACCTTCGTCGAATCCGGCAATAGATTCGATTTGGTCTCCCGAAGCACCGATCACCACGCTTCGAACGCCGGACCAGGGGATGGCTCCACAGCACATGGCACACGGACGACCATTCACAACCAATTGGTGACTCGGCATTCCCGGTCCACCCAAATCGACAGTCCCCAGCTTCTGTTGCGCTAGTGAAATCGCGACAATTTCGGCATGCATGCAGGAGTAATTTGTTGGAACGACCCGATTAACGCCAACGTAGATCAGCCTGCCAGTATCCGTTTCGAAAATACCTGCGGCGAATGGACCACCGGTGGCTTTTTGAAAATTGAGCTCAGCAAATCGAATGACGATTTCCATACGTTCTTCGATGCTGGGTACAAATTCGGGCAAATCCCGATTGGCATCGACGACCCATTGTGGAATTTCAACCTGAATGTTCATCAATGATTCAGCCCAAATCGGATCGTACATCAAGAAGAAAGTTCGCCCAGTATTGTGTTAAATGTCGAACTAGGCCGCATCGCTTTGGAAGCAAGCTCTGGGCTTGGTAGATAGTATCCGCCAATATCGACTGCCTGGCCTTGAACCGCATTTAGTTCATTGACGATCGTTTCTTCGTTGGCTGCTAACTTTTCGGCCAGCGGACCGAACATGGCCTGGATTTCTTGGTCTTGTGAGTTCGACAATTCCTGGGACCAATAAAGTGCCAGGTAAAAATGGCTACCTCGATTGTCGAGCTCTTTTACTTTCCGCGAAGGCGACTTGCCGGTATCGAGTAGTTTTTCGGTGGCTTTGTCAAGTGCCTGCCCTAAGATTTTAGCCTTTGGATTCTGGTTAACTTCTGAAAGATGTTCCAGCGATACAGCAAGAGCAAGAAATTCACCCACCGAATCCCAACGAAGATGATTTTCCGCGTTAAACTGTTGAACATGTTTAGGCGCTGAACCGCCAGCACCAGTTTCGAATAATCCCCCTCCGTTCATTAACGGAACAATGGATAGCATTTTAGCGCTGGTGCCCAGTTCAAGAATCGGAAACAGATCGGTCAGGTAGTCTCTTAAGACATTGCCAGTAACGGAAATCGTGTTTTCTCCACGGGCGATTCGTTCCAGAGTAAAAGTGGTTGCGTCGGTCAGGTTCTTGATTTCAATCTGAAGCCCTTGTGTATCGTGATCTTGGAGATACTTTTCAACTTTCTGGATCAACTGGGCATCGTGGGCACGATCTGAAGAAAGCCAGAAAACGGCAGGCCAGCCGGTCGCCCGAGCCCGGTTCACAGCAAGTTTTACCCAGTCCCGAATTGGACCATCCTTAACACTGCACATTCGCCAAATAGCACTGGCGGGTACGCTGTGCTGAAGCAGTATTTCTTCAGCTTCATCGACAACTCGAACGGTTCCAGCTTCTGCCAGTTCGAATGTTTTGTCATGGGACCCGTATTCTTCAGCTTTTTTGGCCATTAACCCGACATTGGGAACGGTTCCCATTTGGGTTGGATCGAACGCCCCGTTTTGTTTGCAAAAATCGATGGTGGCCTGGTAAAGCCCAGCGTAACTGCTATCGGGAATCACTGCCTTGGTGTCCTGAAGTTTCCCATCTTTGTTCCACATCTGGCCAGAACTTCGAATCATAGCAGGCATGGAAGCATCAATAATCACGTCACTGGGCACGTGAAGATTGGTGATGCCCAGGTCCGAATTGACCATGGCAATATCAGGCCCATTTTTTATCGCGGCATCGATGTCGGCAAGGATTTCGGTTCGAGTCGCATCCGGCAATGATTCGATCGCCGAAACGACGTTTCCGAGTCCATTGTTCGGATTGACACCTGCTTGTTGAAGGGCGTCAGCGTGTTTTTCGAAAACATCTTTGAAAAAGACTTTCACAACGTGCCCAAAGATGATGGGGTCGCTGACTTTCATCATCGTTGCCTTCATGTGCAATGAAAACAAGATACCGCTCTCCTTGGCCGCGGCAATTTCTTGTGCGACAAATTCTTGGAGAGCTTTGGTATCCATGAAGGTAGCATCAACGATCTCTCCATCGAGAACCTGGATCGAATCTTTGAGCAACGTTATGTCACCCGATTCGTTAATAAATTCAATTTTGAGATTGCCACCTTTTTGAATCGTCACAGATTTTTCGTTGGACCGAAAATCATTTTGACCCATGGTGGAAACGTGAGACTTGGAATCAGAGGACCACGGTCCCATCGAATGGGGATTCTTTTTGGCGTATTCCTTGACTGCGTTGGGGGCTCGGCGATCGGAATTCCCTTCGCGCAAAACTGGATTGACGGCACTTCCCAACACCTTGGCATAACGTTGCCTTAAGTTTTCATCCTGTTCCGAATTGACTTCGGTTGGGTAGTCCGGAACTCGGTAACCGAGACTGTTTAATTCGTCGATCGTCGCCTTGAGCTGGGGCACTGACGCGCTGATGTTGGGCAATTTGACGATGTTCGCTTCCGGAGTTTTCGCCAATTCTCCCAATTCCGAAAGAGCGTCACCAATTTTTTGGTCATCGGTCAGATCTTCGGGGAAATTGGCGATGACCCGGCCCGCCAGAGAGATATCTCGTGTTTCGATTTCTACGTCAAAAGGCTTGGCAAATGCTTGGACGATGGGTAACAGCGATTGGGTGGCAAGCGCGGGGGCTTCGTCCGTTAAGGTGTAAATGATTTTTGATTTTGCCATGATATCTAAACTGAAATGAACAGGAGTTTGTCCAAATATTGTCGGGCACATCGTTTGGATTACCAGAGGTCTTCCGCCGAAGTTAATGAAATCCGTTGGAGTCAATTTTTCGGGGTCATCCTTTGCGGAGTGTAGATTGTTCGAATATCAAATGTCGTCATCCCACCGCGACGGGCTGCTTCAATGCCAAGATCTGCATCTTCATACACGCAACACTCGTCGGCTGGAACTTGGATCCCCTGAGCAACTTTTAAAAATACGTCCGGAGCTGGTTTGGGTTGCTCAACATCTTCGGCGCCTACGATCACTTGAAAGAAGTCTGGCAGCCCGATCGTTTCAAGAACCATTTTGACAACCTCTCGATTGGAACCGCTGCCTACTCCCATCGGTTTGGATGTTTGAAAATGTTTGGCAACTTCGACAACTGGGGTGATTGGTTTGACCTGAGGCAGTAAACCGAGAAAAGCACTTTCCTTCTCTTCGGCGATCTCATCAGCATCGAATTCCAACCCTTGTTCTTTTAACAGAATACGAATGATATGAACTGTAGGCTGGCCAGCCATCGCGTAGAAACGATCTTCACTGAATTGAAGACCGAAACGATCGAGTGTTTGCTTCCACGCCCGAAAGTGTAATGGCATCGTATCGGCTAATGTGCCATCGCAGTCAAAAATCAATCCTGCAGGTTCGTTGGATTCGCCGGTCGTCCAATTGATTGCCAAGTTATTTGAGTTCATTAGGTTAGTTCAGGTTTTCGAATGGTTGGAAATTCAAGATTTGTTGTGGATACGGAAACGCGATGCGGTGCCGGATGGTTCAAATGATTTTTATGATTCCACCTGTTCAAAAGCACCCCCATAGAACGCTCGGTAAAGTAAAGGGCTCGGATGAAAAAGGCAAACTTCCCCAGTTTTTGAAAACATACCGGCAAATGAAATGCTGATATCATTTGGGGTTTGTTTCTGAAATTAATTTGAGTTCACCTTGGCAGTCCCCTAGAATCGATTTCGGTAAATGGTTTTGGCGGACTGTGCCGTCAAGCAACTTTTCCGCGGCCTGCCGACCATGAATCGACTTCCGTGATCTTTTCAATCTAGCGTGGTGCGGACGCGGTCCGGTGAATGCAACCAACAAGTTACGTTAATTTTGGAGTAGCGGAAATGCCGCAGGGTACGATCAAAAAATTGAAAGACAAAGGGTTCGGTTTTATCGCGGGTGAAAACGGAGATATCTTTTTCCATGTCTCATCCTTGGAAGAGACAACTTTCGAAGAACTTCGAGAAGGACAGACCGTCGAGTACTCCGAAGGCCAAGGGCCCAAGGGCCCACGAGCCGAAAACGTTCGACTCGTCAATTGATTCGATCCGTCTGCAGCGTGCAGAGTCTTGTGATCAAGAACCGAGCCTACTCAACTGAATTTGCCGAATTTGGAATTCAGGTAATTGGGAATTTGGTTTGAGGAAACGTTGGCAACTCCATCTAATTTTGTTGGTTAGAATTCGTTAGTTGTCGCAATTCCCGTTTCCTTTTTTCATGTTGTTTAGCCGCGTAATCCCATGGAGCCTCAGGGTTAGGTGACTTCCAGATTCCAATTTTAGCATCGCGAGCAGTTTGTTCGGCACTTCGGTAAGACTCCGAATGCTCAAACGATTCGCCGTCAAACCAGGCATAGCCAAGTTTCAGTAACTCAAGCCCCATGTTCAGGTCGGGCTGTTCAGGGGTTTCGCCAATCAAAAAGACATCGGCAATCTCTCGCATCATGGGGTCTCGATCGTAGACCTGGATGCGTAGCTGTTTGTCTCGAATGCGTCGCCAAATCATGCTGCGTGAAATTTCGAAAAATTCCTGCCCACGCTTTGGAGATTCAATCCCTCGAATCACGATATAGTGCAATTCATTGGTGGACCCAAATTCAAAATTGTCGCCACCCCACATCCGTTTTGCTTTTCCAATGAGCTGATATTCTTTTTCCTTCCGGATCGGTGCCGGAAGCGATTTTTTGATCATCGTGTCGGAGCAGCCTGCAACGGTAACTGCCAACAGACAGCATGCCCAAATTCGTGAATTCGATTTTGAGTCTTTTAACATAGTATTTTTGTGACCCATTCTTAAAACGCCTCACTGTTGATCGGCTTAACTTTCTTGCCCCTATCAGTTTGATTTGACCTGGTATTAAAAGTGGCAAAAATTAATGAGCTATTAAGTTACCGGAATCACCATCGGTTGTCGCGTCGGCCGTCAATCGATTTATTGTGGCGTTTTTGCGGGTCTCAATCCGATAGATTGTTAACCAGTTTTTCTATCCGTTATTTTTTTTGCAAATGAACTGCTACCGTTTTATTCTCCTGTGTCTTGCGACTCTATTCAGTGTCGTTGGAAATTTTGATTTTGGTTTTTTGCCGATTGTCGAACCGTCAGTAACGCGATTCCAAGAAAAGGATAGCTCGGAAAATGATGGCTTGTCGATCGCGCAGGAAACTCCGATCGATGCGGGACCAGAAATCGATCGTTTCATCACCCGTTTGGTTTTAGAGAACATTCCCCATGATTTTGAGGAAGACAAAGATTGGGGGAATCAAATCGAACGATGGGACGGAATTCGATTGCGTCGAGAGGGTCTCAAACTCGAAACCAAGAGGCGGAAGAAATGGGTGAACCATGGGACTTGGAAAAAATATTCGGTTTCTCTGTTAGATCCCGAAAATGAATTTGACGTCCAGCTAAAAAAC
>JBCCSJ010000268.1:0-8066 GCA_039200505.1 Planctomycetota bacterium | reverse complement strand
TTTCATCAAGGGCTTTTTTTTCGAATGCTTCCGTGTTCCAGTCAACCGTTCGCGGCGATAATCAGCCGCGACGCGTGAGCGTCTGTTTCTGGATCCCCAACCGACTCGTCGTTAATTTGCAATATCTTGAATTGTCGACTTAAACTGTAGGGGCCATCTATGTCCACTTTCGAGGAGCCACGGAATGAATCGTTTTGTAGTTGTCTTTTTATTGATCGGATTGATGTTCGGTCAAAGCACGGTAGTCGTCGCCGATGACGACGGATTTGTCTCCATTTTTGATGGGAAATCGTTAAAAGGCTGGAAGGGAAACCGTGAATTTTGGACGGTCGAAAATGGAGCCATTGTCGGAACAAATTCAGCGGAAAAGCCGCTCAAAAAAAACAACTTTCTTGTTTGGAGTGGCGGGACTGTTTCTGATTTTGAACTGAAATTTAAATTTAAAATTTCGGGTGAAGGCGCTAACAGCGGCGTTCAATTTCGTTGCCGTCAAGACGAATCGGGACACCTGATCGGGTATCAGGCCGACATTGATCACGCAGGCCAATGGCTAGGAATTATCTACGATGAAAAAACCGGAAGAGGTCCAGTTTGCGATCGAGGTGAAAAAGTCGTCATCGATCCTGTTGGCAATCGAGATAAAAAGAGAGTCGCTGACCGCGATAGCCTCTTTCGCGATCATGTTGATATTTCAACCTGGAACGACTACTCCATCCGGGCAATCGGGAATCAAATCACGATTCGAGTCAACGGGAAAGTCACCGCCGAGCTAACCGATTACGAAAAAGGACATGCTGATTTGGATGGTATCTTGGGGCTCCAACTTCACCAGGGACCGCCAATGGAAATCGCGTTCAAAAATATTTTGCTGAAAAAGATTCCCCCTCAGGCAGACGACGACGGATTTAAGTCGCTGTTCGATGGCGTCTCGTTGAAAGGCTGGTCAGGGAACGAAAAATTTTGGCGAGTTGAAGAGGGAGCAATTGTTGGTGAGTCCACCGAAGAAAACAAAGTCGACGTCAATCGATTCCTCGTTTGGGACGATGGGGAAGTTGATGATTTTGTCTTAAAATTGAAATATAAAGTCTCTGGCACAGAACGAGCCAACAGCGGAGTTCAGTTTCGTAGCCAAATTTTCAATGACGAAAAAGATCGCTTGGCAGGTTACCAAGCTGACATCGATCGAAGCGGGAAATTCATCGGAATTTTGTATTCTGAACGCACCGGCCGCGGCATTTTATGCCAACGTGGCAACAAAGTTACCATTCGCGGAAAAAAAGATAAAACCGTTGAAAAGGTTGGAGACCCAGCCGAGATTTTGAAATCGATCGACATGGATGGATGGAACGAGATGGAGATAATGGCTCAGGGCAATCGTTTCGTTATAAAAATTAATGGCAAAGTCACGTCGGAAGTCATTGATGAAGACGAAGAAAACTATCTGGATAGGGGCAAAATTGGCTTTCAAATTCACGTCGGCCCACCGATGAAAATCGAGTTCAAAGACATTCGCCTGAAACGACTTCCGCTGACTGACGGAATCAAAAAAGTTGTTTTTATTGCCGGGACTCCCAGCCATGGGTATGGCGCTCACGAACATAATGCGGGTTGTCTGTTGCTTGCCAAATGCCTCGAAAACGCTGCCGAGGACGGAGGTTTACCTGTGCTGACAGCGGTCTATCGAAGCGGATTCCCTCGCGACCCAACCGCCGTCGATAATGCAGACACCGTTGTCGTCTATTGCGATGGGGGAGGCCGTCATTTCCTGCATCACAACGGGGAAGCATTCGAAAATATTATGCGAAATGGAACCGGTCTGGCTTGCATCCACTACGGTGTCGAAGTTCCCAAAGGTTTGTCGGGGCAACGATTTTTGAATTGGATTGGGGGATATTTTGAAACCAACTGGTCCGTCAATCCTCACTGGACCGCAAAGTTCAGTTCCTTTCCGGATCATCCCATCTCGAATGGAGTGCAGCCATTCGAGGTGAGAGATGAATGGTACTACCACATGAGATTCTCACCCATGATGACCCGCGTGACTCCGATCCTGTCGTCTTTGCCGCCCAAAGAGACCTTGACCCGCAAAGATGGGCCACACAGCAATAACCCGCATGTCCGGAAAGCCGTTTTAGAAGACAAAAATCCTCAGCATGTTGCTTGGGCGTTTGAACGTGGGGATGGAAAGGGCCGCGGGTTCGGGTTCACAGGCGGGCATTTTCATAACAATTGGGCTAACGATAATTTTCGCCGCCTGGTCCTCAATGCCATCGCCTGGACTGCACATGTCGAAGTTCCCCAATCAGGAATAGCGTCCGCAACTCCGACTCAGCAAGATCTGGAAGCCAATCAAGACTACCCTAAAAAGAGAGCGAAAAAGAATAAAAAACCTGTCAAAAGTTAGCGGCAATGTCCATCTTTTGCAGGATCTTATTTTCGAGCCTTTTTTTGGCCCACCGACAAGACCGTTTGAAAAATTTGACCTAAAGCAATTCAACTTCAGCAGGCCGAAGGTCATCTGATTCTCCGAGAATTAGACTTGAATTTCCGGTGCTATGTTGCCAATGAGCTTTTGCCGATTCAAAACAAACTTGGATGCGGTTGGCCAGTAATTCCGTCACCTCGTCATCGGTCAAATCTTGGTATTGAGAATATAGGATGGGCGATCCCATCACTGCGTGGATAAACCCAGGTTTAGGAAGCAACGTGTCTCGTGGATAGGCCTGAAAAGCACCGGCGATTCCGATCGGCATCAGTGCAGCTTTCGTACGTCTGGCCAGAGGGCAGAATCCAGGCAAAAGTGGTTGTAGTTCCCCGTCGCCGGATCGTGTCCCTTCGGGAAACATGACAACGGATTCCCCTTTTTTAAGACGCCGCATCGTTTCTTTCATCCCGCCTATCGAATTGGCATCTCGATCAATGGGAATCGTATCGTTAAGGCTCAAGAACAACGCAAGGGGTGGGAATCGAAACAGCGTCTTACGGCCCAAATAATTGACTGGCCGGGGACAAACCACCCCAAGGACAATTGGATCAAGAAAGCTTTGATGATTAGAGCAAACCAGGAATCCATCTCGTTTGGGGTAGTTCTTGAGCCCATGGACTCTCACTCGATAAAAAATAGTTAACAAGATCCGAAAAAACCAACGCACCAATCCTTGAATGAAGCTTACTCCTAGCGTTCGTCGAGTTGAGTTTGGCTGAGGCATTGCGAGTGATTTGAATTCGTTTCTGATACAATCAAGACATTCGTTTGACAATTGTAGTCAAAAACGGCAGCTGACGTGATCGGCTGCAAAGCAACTCCCAACAACCATTGGTACCGTAAAATCTTGGGGCTGATCGTTTGAGCCCGATCGGCGAAACATTTTGATTCGAATTCGGAAAGCGAATTTCAGGTGGAAGTTCCATTGTTTTTAGATTCAACCGAAATTGTGGATTCGTTTGCTGAAGCATTTTCCATGCGTTATTCGCGAATCGTCGTTACAGCGATGGACAAACATTGGTTAGCGTCAGCCGCCCAAGCTTTTTGCGGATACGGATGTTCGGTCATCGGCTGCGATGCGGAAGTCGGAGTCGAATCCTGGTTGGAACCATCTCAGACGGTCGACGGTCGTCCCGGAATGAGCATTTTAATTTTTGGATTCTCAGCCCAGGCAGTCGAAAAGGCGTTGGTCAACCGCAGCGGCCAATGCCTGATGACGTGCCCAACGACCGCCGTTTTCGATGGTTTACCGGAATCTTCTTTTTCTGATTTACGTGGTTACGAAAGAATCAAGCTTGGCGACCAGCTTCGATATTTTGGAGACGGTTACCAGAAAAGTAAAATCATTGGTGACCGACGAGTTTGGCGCGTCCCCGTGATGGATGGAGAATTCGTGATCGAAGATCAGGTGGGCGTTGCCAAAGGGATCGGCGGTGGAAACTTTTTGATTTTAACTGTTAACCAGATCGAAGGTCTTAACGCAGCCCGACGAGCGATCGAAGAAATTCAGAACATCCCGGGCGTCATCACTCCCTTTCCCGGCGGCGTGGTCCGTAGCGGCAGCAAAGTTGGTTCGAAGTACCCTAAACTGATGGCATCGACATCCGACGGATATTGCCCCACACTAAAAGGGAAAGTTACCAGCCAACTGCCCGATAGTGTTCAGTGTGTTTACGAAATTGTTATAGATGGCATCGACGAGAAGTCGATCGAAGAAGCAATGACAAAAGGCATTCAAATTGTCGCGGGCAACCAAGTTCATTCTATCAGTGCAGGGAATTACGGCGGCAAGCTGGGCAAATTCCATTTCCACCTCAGGCCTCTTTTAAGTAGCGATCCAGCAATTTCTGCGGAGATATTGGATGGCTAATCGAATTGCTGACAACGAAGATCCTTCGTGGAAAAAAGGAAAACCGTGGCAAATCGCGATAAGTCGATTCTTTGATAGGCCATCGACGGAAGTAACGATTGGAATATTCGTGCTGGCCTCGGTGTTTCTAACTCTGTTCGAGTTTTGGCTTGAACTGAAGCTGATGGAATCGGTTCCAGTCGCGACGATTCTAGGAGATTGTTATCCGGCGACGTTAACACAGGTTCAATTTTTTAACGACGCGATCACCTTTATTTTTATTATCGAATTGACCTTTCGATTTTTTGCAGCAAGGTCCAAACGACGATTCTTTGGCGAATATTGGTTGGATATTATCGCCACGCTTCCCTTGTTCCGAATTTTTCGATCTGCCAGGGCACTGCGTTTATTAAGGTTGTTTCGCCTGCTTAGACTGATCGGTGTGATCGCGCGATTGTCGGGGCATTTTCCGTACATCCTCAAACGAGGAGCGGTCGATTTTTTAATGATTTGCGGCATGCTGGGATTATCAGTCGCCTTTGGTACTTTGGCGATGACTCATTTTGAATCGACGGCTTCGCGAACCCAACCGGTTGACCCTAACGTGACGATCAGCGATCTACCTGATTCGGATGCTCCCCCGGTGTCCGCGACCACGGAAGATAACAGTGAAGAGTTTGGCCTGGAAGGATCGTTCTGGTTTAGCATCTACACTTTATTTGCTGGCGAACCAATACCGAGAGCTCCGCAAACGATCAGCGGCAGGATCGTCGCCATATTTTTGATGTTCATGGGAATGACTATTTTTGCAATTTTTGCTGGGACCGTTTCCGCTTTTATGGTCGATCGGATGCGAGTCGAAGGCAGAGTCGTGGAGTGGGACACATTGAAAGATCACATAATCATTTGCGGTTGGACTGCAAAAACGAAAACCATCATCAAAGAATACCGGGCCAACAATGCGACCCGCCGAACGCCGATCGTGGTTATCTCCGAAGTCCCTTCCGATCAGATCGAAGAAGAAATTCGAACCTGGACCAACGTGCTGTTTATTCACGATGACTTTACCAAGGTGATCGCGCTTGAGCGTGCTGGGATCCATCAGGCAAAGGCCTGTCTGGTTCTGACCGACACATCCGGTGGTCGAAGCGAACAGGACGCAGACGCTCGAACGATTCTGGCGGCACTAACGGTGGAAAAATTGAATGAAGATGTTCACACCTGCGCGGAATTAGTCAATCGAAGCTACGCGACTCACCTGGAAACCGGCAAGGTCAACGAATTTGTTGTCAGTGGCGAATATGGTGCCCATGTTCTGGCTCACGCGGCGATGAATCGCGGACTTATTAGCGTTCTGGGAGAATTATTGACTTCCGAACACGGCAACGAGTTTCATCGAATCCCAATTCCAGAGACTTGGATCGGTCAATCGTTTGACCAGAAACTCAAAGATGTACGCGAAGGGTCCAACGCAATTTTATTGGCGGTACATCCTCATGAAGGCGAGCCGACGGTAAATCCGGAGTCCTATCAATTCAAAACGCTCGACGAGGTCGTCGTTATCTCGCGAACCAAACCTGAACTTCATTAAATCCCAAATGCTCGAACGACCTTGAAGCCGCACAAGCCCACTTCAAAACGTTTCAAACAGGTGCTGGAGGATTCAAAATGGTTGGATTAAGATGAAGGGGCGTGAAATCATCCAGCGGGCTCATCATGGAACTTAATTCCGGATTTGGGCGAAGAATCTGAAGACTCGGGAGATAGTCAACTTTGAGAATAAGTGTACTGACAGCCCAGGTCTTTCTGGCAATTTGGTCTTTCGGTTCAGCTACCAATCTGTTGGCCGACATAACTCTTCCAAAGATTTTTTCGGACCACATGGTGTTGCAAAGAGGTAGTACCGTAAAAGTTTGGGGCACTGCCGAGGCCAACCAAGAACTGGTCGTCAAATTCGATAAACAGGAAATTAAGGTTGCCGCTGGTGGCAATGGCAACTGGCAAAGCAACATTCAGACTCCCCGGGACGCTGGCGGACCTTTCGAATTAGAGGTGGGTTCAACCAGTGGAGATCTTAAAGTTGTTTTCTCCGATGTGATGGTCGGTGAAGTTTGGATTTGTGCCGGCGACTCCAACATGGATCATGACTTGTCGCAAGTTTTGAATTCAGAAAATGAAATTGAGCTCTCGAAAAACTTCCAACAGATCCGGCTGTTCAGCGTTGATCCTGATGTTTCAGCCCAAAGCCTAACCGATTTCCAAAAAGTTCAACCCTGGAGTGTGTGTTCGCCTGAGACGGTCAAAGAGTTTTCAGCCACCGCCTATTTTTTTGGTAGGGAACTGAGCAAAGAACTTCCCAATGTTCCTATTGGGCTGATTGAACTTTCAAGCCCCGGTGCTCCAATCGAATCGTGGTGTTCGGCCCAATCCCTAAAAGAAATTGACGTCTTAAATCCGCTTTTTGAGCACTGGTCCCTGTTGGACGACCCTAATAATATTCGCAGGCCTGGGACCGCATTCAACGCGATGGTGACTCCCTTGGCTGACCTCCCCGTCGCAGGAGTGGTTTGGCATCAGGGAGAAACCAATATTGGTAGAGCCAATCAGTATTCCACGCTGCTTCCGGCGATGATAGACAATTGGCGAAAGTGTTTCAAAAACGCTGACCTGACTTTTCTAATCGTTCAACTTCACCCATTTCGGCATGAATCTTTATCCACCGAAAGCCTACCGGAAATGTGGGATGTGCAAAGGAGAGTTGCTGCCAAGGATCCTCATGCTCATCTCATTGTCACTGGGGATATTGGTGACACCCAACAGCGATTCCCCAAAAATAAGCAAGAAGTTGGCCGACGGCTTGCGTTGCTCGGACGCCACACTGTTTATGCCGAGCACTTACCGCCCGTGAAACAGGTTGCCATGGTGGCAGGACCTGTTTTTTCGGCATCGGAAGCGACGAATGAGGGGATCGAAATCCGATTCCTAAATTGTAAAGATGGGCTAAAACTCAAGGATGGGGACTCCGAAATCACCGGATTTATGATCTGTGGCGAAGACAAAAAATTTGTTCCCGCCAAGGCAGAAATCGTAGGGAATAAGATTCGGGTTAGCTCATCGGATGTCAAATTTCCACAACAGGTTCGGTATTGCTGGGAAGATACCGCTCAACCGAATGTTTTTAATTCATTGGGTCTCCCAGTCGCTCCATTTAGAACTGACGATTTCGAATTGCAATCGGTCGGTTCTCACTTTTAAAATGGGATCTCAATAACCGAGGGCTGGTTCGGCCCTTTAGAATCGAACCCTAAGAACCAACGAAACTGTCATGAGTACTCAAGACCCTACCAACTCACCGCAGGATTCTCCTGCCAATGAAGTCAAATCTGTCGAAAACCCAGGCGCTACGGATGAAAACCCCTTCGCGAGGACATCAGTTGATGAGACTGCGTCATCAGTTGCTGGCGAATCTGTCGAGTCATCCACAACCGGAACGGATCCCACACAAACTGCCAGCGATTCGGAACCTACGCCAACCGCAACTGAAACATTGCCAGCGACTGCCGACGTTGAAGTCTCAGCGGTCGCAAGCGTCACAGCAGCGAAGATCGCGATCGGCTCCCAAAGGGATGCTGCCGACAAGACGCTTGCTCCGTCTAAACCGAAAGCAGTGCAAAACGCAGAGGCTAATCCAATCAAATTGGGAAAATCGGACGAGGAACCCGAAATCGTGAT
>JBCCSJ010000267.1:0-8084 GCA_039200505.1 Planctomycetota bacterium | reverse complement strand
TGGTGATTGAAGGTATTTAATAAAACTTGAGCAAATTCGGTATCAGCAGCCTGACTGCTTAAAATACAAATGCCTGGTTCGTTGTTTCGGTTGCTGCTCATTCCTTCATGCTAACACCTGGATCAAGTTGCAGAAATGCGATTGAATCCAGACATCCTCTTGAAGTAGTCTCTGCGCAGGTAGAATTGGAGAATCTGTCAACTCTGTTTATCGATTTTGCACTGATGCCAACAACACCATTTGAAGAAATTATTCGACTTTCGGCTGAATCGGGAGTCGAAAAATCGCTCGATTATCTGGATCATTTTTTTCGCAGAAACAAAGATTTTTACAAACTCTTTGAAGTGTTGAAAATGAAATGTCGCCACCGGCTTGGACTGGCATTGATGTATTCGTCGCAACCAGATGACCTGTCTGACGATCAACAGAAAGAACTTGAAGATGGGCTGTTGGATGCTTGTCGCGAAGTGGGAACCTTGTTGATCCGTAGCGGTAACTTGCAAGACGGGTGGATGTATCTTCAGCCGTTGGCGGACCGGAATCTGACTGAGAAATTGATCGAATCGGTGCCGGTTGATGAAAATAACATTGACGACTTGATCGAAATTTCCGTTTCTCAAGGTGCAGCTCCCGCCTACGGTTTTGGCCTTCTGCTCAGGCATTACGGGACTTGCAACGGCATCACAACGTTTGATACTCAGGTTGCCAGGTTTGATCGACCTATCCAAAAGGCGATGGCTGAAAAGTTGCTACATCACCTTTACCAAGAACTCATGAGCAACGTCCGCTACGGTCTTGAGCAAACCGGCGGAAAGGTGGATGAGCAGGCAACCTTGGGAGAGGTGCTGGAGTTGAACCCTGAAATGCTATCAGGTGGGGCTCACCATATTGATACGACTCATCTGGCTTCTTTGATGCGAATTGCCCGCGTCGTTTCTGATCCCAAAGACATTCGAATGGCTCTGGATCTGGCAGAGTACGGGCAAAAACTGATCGACGATTTCAAGTACGAAGGTTCGCCGCCGTTCGAAAATACTTACGAAGATCATTTGATCTATTACCGGGCGCTGCTTGGCATCGAAGTAGACGCGGCAGTAAGCCACTTTGAGAAAAAAGCACAAAACGTTTCGACCGAAGAATACGGTTCCGTTGCGATTGAAACCCTGATCGAATTTTTGGTCCGCCTGGGAAAGCAAGACAAGGCACTTGAGGTTTGCATTGATAAGTTGCTTGGAAAACTAGAGCCGATGGGTTTGGCACCTTCGCCCTTCGAGATTGCCCAAACCGAACGCCAGCGGGTCCGGTTGATGGAGTTTTATCGTTCCCAAGACGATTTGCTGGGATTTACGGCAAGCCTACTGCAAGACTCATCTCCGCAGCATGAATTGCCATGAAAAAAGCGAACTGACCGAAGGCCAGTTCGCTTAATCTGAACGCTGCGAATCCTTACTAGGAAAGATTCCTCGGGATTCAAACCTTCCGCTTACTTTTTAATAACAAAAGCGTTAGGGTCAACCAAAGGTCGTCGCATTGCACCATCGGTCGATGGAACAACGACACTTCCTTCAGCTGCAGGAGCCGCTGCTGGGGAAGGAGTTACTTCGGTTGCAGGCTGTGCTTGGACAGGAGCCGCTTGATAGTTCATCGGCTGTGAAGTTCCACATCCGGTGCAAGGAGCAGCTTCGACAGTGTTGCAACCGCAATCGGTGTTGCATCCGGCAGTTCCGCGAGGAATCTGCAGGCTTCGAACTCGACTCAAGAGTGAGGGACGGCAACCTGTGTTGCAAGACCCGACGCTAAATCGACCGCTCATGCTCAAACCACATCCGCAAGAATCTGCAGGTTGATCGCAACCACCGCAAACCGGAGCAGGTGTTGCAACAACGGGTGCTGGCTGGCATCCGCATGAGTCGATCGCTTCGCCGCAGCCACCGCAGTTGCCGCTGGATCGGAATCGGCTCAAGAATCCGCGGATTCTTCCACCGCCACAGCCGCATGGATCGGCTTCGATGCCACATGTGTTGCAAGGCTCGACTACAGGGGCTGGCTCGCAACCACAGTTATCAATTCGATCGTTGCAGCACCCAACCGATCGTAAGCGTCCGAGAACGTTACGAATAGGAGTGCGACCGCAAGATCGGCATCCGACGTTACCCAAGCGATCAAGAAGTCGCAAGCCACCGCCGCAAGTATCGCACGGATCGCCGCAGACAGGTGCAGGTGCACATGGCTCAGGAACGCTGCATCCGGTGTCACAACCGCAATCGTTGTTTCCGAATCGCGAAAACAGACGACCAGAAAGAAGACCGCATCCGCCACCGCAACTTGGGCCGCAGGTGTCAACGAGTTCGGGAGCACAATCGTTGCACCCGCCGGCCAACATTCCTGTGTCGCATCCACATCCGCTAGGAAGGATTCGAGACAGCAAGCGACCGGAGAACAGTCGGCATCCGCTACCGCAATCGTCGGCGACAACGCCGCAACCTGAATTGCATGGAGACGGAGCTACCACTGGTGCGGTTTGACATCCGCATCCTGTGTCTACGGCTCCACAGCCGCTTCCACATCGCCCAAACCTTCCACCACCAAACAATCGACCTGGCAACCCGATGTGCAGGTTGATGCTAAGACTTAAACCGGGTCCACACGAAGGAGCAGGAGTGTCGCAACATGATGTTGCTTCACATCCTCCGCACCCGCCGCGACCCAGCATACGGCTCAAAAGATCACCGTTACTTTGGCTGCACATCATGGAAACGCTTGCGAGAAGCGCTACCGCAGCTAATTTAAATTTCATTGAGACTCGTCTCCTAGAATTTTCGATCGAATCACGATCACAAAACCTCTCCAACGCTAATCAATGCTTCGGCCGCTCACCATTAGCGCTTCAAGTAACAACTTGAGAACGAAATAACAGGCAATGCTGTAAAGGCCTTGTAATTGCGCAGAGATCCGAACGTAACTTTCAGTAAGATCACTCGGCCCATCCATTGGACCGAAAACCCAATCAAACTGAGTTTGTGCTTTCAAGGCACACTAGATTTGTCACTCGTTTCTTCGGGACAAGGTCGTTCTCAAGTTGACATGACCGAGTTGAATACCAGCGGTAACCAATACTCTTTAAAATTCGGATAGGCTGAATTTGCCTTGAGATAGGGACCTACGTTCTGATAGGAATGTAACGGTCGTTACTATTGATCAGGTACGACTTTCCGGATTAGGGGTTTTGATACATGCTCGGTTGTAACTAAAATCGGAGGCACGGGTCGGGAAAGTCGGAAAGCAGAAAGCAACCCATATGATTTTTGGAATTTGGGGCCGCAGCAAAAACTGTAACGTACAGATTCTTGGGAAAAAATTTTTGACTCCGTAATCAAAACACTGATTCAGCGGACTAGATTCGCTCGGATTCCCGATTCTGGGCAAAATTTTGACGGCAAAGAATGTCGATACTTTTGCCGAACTTCGAAAAAGAGAAATTGAAAGTAGACAGGAAAAGCTTCAGATGAAACAGTCGGCCAAAACGATAACGATGCTGATAGTCATCTGCCTAGTTTCGATCGGTTGCAATCAGCGACGGTATCAGCCCGCTAAATGGCGATCCGATGCCGGAGACACGACTTTGCCGGTCAATGGCTCCAACGGATCAGCCGCTTCACTTCCAAGTCGAACCTTGCCCGCCAATCAATTTGGAACGATGCCTGGTCGGACTTGGGGGACGATGCCCGGCCGGACTTGGGGAACATTGCCGAGGCGAAATTGGAATACGCTGCCCGGACGAACTTGGAATACGACTCCTAATCGGGATTGGTCGACGATGCCGAACCGATATCGGGGTGGAACGACGCTTCAGGGAAATCAGTGGTCAACGGTTCCATCAAATCGTTGGTCAACCAATCCAGCTCGAATTTGGTCGATGCCCATTGACCGCCAGTGGTCAACTCTTCCCTCTGGCCGGGGATCGACATTGCCTTCACGGCGATGATGAGTGATGTCCCGCTCGGCAAGCGGGACGTACCCGCTCGGCAAGCGGGACGTACCTGATTGGCAAGCGAAAGGTGGGTGATTAAAAACGGTCGGACTTAGCCTTAATTAGCGAGCGTTTTTCTGATCGCCCAATCTTTGCAATCCAGTGAAAATAATGGCCCGAATTTCGAATCACTAATAGCGATCAAGCTTTCTTTTTGGTTTTCTTGGTCGCTTTCTTCTTTTTGGTGGTTCCCGATTCGGCAGCTTCCAGTTCCGCTTCTTCTTTTAACTGCTTGGCTGTTTTCTTGGCCTCTTTTACCTCAACGATTTCTTCTTTCACTTTTTGAACGAAGTGAGGCGGCTTTCCTTCTGGCGAAAGCTCTTTGGCTCGTTTTTCTGCAGCCTTCCGTTGGTTGAATTCGTAAAGAGCGACTCGTTTGAGGGCATGGTTGAATACTCCCCAAAACAACTTTTTACGAATCACCTCGGGGGTTTTGCTTCTTGTCTTCCTCTTTTTCTTCTTTTTAACTTCGCCTTCACCATCGTTTTCCGCAGCCTTCTTGGTCGCTTTTTTGGTGGTCGCTTTCTTTTTGGTAGCCTTTTTCTTGGCCATAACGAACTTTTCTAGTCGAATCTGGAAAAACTGGATTTCTCAAAGGTCGAAATTGTAGCCAAGCCTCCCTTTTTTGCCTAGAGCGGCAAGCTTTTTACCGGAATTCGACTCGTAATCGACAGCCGCCATCTGAACCCATGGCGTCTCGTTCCAAGAACAGCCCTGCTCACGCTTGTTCGAATCCGATCGTTGTTGCAGGACTACAGACTCGGGGTGTCACCAAGCAAGGCTACTGGGATTTCCGAGAATCCTTGATGTACTGGGCTCTCTGCCGGGCATATTGCTGACTATCGAAGGTGTCCTCTTCTATCACGATTTCGCTTTGGCAACCTTCACTGACGGGATTTTTTTCGGGAGGCACCTGGGATCCTTCGGAGAAACCTAGTCGCTCAGTTCGCTTTTTTTGTTCTATCGCCAACAGCTTTTCAAGATACGACCGGCACCAGCCGCACCCGGTGCCTGCACCATAGCATTCGCTTAACTGGCTTGCCCGACTCGGTTTTTCCAGTCGAATAAATTTAAGGACCTTCCGCTTGGTAACATGAAAACAGAGGCAAACTTCGTGGTCCAATTCCATAGAAAACTATTGGGGGTTTAACCGGCTAACCTATACACCATCATAGAATTTCGAAACGAGTAAGGCTATGGATTTGGAGGATGCGACGCGGCCATAGGCGGGCATTTTGTTAAAATTTCGGAACCTTGGTAATCGGATCGGGTTTGAATGTAGACTCCGAGCAGTTGTCGAGTATGTCAATGGTGACAATGCGTTAACATGATCGTATTCGATTTTCCATCCGGAAGTGATTTTGTCAGCAAGCGATTCATCCAGTGAGAAAACCCGATTTGAGCTGCTCGATCCAGACGTGCGGTTAATGTTGGCGGTGCGCGATGGCGATGCTGCTGCATTTGAAAAATTGGTTGAAAAACACCAAGGTCGTCTCGTCACCGTTTTGGAGCATCTTGTTGGGAATCGAAGTCGAGCGGAAGAATTGGCCCAAGACGTTTTTCTAAGGGTTTATCGGGCTCGAGAAAGATACGTGCCCAAGGCGAAATTTTCCACCTGGCTTTACACGATCACGCACAACGTGGCATCCAATGCTGTTCGCAAAAAATCAACTCGCAAGGAGGTCAATTTAGTCTCTTCGCCGTCGGGTTCGATGCCGGTTCGCCCTTTGGACACAATGGCCAAAGATAAAAGCGCTCTGATTCCAACCCGAATGGCCGCTCAAAAAGAGATGGCGGATCTGATCGCCAAATCGATTGATTCTTTGGGGCCGCGTCAAAAAATGGCGATGCTGTTAAACAAGGTGGAAGGGATGAGTTACAACGAGATTGCGGAAACCATGGAGTTGACTCCTCAGGCAGTCAAATCGCTTTTGTCGAGGGCGAGGATGAATTTGCGAGAAAAACTGGCTCCTTACATGAACACCGGCAACCTTCCGACCGGGGTAGCTACCGAATTGGACGACTGACGTGGACGACGAAACTCAGGAACAAGACTTTCAGATCCTCGAGGAATTGACCGCCTACCTGGATGGCGAACTATCCCAGGAAGAGGTCGATCGAATTGAACGTCGGCTGGGCGAGGATCCTGATTATCGGGCCGAAATGAAATCGCTTCAGGCGACTTGGGATGTTTTGGACGCCTTACCAGCTACCGAACCAGGAAACTCGTTCACCAAGACGACGATGGAAATAATCGTCGGCGACGCTGTTAAAAGATCCCAAAAAAAAGCGAGTTCGTTGCGGTATCTCCCACGTGCCGCAGTCCTAATTTTGATACCGGTGATTTTGTTTGGTTTTGCTTTTAATCGGATTCGTCAAAACCAAACCCTGCCAGATCGCCAACTCATTCAAAATTTGACGACGATCAAGTACCACAATCAATACACTCAACTTGGAAACCAAGATTTGGATTTTCTGATTCAATTGATTGATAGCCAACTGTTTGATCTCGATCCGATTTTTGAGAATGAGATCGCTGAATCGGATCCGCCGCAAATCCCATCGGAATTGAACCAAAGGCGAGATTATATCGAATCACTGGACATAGAAGAGAAGCTTGAGCTTCAAGATAATTTGGCCTTGTTTGAAGCATTGAATGAACGGGAAAGGAAGGCCAGGATTCAGTTCGATCAAAAAATTCAAAATCACGCACAAAAGAATGAACTGTTATCGGTCATGAAAGCCTACTCGGATTGGCTGTTTCGCTACTCCAACGAAAACAAAAACCAATCGGAAGTTCTCGAATTCCTGCAATTCCTGAATGATGCGTCATCCAATCAGGAAAAAGTTGCTGCCATTAAAAAGTTAAAAGACGACCAGGCTTCTCGAAAGTTTCTGACCGATAGCAAAAGCCTGTCTGGGGCGTACGGCCAGTGGCTTCCGTCTGGTAACGATGCCGAACGTGTCTTTCAATGGTACGAAGATCTGGTCGAAGATCATTCTCAAGAGATCCGAGACCTTTTTCCGGTTGCGATTCGAAAGTATGAAAAACGGGTTGGCAAGTCGCCCGCATCGCAGATCCGCCTCAACATGATGGTGCGTCGCAAACCGATTCCGGTAATGTTTGCATTTTTGCTGGCCAAAAATAGAGGCGAGATGCTCGAACTATTTCTTAACGATGCTGAAGTCGAATTGTTTTTGCCGATCTTGTCCAGCGAATCTCAACGGCAGTTTGCGAGTATGTCTTTAGACCGCCAAAAAAACGTGCTGATGGACTGGATCGAAGCGGCTAATAAATCCAAACTGGAAGCGAGTTTCGATCGCCTGTCCAGTCTCGAAAGTAGCCTGACGAAAAGTGAAAGAGATCGCCTGACTAGTCTTTCAACCGAAGAATATCGGAAACGGCTGATGCTGCTTTATCGTGGCCGCTACAACACCAAGGATCCCGTTGAAGAAATTGATGAGATTCTGGAAGAATGGGGTGAATCAAGTAATCGACTAGGCTTTCGCCCCAGACGTTTCAATAACTGACCTACCCATTGTCCAGTAGGATTTCAACAGTCGAGTTCGGAATAACCCTATTCCAGAATCGGTTGATCGCTCCAAAATTGAGCAAAACGCTCAAAAATGGACCGCGGAAAAACCGTCTATAATAAAATCTGGGCCGAGCACGTTATTGAATTGAAATGCTTGGATGAAAATGATTCCTTCGTAGTTGTCATTTAGAATGAGTCGGATCAACTTATTTGCATCCGAGGGAAACTACGAGAACCTGTTTCGTTCATTGTTTGATAACGGGTTTACCACCTGGCCATGGAAGAATAAACGATCGGTAGTTTGATTATGTCGAGTCAAGTCAGAACCAAACCTCAACGTTCCAAGACACCTGCACAGGCAACCCGAGTCAAACACTACGTTGACGAACAGCTAAAAAAGACGCGAGAACAGGTCAAAACAGTAGACCTTGTTTACACGATCTGCGTTTGGTTTGCAGCCACGATCGCATTTTTCGTTCTGGCCGCGATCGTGGATGGCTGGATTTGGTCATTCAACC
>JBCCSJ010000266.1:0-8138 GCA_039200505.1 Planctomycetota bacterium | reverse complement strand
GAGAATTGGACCCATGGCAAAGAAAAAAACAACGCGGAAAAAAAAGCCCGCCGCGAAAAAGAATCCTCAAGCAAAAAAGAATCCGCCAGCGAAAAAAACGAAAGAATCTCTGACCAACGATGGCAGTCGCCCCTGTGAATTAAGCCAGGCAAGGCTTAAAGCCATTCTCAATGGCAACTTCGACGCCAATTTCCATAAGGGGCTCAAGCATTCCGAAGATGGATCGGTGGATCAGGAAAGTTTTCGAGATTTCGTTAATGCTTTCTTAGCGTTAGATTCGACTGGAAATGCAGAGCAACTGGCTGGTCTCGGCATCCCGGCGGGAAATCGAAAGTGGGTCAATCCGCAATCGGGTTGGGCCGTGGATACCGAGATGAGCGATCCTTGTTTTCACAAGATTCCGGCACCCCCGAAACTTGATTCAGACGAGATTACCGCAGAAGCTGTAGAACTGTATTGGATGGGATTACTGCGAGACATTCCGTTTGCCCATTGGAACAGCGACGCCAACGTGCAAGATGCGATTACAGAGCTCAATGGGCAAAAATTTTACATCAACCGGAACGATGTGAATTTATCTCCAGAGGAAAGTCCTTACGTTTCGCGACCGATCGATGTCAAAAGCCTGTTTCGAGGAGGGGAATTATTTCGATCGCCCGATTTTGCCACCGACGATACTCCCGTTCGAGAAAATGTGGGACCTTATATTTCTCAATTCATGGTAAAGGAAATTCGTTACGGCGTGCTGAACATTCCGCAGAAGATTGTTTGGGCTCGTTCGCATACGGATTACCTGATCACTCCAGAGGACTGGTTGGGCGTTCAGGATGGAGAAATGCGAAATATCCGCGAAGGACTGGTGGGGGAAGCTGACGAAGATGCTGATCAGCGGCGATTCATTTCAACAATGCGAGATCTGGCGACGTACGTCCATTTTGATCAACTTTATCAAGCGTACCTCAATGCGGCACTCATTTTGTTAGAGGAAGGCTATCCGCTGGACGCAGGAAATCCCTATGGGTCGATTGAGAATCAGGAAGGATTTGGAACTTTTGGCGGTCCTCATATTTTGAGCCTCGTCACAGAAGTGGCGACTCGGGCTTTGAAAGCGGTATGGCGACAGAAGTGGACTCATCTTCGACTTCGGCCCGAAGCTTATGGAGGGTTGGTTGCATTTAGTGATCCTGATGAATTCACTCAAATTAAACAAACAACTGCATTTAAGCGAAACCAATGCCGATATCCATCCGGTCTGATGCCAATGGCTTTCCCCGAAGGTTCGCCAATGCATCCAGCCTACGGTGCTGGCCATGCTACGGTTGCCGGGGCATGTGTTACCGTTTTAAAAGCATTTTTTAATGAGTCTACGGTTGTGAAAGACCCTCAGGTCGCCTCTGCGGACGGGCAAGAATTGATGAATTATGAAGAGGCAGATGAATGTGAATTGACCGTCGGGCTGGAATTGGACAAATTGGCCGCTAACATCTCAATCGGACGCAACATGGCTGGCGTCCATTGGCGAAGCGATTACACCCAATCTATATTGCTTGGGCAACGAGTGGCTACTGATATGCTTTTCCGCCAGTGTCGGGACTATATCGAAGACTATAGCTTCAGTTACACAAGTTTCGGAGGCGGAATCGTGGAGATTTCAGCCGCAGGCGTTAGTTACACTCCGCCTGCGACAAAGTCAGACGAGGCCAAACCGACTAAAACGGTGGTGGACGGTGATAGCTTTGGCCATCCTGATCGAATCTTGCGTAAAGAAGATGAGCGTATCGCCGAAGAATTACTTACCATCGTTTAATAAACGCTTGGTTCATAACCAAACCTTTGTGCAACTCGACTCGCCCCGATTCCACCATTTTCTTTTGGTAGAACGGGGCTATTTTTTTGCCCAAATGATTCGTTTCATTCAATGAAATAGCCAGGCCCATTGGATCAATCTTTTGACTGGTCATAATTGACCAGTCAACATTGACCCGTCAAATAGTTCGAAATCTTGTCTTTGATTTCGTCTCGAATCCGCAGGAAGGTACTCCATTGTTCCTGCTCGGTTCCTGTGGCGTCGGCTGGATCTTCGAATGGCCAATGGAGGGTTTCCTGTGCCCCGGGAATCGCTGGGCAGGCTTCTTTGGCGTTGTTACAAACTGTGACGACGAGGTCGATGTCCTGGGTGACGAATGAGTCCATATTCTTACTGGTCAATCCGTCAGTCGACAAACCCATTTCCGTGATTGATTTTAAGGCAAGCGGATGAACGTAGCCGGCGGGTTTTGAGCCAGCCGAATATGCATCCCAGCTATCTCCGCCCAGATCTCGCCAAAGAACTTCGGCCATCTGAGAGCGACAAGAATTGCCGGTACACAGAATCAAAACTTTCTTTTTACTCATTTTCTTGACCAATCTGTTCTATGCGTTTGCCTTTTTGCCGATCAATCTCTTCAAAATCTGTGGAAAGCCGAGCAATGACTGTGTCTCCCCGTCCGGTCGTGTCGGCAATGCTTTGCACCGTCCATAAGTCCAATTGATTGTCACCATCGACAACACTGCCGCTGTAATCTCCCCATGCTCCGCCCTCGGTGGCTGCCAACCCTTCTCCTAGTTTGAACATTGGTCGAAGAGTACCCGGCGGATCGTCCGAACGTCGATACGAAAATCTGGGGCTGATGAACATGTCGGGGCCGGTTTCCTGAAACCCGACCAAAACATCCAGACTTTTGTTGACTGCGAGCGTCGTTTGAATGTAGCTGTTTTCGTCATCGCGAATCATTCCGGACTGGACAAATGACCCGTCTGTCAATCGAATCTGGTGCCACTGGACAGCAGCCCGGCCTTCGCAATTGACGGTGTGCGAAAACCAGAGAAATCCTCCTTGGATCACCAAATTTTTTGGATTCCGATCCCCGGATGCGGTTTTCTTGTCCGTCCCTTTTTGAGGAGATTGAGGTGGCCAGCCGAAATACTCAAACCGATGAGGAGCCACGATTGTTTCGATGGCGACTGGATTACCATTGCCCTCATCTTTTACTTGGGTGAGTACGATATTCTTGGGAGTCAGTTTTACAAAATAAAGTTCGTCAATTGGATCTTGGGTTTGAACCGGGTGTCCTAAATTCCCCTTGAAGTGAAACACCTTTGCCGGCTTACCGGTTTTCATTGATTCGGTTCGAACTACAAACGACTGTTCGTCGCCGCCGGGGAAACTATAACCTGTCCATTGAGCGCTATATCCGATGCCGCCGCCGTCACGTCCGCCGGGAACTGGTATCGGATAGGTATTCCAGGCTCCGGTCGGATCTTGGGTTTCAGAAATTGAAATGTTGACCGGTTTTTTCTTTGCTTTGTCCCATGGATTCCAGAGATCGAATCCGAACACTTGATTGTGGGCATCATAAAACAGCTTCGGATCGATTCCGCCATTAAAACAGTTTTGAGATACGCCTTGAATCCACTTACCAGACTTGGAATAGATCATCAGTCCATGGTTGGTCGCATGAAGAACATGCCCACCACCGACCGCAATCTGTGGATCAACTTGGCGATTTCCATCGTCGGATCCATCAAAAATTAATACCCCATCGGTGGTCCGGGGGTTTCCGCCTTGTTCGCGAGTCCGGCACGCCCCATTTTTGTTAAAAGAAACATTTCGAATCGGGTCGACCATTTCGACTCGGGAGGGGGCAACAGGCTGTTGTGCTGCAGCAATGGAAACAGACAAGCAGAGAGTATATAGCAGAAAAAGCTGAAAGATGTTGTTCATGAATTCAATGCTGATTCGATTGAAAGTGAAGTCAATTAGGGTAAATGACGTTCCTTCAAATGCCAGCCCCGATGCATCGGTGATCAAAAATTAATTCTCGCGATGCTGATCCATTTGAACGTATTCGATATCATCGGCGACAGTCCATCCACGAATTCCGTTATCCAGGACCAGTTCTACCCAGTCGCCCCTTTGATTTAAAACCTTGACCAAACTGCCGTCAAACGATTGGCGGTTCGCGATCGTTTCAAATTCTTCGCCATCTCCAGAGCGTAGCTCCAGATTTTTGACCATGACGATGGCACTTTGATTAACCGATTCTGGCTGGATCCAATAGAAACCGGTGACACACCACCCAATCAAGGGCAAGGTTAACCAAACGAATCTTGGCGCACGATAGCCTAGTGTCTTTAGGATCAAAAATGGCCAAACCAAGACGGATAGAATTGCAAAAACGAGGCCTATCGCAGTTTTGCTTTGTAACAGTTGATTCCACAAATTCGATAACTGTTCGTTAGGTGGCCGTGAATCGTTATTTGGATCGGTGGTGGATTGATCGAGATAATCGAGATTTTTGGAAGCTTGGCGATTGAAAGGATTGATCCATAGTGCTCGGCGGTAATTCAGAATCGACTTGGCTCGATCGCCCGCCTGATAATAGGAGTTTGCTAAATTGACGAATAAATGACTATTTCTGATGCCCTGATCGACAAGTGATTGATACTCATGAGCCGCTTTTTTAAACCGATTTTTAGCTACTGCTGGATCTGTTTCGGCGATAGACGTGGCGTCTTGGTAAATTTGATTTGCAGTAAAAAAGGTTTCCTCATTTTCAGTCATTTTGCGATCCGGTTGAGCCAAAGCCAGATTCACACTTGGCCCAAACCCACTGGCTACCAGAGTGGTTGTCACGATCCAAATCCGCACCGCAGTGGCGATCGTTGTCCTGGTTTTCTTCACTTTTGACGATGCACGAGAAGCTGGGCGAGCGTCGCGAAATGCCTGCTCGATCTGGATCAAAATGTCTTTAACGCGGTTACGCGATTCTTTGATAATACTGTCGGGAACCAGATGATTATTTATTCGGGAGGAAACAGGATCGGAACGGTCCAAGTCTTCCAGCAATAACTCAACATCGTTGGCAAGGTCATAATTCCCAATCGTACGAATGGCTCCAACTGCGTGGGCGATCATTGGACACGGCGTGCCCGAACAGACGCTGATCCAACTTTGAATCGATTCAGAAAGCTGCTGATTCGTCGTTGCTTGTTCGACCTTTTTTAAGATACTTGATTTTGCTGGTCGCAGTTTGGCCCGGACATTCCACCCGAAAATCAGCAGACGTCCGGTTGCAACGACTAACCAAACAAGTGCCGGCCCGATTGCGAAAATGGAAGTCCAGATTCGAATTTCGAATTTGTCGGAAGTCAGCACAGAAAACTCATTACGATTCGCCAGATCTAAACCGATACCTGCGGAAGAATCCGAAGTTGTCGCAGTGTTTTTCTGGTTGCTCACGATCGCATCGAGTTGCAACGATTCTGCTTTTTGGACATTGATTTCGATCGGCTGAGAATAGGCGGTCCGGTATTCCTCCAGTTCAGGATCAAAATAGGAAAATGGAATTTCGGGAATCTGTTGAACGGATTCGTTTCGGGGACGAATGGTTGTGACAAAGAACTTTGACTTTCCCTGGACGAATCCGGCCAAGGATTGGTCAGTGATTTGAAAGTCTTCCGTTAAGGATTCGATATCGGCCAAAGGTGGAGCTTGAATCAGATCCATCGGCCCATCTCCGCTGACACTCATTCTTAGAATGATCGGATCGCCTGCAGCGACGCTGGTTTGCTCGACTTCGGTTTCAATTTGATACTTGCCAACGGCTCCTCGATAGTCTTTTGGCTGATTGGCCGTCGGAATTGGTAAGATTTCAGTGGAATCAATTTCGACCTTGGCAGTAATCGGGCGTGATTTGCTGATTGACATGCGGCTCGAAAACGGCGAATCGAACATATCATCATTCATCATTTGCTGCAGAAGGGAACCGCGCCCCATGCTTCCTCCGAAAAGGCTATCAAAAGGGTCTCGACTTCGGCCCAATTCGAGGGGGTAGTTGACGACCAAACGTAAATCGCTGGCGTCGATTGTTCCCGGTTTGGTGGGATAAACGGTGGCTTCTATTTCATAAAGGTAATACTCCCTTGCCTGGGCGTTGGAATCTTTTCTGCGGACCACCTCGGCTGCCGGTCTTTGACGACTCGTGGCGAGTTCCTGCATCCGATCCGAAAAAATCCCCCATGAAGTCTGTTCGGAGATCAGACTCCACATGTTTCCTTCAGTCAACTTGATGCGTCGCTGCCGATCGACAAATGGCTTGATCCAAATTTTTAATTTCAAATCCAGCGGTTGGCCAACGTAGACTTTCTGCTTTTTTCCTTCCACTTCTGCAAACAGCAGATCGCCTGTTTCGCTTTGAACCGCGCTAAACGACAACGGCTTTAAAACTTCGGTTTCTCCATCAACTTCAAACTCCAATCGGGGGATTTCAAATTCTCCTCCCCGCTCAGGGACGATCAGGTAATTAATGGTCACGCTTTTGTTAACACTGCGACGGCCGTTGATAATTGTGATTTGAGATGCTTGGGACGGCTGTCCGGCTATATCAACCTGACAACCATCGATTTCAAAATCGTCAGGCAGCTGATACTCTTGGGCGTTGTAAATTGTGACCTGCAAAATTAAGGGCGCCCCCACCCACGCTTCTCTGCTGGAAATTTTGGCCGAAATCTGTTGCCCCAACAGTTCATCAGTTGTCGACAGAGCTATCGTCAGGAACAAAAACATTACCAGAATGCGGCGAGCAGGCTGCATGTCGATTAGGATAGAAAACCGGGGTCTCATCACCAGTCCTTTTCTACTTTTTTGGGCCTTCGACGTTGGCTTCTTTCCTTTTGAAAACGCCTTAACATGTCGCGATCTCGGACGGCCTGAAGCATTTTGAGGGCTTCTTGCCGGCTCATAAAACCAATTTTTTGATCACTCTGTTCTTTTGTCGCGGCGATAGGGTCCTCCTCACCTTCTTCGCCGACCGCTTTCAATTCACCCTGAGGGACATCTTGTTCCGTTTCAGACGGTGGCTGTTGGTCACCATCACCCAATTCGCCACTTTGGCTCTCAGCAGATGTCTGATTCTTGTCTTGTTGAGGGGTTCTCTGGTTAGGTGAAGCTTGGGAATTCGGATCCGAAATTGATTTCTGATTCTGATTAGAAGCATCTTGAGGCGAACTTTCTTCAGACTGAGTTTCTTGCTCTTGGCCGTCTTTCGGATCGTCCGATTGCTCGGAATTTTGTTTCGATTCAGGATCTTGAGCCCCTGAGTCCTTCGGCTCAGAGTTTGGATCATTCGGGTTCGATTCGTTCGGCTTCGATTCGGAATCTGCACCTGAATTCGGCTGGTTTTGCTGATCTTGATCCGATGATTGGTTTGGGTTGGAATCTTGTTTTGGGTTGGAATCTTGTTTTTGGTTGGAATCTGGAGGTTGATTCTGGTTGGCTTCTTGCTCCTGCGTTTGTTTGTCTTGGCTCTCGCTTTGCTGTTGCTGTTGCTGCTCCTGTTCCTGTTCCTGTTCGATCTGCTCTATCAACTGTTTCGCTTTCTCGATATTCACCCTTGCATCGTTGCGTTGACGATCGAGACGAAGCGAGCTGCGATAGTGAACAATCGCCTGTTTCAGATTTTCCAAGGCAAGGTCAGGTTCTTGTTGCAGACTTGCGACTGCCTGAGCGAAGCGGCAATTGCCCAAATTGTACCGGCTGTCGGCTGCGATCTGGTCGTCCAAAGATTTGGCGGACTGTTGAGATAGAGCTTCCGCGGCATCCAGTTCCGAGTTTTTATAGTGGGCAATCGCGAGATTGTAGGTCAGTTTGTCTTGATATTCGCCGGCCGACTCAGGGGAAATCGACTGGAATTGCTCAATCGCGTCCGAATACTTCTTAGAACGGACTAATTGATTGGCCTCGTTGATTTTTTTGGCGATTTGTTGACGTGATTTTGGTTGGTTGTCTTGAGCGTGCGAAGACGAAACCAATGTCAACACGATGGTTAAAAACGTGGCGGCTTTGATTGCCGTACGATTTTGCCGTGGACCGTCATCTTGAGAGGGTGTCTTCGTTGACGACCCAGGGGCCAAGCTTTGATTTCGGGATTGGCTGTGGATCGTGCACAAAAAAAAGTAAGAGAATAGAACGATAAAGGCAGGGAAAGCAAACCATTGAAATCTTGCTTCTAACAAACTGATCGATGCAGATTCGAATTCTTCTTTTTCGATATTAGCAATGAAGTTGTGATAAACTTCCTGCATGTCTACCTGTTTGG
>JBCCSJ010000265.1:0-8148 GCA_039200505.1 Planctomycetota bacterium | reverse complement strand
GCACCTTCTGGCGAAGGTGCCTACGTATGTCCCGCTTGCCGAGCGGGACAGGCGGTTGATTTGGATTCGCCAGCGGGCCAAGCTTTGCTTGCCCAAACTCAACAGCCCGCACCTTCTGGCGAAGGTGCCTACAGTACGTCCCGCTTGCCGAGCGGGACAAGCGGTTGATGTGGATTCGCCTTCGGGGGGCCAAGCTTTGCTTCCCCAAACTCAAAGGGGTGCACCTTCTGGCGAAGGTGCCTACGTATGTCCCGCTTGCCGAGCGGGACAAGCGGTTGATGTGCATTCGCCTTCGGCGTAGCGGGTTGGTGACGCTTGCCAAGCGGGAAATGCATGCCACTACTCAGCCCAAACAAATTCCCCAAGATTGTCGTTGGCGATCGTCTGCATACTGAATCGCCCCGGCCCTCGCCCCAAAAAGACTGTGTTGATCGGGATTTGTGCCGAGTCCGCTCCGCTATTCCAAACTCTTAACTTCCTGACTGTATCGTCATGAAATTCTCCATCAGAAAGCATGAATATCGCATCGGGATACAAACGAAGCGAAAGTTGCATGGAATATCCGGGAAACGTGTCGGCAAACGGTTGAGCCCGATCCAGCCATTTGCCAGCTCTGGTTTTGATATCTTCAGTGGCAGGATGCAAACCCGCCGAAGCAGGTTCTTCACCGAACAGGGACCAAACGCGGGTATTGTAAAGAAAGATCGTAAATTCCTGATCTTCATTAAGATTCGAGATCGACTTTTTTAATTCCGCTACCGCACGATACCAGCGGTAGCCATGTGCCATGCTGCCGGAACAATCAATCACGAACACAAACTGTTTTCCAGAGGCTTCCATCCCATAGAAACTCGCGCTCTCTTTGGAATCCCCCGACGCCCCGCTTTCTCCAGATCCCATGCCCGATTTCCCATCCGGGATGACTTGCAAGTCATTACCTGGTTCCGAATTAGCGGCATACAGATCCGCGTGATCAAACTGGTGAAGCATATCGTTAGAAAGCACGGGCAACGAATCGCGGTCGGCACCCATTTCGTCGGCAGCTGAAATGTCTTCCAGCGACAACTCCAATTCTTCTCGCGGCGAAGTAATGGTCATGACGATGTCTTCACCCAACTGGTCTGCTTCAGCAATTTCGACGACCAACCCCCGACCCCTGTCCTGAACCGAAAGCGTGATAACAGCAAGAACGAGCAGAATCGTGAGGTGAAAAATCAGGCTGACCAACCAGCTAGGTAAAAAGGCGAGTACGCTCCAGCCGATCCGAAATTTTGGCTCAGATTCTTGCAATTCCGAATGATCGCGTGCGAGGCTTGGAACAACCTGTGCCTGTTGGCCTGCGATTCCAAGTTTTGGAAAATCCGAAGATGACGGCAGAGTTCGACGATCTAGCTCACCTAGCCCTGCAAAATTCGCCGCCTCCGCGTTTGCTTTGCTGGTAGTTCGTCTTATCGAGTCTTTTGTTGCGGGATGAGTCGGCATTGGAAATCCGCAAGCCGAATTTTGACCATTCGATCCGATGGGACGACTGTATACACCAGGCCGAAGATCTCGCTGAGGTTTCAAAACGGCTTTCTTCCGCTTCATCTGACTCGGTTTGACAGTTGCCAGCGACGGTAGTGCGGCACGACCGGCCGGATGATTTCCAATGGTGGTGGAAGCAGTTTTAAGACGTGAGGTCGATTGCTGTATCGTCATTTTCGACTCACCCATGCCTTTGACCTAAGTTCTTACGGCTATTGTTAAAGCCAACCTTCGAATTATCGGCGATCAAGGCCAATAATCAAGAAGTTTCCCGCCTGATAACCGTGGCCGTCACCCTGTGAGAAACTCCCCTGTGGCAAATTGTTCCCAGTCGCACGCAAAAGCTAGCTAAACGATTCACCTTGCCCGAAACAACGATCATTTCCATACTTCCGACCCAGATTCCTGGAAAACGTGGCCGACAACCGTTTTCTACACCTCGAAGGGTTGGTGATGATTTCTACCTTTTTCCTTGGCAAAAAAAACATTTCGTTTCAACCAGATAGAAAGGACGCCCAATCGTGTGTCCTTTTTTATATGGTGATCATCGCGATCGCCCTGGTTCCCGGCAAATCATTCGGCCAGAACAACGGATCGGGGAACCGACCTGTTCCCGCTCCTTGGCGTCCCAGTTTCGGGCAGGTTGCACCTCAAAACAGCAACGATAACTCTGGTAATCCATCTTCCACATCAGTGACCCAGGGACCGCAAGCCAATTCGACTGCTCCCCCGCCCAGGCAGCCCGACCCGAACCAGCAGGTGACGAATCAGCAAGGACCAGGGCAACAGCAACCATCTCGCAGCACAAACCAAACCGACCTACCGAATTCCCCTTTCGGTTCCAACACGGGTTCCACTGAGACTCGTTCGATCACCCGGTCTTCTCAATCGGGTGGCCGGACGCGAGTTTCTCGGACGTTCAATCAGCTTCCAAATTCTGCCGGGCAAGTTTGGAGAGAATATGACATCTCACCTTACACCTCTCGGATCAAGGATTCAGAAAAGCCACACAAGGCCATTCTGGATTGGATTCTACGAGAAACAGGGCAAGAACTTTGGTTCAATGAACCGCTGGGAATCCTCAACATCAGCAAAGACCGATTGCTTGTCTATCACACCCCTGAAATTCAGACCGTAGTTAAGAGGTTAATCGATCGCTTTGTCTGGACTCGGGGACAGGTTCAAGAAGTAGATATTCACTTGGTTACTGTTGACAATCCCAATTGGCGGTCTCAGTCTTATTCCATGCTCCAACCGATCGACGTCAAATCTCCCGGAGTGGAAGCGTGGATGGTGTCCAAGGAAAATGCTTCGATCCTGTTGGCTCAATTGCGTCGACGAGTCGACTTCAAGGAACATGGCGGCGGCCGCGTTCGTTCTCCCGATGGTCAACCTTTCGTGATACAAAAAACGGAACCGGTTCAATTCATTCGAAGCCTCCGCTGGGTTCCCAACCAGGTTCCCAATTATCAACCACTGTTGACTCAGATTGAGGAAGGATACCGCCTGGAAATCAGCACCCTTTCTTCGATTGAAAATGAAGCGATCGAAGCAATGATTCACTGCGAAGTCGATCAGGTCGAAAAGCTCAACCCAGTGACCGTTGGACTGCCCAACTACGCAGGTGGTGCCGAAGAAATGAATCTACAAATCCCGCAACTCATTAGCTGGAGATTAAAAGAGCGATTTCGATGGCCAAACGATCAAGTACTTTTGCTAAGTTGCGGAGTCGTTGCCAAACCGGACCCCCAACGTCAACGCTTACCCATCCGGTTTCCGGGAGCCAACCTGACTGGCGGGCGGGGCGACCGAGCCGATGCTCTTTTGTTCATCGATTATCGAGGACCGGCTAACGAAGCTGCCGTGCCACTACTCTCTAACCGGCCCAACGATCGCCCAAATCGCTGATTCGAGATTTCAATACCAACAGACGGGTGAAGTTTCGGTTTTGATTTATTGCCATCAGAAGTCCAACTCACCTCGACGACCATCGACTGTCACGTAAAATAGCTACTTGGCCGAAGGACCCATTCGCCACAATTCGCCGAACCGAAATAATAATTGATTCTATGACTTCATCTAACCGACGCGTCGTCATTACCGGCTTAGGTTTGATTAGCCCTCTGGGCCATTGTGCCACAAGCCTCTGGGAAGCTCTTGTAGCCGGGACCAGTGGCGTTCGTCCGATTCAGGCGATTCCAATGGGGCACTTTCAAGCCGAATTCGGAGGGGAGTGCCAGGACTTCACCGCGGATATCGCCAATTTTGGAACCCTCGAAAAAAAGCTTCAACGAAGCATCAAAAAGGGCATGAAGCTAATGTGTCGCGATATCCAATTGGGGGTCGCGGCTGCACAATTGGCTTTGGCTGATTCCGGTCTAGAACCAGGTAGTTTCGATCCGACCCGGATTGGAACAGTTTTCGGCAGCGACTACATCATGACCTCGCCCGGTGAATTTGCGGCTGGCATTCAAAAGTGCATGCCGAATTCGGATTTCGATTTTTCGCATTGGGGTGAAAATGGAATCAGTCAAGTCGAACCGTTGTGGTTGCTGAAATATCTCCCCAACATGCCTGCCAGCCATGTCGCAATTTACAACGACCTGAGAGGCCCTAGCAATTCGCTGACCATGAGAGAAGCGTCTGCCAACCTGGCCATCGCCGAGGCGACCACGATCATCCAAAGAGGGAATGCGGATCTGATGATTGCCGGTGCGACCGGCTCAAGAATTCACCCATTGCGGGCTGTCCATTTAGCCTTGCAAGAACAGCTTGCCGATTGCAATACCGATGCTGCTGGAGGCGATCCAGCCAAGGCTTGTCGGCCATTCGACTCCAACCGAAACGGTGCCGTCCTGGGAGAGGGATCCGGAATCGTCGTTCTGGAATCGCATGAATCCGCCACAGCTAGAAACGCCACCATCTACGGCGAAATTGCTGGATACGGTTCTTCTTCGGTCGCCAATATCCAGGGAGTGGCCGACTATCAATCGGCAATCACCAACTCAATCCTGGGTGCACTGGAAACTTCTAGACTCGATCCATCCCAGATTGGCCACGTGCACGCCCACGGTTCATCAGGATATCGATGTGACGAAGAAGAAGCTAAAGCGATTTCAAAAACACTTGGCCAAGTTCCTGTGACGGCTGCAAAAAGTTACTTTGGCAACCTAGGAGCTGGCAGCGGAGTCGTTGAATTGGTTGCCAGCCTATTCGCCATGAAAAATCAAAAGCTGTTTCCGATCCTTAACTGCGACGATCCGGATTCGAATTGTCCGATTAACGTGGTTCACTCGTGGGCTCAATCCCCCGGCAACAGTTTTATCAATCTGAACGTAACGCCAGTCGGACAGGCTAGCTCAGTCGTTGTTAAAGCTGCATAACAGGTTGGTTGAAAAATTATCGTCAGGCCCACGCATGGTGAGCAACATGCCGCAGGCCTGGTAGGAATATTCATGGAGTTTCGATCTCCAGCCAAGAAATGCAGACAAGATAAAGCGATCGGGCGTGAGCCGGCGGCATTTGCTTTCGACAACGTGAGTCGCAGGTTGCCGAATAAACGGAGAAGCATTTGGCAACGCGGTGCAACGAGTCGGCGGCTAACTGGCGTTCTGGCACCTAGATTCTTTCGACTCTTCGAGGCTTTGTTCGCTTAGGCCTCTCAATCCACGGGTTGGCACCCGTAGCTACAAACTTTCGTTCCTTCGGGACTATCCAGGCCCTATCCACGGGTTGGCACCCGTAGCTACAAAATGTTGTCCCTTGGGGACTATCCAAGCTTCTAAAACCATGGGTTGGCACCCGTAGCCACAAACTTTCGTCTCTTCGGGACTATCCAAGCTTCTCAATCCACGGGTTGGCACCCGTAGCTACAAAATGTTGTCCCTTGGGGACTATCCAAGCCTATCCACGGGTTGGCACCCGTAGCTACAAAAGGTTGTCCCTGCCAGCCCCGATAAATCGCCTACGAATCGAGAATTTCTTTGACAACGTGGGCTTCTTCAACCCCAGTCACCTTTTCATCAAGACCCTGGAATTTGAATGTCAATCGGTTGTGATCGATTCCTAGTTGATTCAAAATCGTCGCGTTCATGTCACGGATATGGACGGGATTTTCGGTAATGTTGTAGGCGTACTCATCCGTTTTCCCAAACTCAAACCCCCGCTTCACACCCGCTCCTGCGATCCATGTCGTAAATGCTCGACCATGATGATCGCGGCCGTAATTATCTTGAGTCAGTTTCCCTTGCGAATAAATGGTTCGACCAAATTCACCGCCCCAGACGATCAAAGTATCCTCAAACATGCCTTTTCGTTTCAGGTCCTTAACCAGACCGGCACAGGCTTGATCGACATCGCCGCACTGGCTTCTGAGGTCTCGGGGAAGATTCCCGTGTTGATCCCAAGCTCGATGGTAAAGTTGGATAAAACGAACGCCTCGTTCAGCCAACCGTCTTGCAATAACGCAGTTTCTGGCAAAGGTATTGGGCTTTTTGGAATCAGGTCCGTATAACTCGAATGTACTTTCGGGCTCACTGGACAGATCAGTCAATTCGGGCATCGAAGCCTGCATCCGGAAAGCCAACTCGTATTGAGAAATTCGGGTTAACGTTTCCGGATCGTTAAATTCTTCAAAGTGTTTTTGATTCACTTTAGCCAAACCGTCCAACATTCGGCGACGCATTGCCCGGTCCATTCCTTTGGGGTCTTGTAAATAAAGGACGGGAGATTCGCCACCGCGCAATTTGACCCCCTGATGCTGCGATGGGAGAAAACCGCTGCCCCAAAGTCGAGAATACAGGGCTTGTAGATTTCCGCGACCGCGAGAAATCATGACAACAAACGTGGGCAGATTTTCGTTAAGACTTCCCAGCCCGTAGCTCAACCATGCGCCCATTGACGGCTTGCCCGGTTGTTGGCGTCCCGTATTGATGAATGTGATGGCGGGATCATGATTGATCGCTTCGGTATGCATCGATTTAACGATCGAAATATCGTCCACAATCGACTGGGTGTGCGGTAAGAGTTCGCTAATCCATGTTTTCGCCTGGCCATACTTTTTAAAATCGAACATCGGAGCTACGCACGGAAACGAACTCTGTCCCGACGTCATTGTGGTTAAACGTTGTCCGTTGCGAATCGATTCAGGAAGGTCTTTTCCATGAAACTCCCTCATCATCGGGTGATAATTGAAAAGGTCGATATGACTGGGACCGCCTGACATGAACAGGTAAATCACCCGTTTTGCTTTTGCGGGGAAATGAGGAACATCCTCGAGCCCACCTATGCGATTGGAAACATCTTCCTGTTGGGGTGCACGGTTCCCAGCGAGTGCCTGCGACCCCATCAACGTTGCCAACGCCGCCGACCCGAGAGCTTTTCCTGAAAATCCAAAAAGCTGTCGTCGGGTGATGTTGTCGAAATAGTCCTGAATGGTTTTCTTTGTCATGCCTACCCCCGGGTTACAAATTCGTCGAGGTTAAAAATCAGGTTGCTCACAATCGTCCAAGCCGCCAACTCGGCTTTGTCCAAGCCTTCGTCGATTGCTTTCTCACCGATAGAAAGCAATCCTTTGGCCCGCTCGATTTCCTCTTGGAACGTGCTCAATTCTTGTTGGTAAAGGTTCTCAAGAACGTCGACAACCTCTTTGGATGGTTCTTTCGCTACCGCCGTTTTAAAAGCAAACTTAATTTTATCTCGAACCGTTTTACCACCTTCTTTGATAATGCGACTGGCGAAAAACTTTGCCGACTCAACATATTGCGGGTCATTCATCAAAACCAATGCCTGTAATGGCGTGTTGGTTTTGCCTCTTCGGACGATACATTTTTCCCGTGTCGGTGCATCAAACAGGGTGATGTTTGGAGGTGGCGAAGATCTTTTCCAATAGGTGTAAATGCTTCTTCGGTACAGTTTTGCACCGGTGTCTCGCTTGAATCGCAAACCACCGTTGAGACTCACTTCGTTCCAAAGGCCGTCGGGCTGATAAGGTTTTACTCCTGGACCACCGAGTTCTGGATTTAACAATCCGCTGAGGGCCAACGCCTGATCTCTCAGGAATTCGCCAGGAAGTCGAAAACGAGAACTGCGTGACAACAACCGATTCCCTGGATCAAGTTCCAGTTGATCGTTGGTCACCACCGATGACTGACGGTAGGTTTCGGACAGTACAATCATCTTGACCAAATGTTTGGTGTTCCAGCCGTTTTGCACAAAATCGCTCGCCAACCAATCCAACAGTCCCCGATGAGATGGCCAGGTTCCCTGTAGGCCGAAATCTTCCACGGATTCAACAATCCCTGTCCCAAAAAACATTTGCCAAATTCGATTGACGGTGACTCTTGAAGTCAGCGGATGATCAGGCGAGGTCAACCACTGAGCCATTCCCAGCCGATTCTGTTGATACTTCTCTCCGAATTCGGGAAGAAACTCTGGAACGCCCGCTTCGACAGGTTTCTCTTTGTTGGGAGAATCGTATTGGCCGCGATCCAAAACGTAGGTCATCCTTGGCTTGTCCAGATCTTTCATCACCATGACAGAAGTGATTGGCTTTTGAAGCTGTTTCTTGCGGGCTTCCAAAGAAGCGATTTCTCGATTCAATTCACCATATCGAGGCACTTGTCG
>JBCCSJ010000264.1:0-8163 GCA_039200505.1 Planctomycetota bacterium | reverse complement strand
TCACCACAAGTGGTCTAAAAACAAACGCCAGTGTTTTTCCGAACCGGTGTCGGTGGGAAGGCAAAAGCTGGCTGAAAATCGAAGGCAAAGTGCTTTTTAAAATACGGCTTAAACCTGAGTAGTCGATCCGATTTCAAAAGGGAGCGGTTTGAATCGCTTGTTCGATCTTTTTCTGGAACCAATCGCAAGCGGCCAAATACAAGTAACTTCCAAGAGATTGTTTTCGGGCAGAAAAAATGGCACGTCCTCGCTGCCCCGGCTCAAGATTTTCCCCCACCGAATTGTCTACGCAAAGCACCACATCAAACCGGGGATTCAAAAGTTCGTATTGGCTATCGTCGTCAGGATTGGAAATTTGCTGGACATCCAGCGCTCCTCCCACGTGCGCACAAAGAGACGGAAAGCTGATATGCTGCGTCGCCGTCGGGTTGACATGCTGGAGTTTCGAATGGAACACGGGCATCCCTGAAATGCAAATCCTAAACTCACTCCCTTCGCTCCCCTTCAAAGATTCAAAGTCGCTCTGATCGACCGAAACCACCATTTCTTTTGTCGATTGCTGCGCGATGGTAATCAGCGGATCGCCTCGTTTGGCAAATTTTCCTAACTGGTTGTTAAGTCGACGTCGAAAAACAAAACCATCGAAGGGAGCAACCACAGTAAGCCCGCTAGCCTGTTCCCTTTTCTCCTTTGCTTGTTCCATCAACTCTTCATTCTTGTTTTCTTCGGCCAATGCAGCCGCAAGCTCACCTTGATCCCTCAAAATTCTCTCTTTAATTCTTGACTCTTTAACAAGCCGTTCTAATTCAACAACTTCATTGGACAACTCTGGATTTGACAGAACAATCAACGTTTGCCCTTGAGTGACTGGATCGCCGTCGGCCACTAATATTTCAGAGATAAACCCATCAGCACCAGCTCGCAATGATGTTTCTTCCGAAAACTGAACGATCGCAGGTGCCGATTTAGTGGCCGGTGCCTTTAGTAAAAAAAATGCAATACAAAAAGCCATTCCGATAGAGACGCAGCTCGTCATCATTCGTCGAGGATCAATTTTGTATTTCGCGTTGGAACCGAAAAGTATTTGAAATTGTTTCAATATGGGCAGCCCAAAAAACAAAGCGACCCCGGCAAGACTTAATACAACCCCCGCGCCTTTGAAAATTACGCCGGCTCCGATAATCAAACTGATGCTGATCAAGATTTTCCAAAAGAATGCCAGAGAACCATAGACGGCCACTTTCCAAAACTCCCTGCTATCAGCAACCGGGTCTACAGGCACACCAAAGATAATTTTCTTACAAACGTCGCCAAACCATTTCGTCCCCTTCCCGTAAAGGTTGACGACACCGATCCCATCCGACAACAAAAAGTAACCGTCGAATCGCATCAATGGATTCGCGTTGAAAAGAAGTGTAGTAACACTCGCCATGATAAAGACGTTAAACGCGATGCTGGCCGTTACCCCATCGGTATAGTTCCAAACCACCAACGCTAGGAATGATAGAAAAAGCTCAACGTACATCCCCGCGACGGATACGATCATTCGATGCCGAGGGTTTGAAAACCTCCACATCGATGTCACGTTGACGTAGGCCATTGGAGTAAACAATAGCAACAAAATTCCAGCTTCAGGAACTTCGCCACCGTATCTTTTACATGCGATTCCGTGAGCAAATTCGTGCACCACTTTCAGCAGCACCCAAGTGAGCATCAGCCAAATCCACGAATATCCTGAGAGAATTCCCGAAGACGCCGCACCCAGCTGATCCCATTTTAAATAGGTAATCGTGGCGGTCCAAACTCCAAAAATCAGCCAAATTAACAAAAACGGAACACTAAAAATCCAGTCTGAGTATGGCAGCAAACGAGACAAAAGTGGGTTGGGGTTGAACAAGCGAAATTTGCAACTTATCGGATTGATGATCCCAATCAATTTCGCCTTTTTTAGGTTGGCTGCTTGATGATTTAGCCGTTTGGCGTTGTCCAAGTTTTCGCTGATAACCAGATTTGCCTGCACCAACCATTTGATGATCGTCGTTGCGAATGAATCGTCGATTGCTTGGGCGGATTCCTGATTAATCGAATCGACAATTTCGCGTAGCGTTAAGACTCCGTTTAGCTTTGCAATAAAAGTGTATTCCAGTTGTCCGACTTGAAAAAATTTTGCCCTAACGGGATCTTCGATTACAACGACCGGTAGATGGTTGTCTCGTCGCAAATCAAACCGAAGGTCCTTCCTCAATTGGAACAAACCGGCCAACCACTGTTCATCCGGAGATTCAATACTGTTGACTGTCGGTTTGAGAGCCACACCCGCTTGTTGATTCTGAGAATCCATTACCAAACCATCCAGTATCGGACTGACTCCCATGGCTGATGGAAATAACTCCATGCCAATGGAGCATAGTCAGACTTCACTTTGGCGTATCCTTTAAGACCCGGCCGAAGTTTTTGCTGGTCATTGGCGAGTTTGACCTGAGCGATAAATACGCTCTCATTTTCGACCAACTCAGCACTCGGATAAATATTCGTGATTTGACCTTGCCATGTTTGGAAAGGAAATGCGTTCAATTTAATTTTGACATCCATTCCTGGGCTGACATAAGGAATTTCGGATTCGGGGATTCCAACTTCGGCGACCATCTCATCTAGCGGTGCGATTTCGAACAACGTCTGTCCCATTTCGAGTGGAGCGCCTTCCACTTTTTCGAGATCTCCATTGACGACCACACCGCCCATCGGAGCCTGGACTTCTAGATGGTTTAACTGTTCTTCAATCAGTTCGATCTTGGATTGAAATCGCTCCATCTCGCTCCTGGCAATTTGCGAATTAGCAACATCACCTTGGGCAAGTGCAGAATCTCTTTTCTTGCGAGCCCCATCGAGTTCAGCTCTCAGTCCCGACAATTCGATTCTTAGCTGTCGGCCGTCGAGTCTCGCTATAATTTGACCTTGCTGGACAATTTCACCATTCTCGACCAGAGACTCCTCAAGGATTCCGTCGTAAGGTGCTGCCACGAAACGACGTTTGGTAGGCTGGATTTCACATTGACAGGCGACTTGATAGGGAAGAGGAACAATCGCAATCAACGCTAAAATCGCGGCTCCAATCCAAAGATATCGAGACCACGTCGAATTTGAAAACTCCGACCACCGATCCTTGACGACTTGTCGTAAACTTCGGTTAGCGCGATTGACGACTTCCAAATGCCCGGCTATCATAACAGATAGCTGTCTCATATAGTCGCCGTGTTTTTCGCAATCAAATTCGCTAACCTGATTCAAACTCGTGAGAATATTTCCAACTTGTAAACCTGTGGCGGTTATTAAAGGAGTTATGCAACAGGCGTTCGAATTGTTTGATTGACAATAAGCTTCAAGAGGAATATGGCCGGGCGATTTATCTGGATTTTTTGGCGAATAAACAATCGGTTCTTCAACGTCAAATCCTGATGCGAGTGCCTTGGCAACCACGATATTATTTTCTAGATGCGGATTTAAGTCTTCCACTCCTGAAACTGCCGTTAGTTTTTGAGTGCTCGCATCGTTTCCAAGTCCGATTGCGACCTGAACTGCGCCAGTCATTTTCTTCAAATGATTGACCAGGGTTCGTCCCATTTCGTCTGTTGATTTAGTTTGACCGATCGCGAATATGAGACTTATCGTATCGTTCAGCCCCGAATTTTTGGTCAGCTCCGATTCCGATTTTCTCATCTCAAACCAGCGAGTGACGGTCTGACCGGCCATACCGAGCAACCATTGTTGTCGCAAGCTAGACTGAAATTTTGTCGAGAAACACCCGATTAACATCAATTGAATTTTTTTGGCTTTCGATCCGGGAACCATGACCGGTGAGACAATCAATTCACAATGGTTGGAACCTCTTACCGGTGACGAACAAATTTGTCCGCTGTTGGCAACCCGATTGATCATTACGGTTGCCTGATCCTCGACAATGTCCCAAACCAGTTCGGAATCTTTGTCGGACAGAACGAATGGCGGACTGAATTTTCCGTTATTCTCAGTCGCTTGACTTGCCCACAAAGCATTGCATTCAGATTGTTGACCGACCAACTTGGAAAGATAAACCAGTAGTTCTTCCACCGACTCGCTATGATGCAACCCGTGATCAAAAAGTTGCATCAAACTTTGATCGTGGAACTGGTATGGAAAAGAATCTGATTCGGATTCGGACCCGACTGCTACCTTTTGCCGATTAAGATTATTGGTCTGCTGTGTAGGTACCATCGGAGGTTCCCAGAAACTGCGGCTTCGCCGTTTAATTGAAACAACAGAAATCGTTTAGTAAGTGAATGTACAGATTTCGCCACTTCGAAGTTTTAGATCTTCATTATCAATCACAAATTTGACTTCCACGGTTCCACTTTGGGCATCGGTTTCGACCCCAATCCCATAGATTTTGGCTGCTATGGAATTCTCGTTTTCGAGTTTTAAATTGAATTCTTGGCCAACTTGAAAATTTTTAACATCTTGACTGGGTACCGGGAAAGTCGCCAACAAACGATCGATCTGAATGATTGTGACCACCTCAGGATGAAGCGGCGATAAAAATTCACCATTCTTGCGATGCAACTTGGAAACGACGCCATTCATTGGCGAAACGATGTTCCTTCGTTCCAGTTGAATGGCAGCTCGTTTCTGTTCGATCTTGCGAATTTCCTGTTCTTCTAACGAAGCCAAATACTTCGCATTTGCAATAGAAAGTTCCATTTCAGATCGGATAATTTCGCTCTCGCTGGCATGCCCTTTATCTCGCAATTCTTTCAAACGGGCGGAAATCGCTTCCCGCTTGCTCAACATTTGCTGGTTTGCCATTACCTGGCTTTTATTTTCAGCCATTTGTTGGGCGATTTGAAGTTGGATTTGCTGAACCCGGCTGTCTAACTTGGCAATCACTTCGCCTTCTCGGATCGAATCGCCTTCTTCCACGTTCATTTCGGCAATGGCACCCGACTCATCGCTGGAGAGTTCAATGCTTTTGAAAGGAGTTGTGAATCCATCGATTTGGCCTTGCGATTCACAGGACCAAACGAACAGAATTCCAACCGCAAAAGCAAAGTAGACTAACCATTCAGGTAGACGATGCAAAGCGAGAGAAGTGATTCCACTTAATTGAATTTTGGTCGGCATGATTAATTCGTCAAAAGAACAAACTGGTACTTTTGAGAAATTTAGCTTACAGGTATGCCCCGTCTCCATTTGCCAACAAGTAAATTTGAAATGTCGACGACCGAAATGCCTTAATCGGTATGACCATCAATATCGTTTGTATCAAAGCCCAAACGGGAGGTTTCGGAACGTCCACTAAACGAAAATTAAGCGATTTGCGTCACGGTGGAATTGAAAATTGCTAACTCGCCAAGATATTTGTTCGTTAAGGAAATCAACTTGCGCGGCATCCTTCATCAAATCGTCGTGTTGGAAACGCTAGGATCGGGCAAGGCAAGCCGCCTGACGCAAATGCCTCGTTAGCTGACGCACGAGTTAGGATTTTGACCCAAAAAGCATCTTTTATCCTTTGCTAACACGGCTTGCCAGGATCTTTTGATATTCTTAAACAACAGAGCCGCTTGTTAGATTACGCCAATCGTGCTTCTACGTTTAGCTATTGACGATACACTGGATTCAGTTGTTGGTTTGAAGGTTTTTGTCGATCGTTAAACCGGGAAGACCATCGGTAGTGCTTCGATTTAACTGGACTTGTTGGTGCATCAATAAAGTACCCATTGCATTTTGAAGCGCAATTTCAGCGGTCTTCAGTTCCAAAATACTCTGGGAGTATACTAATTCGGCTGCTGCAAGTCGTTCCTGAGAATCCAAAAGTTGATCCAAGATGGTGGTCGGAGTCTGCCCGTCGGATAAATCGCCTTCGATCAACGCAAACGACTCCCAACGACGTTGGTTTTGTTCCAAATCCAATTTGGCCGCCCGGATCGCTTCTTTGGCTGCGGTGATGGTCTGATTCGCTGACGTGACTCTTCGGAGGGCGACTTGAGAATCGGCAACCACGTTTTGCATGGCTTCGTCGACTTCCGACGTAATTTTCGCAACTTGCAATCTTCGCTGAGCAAGTCGACTTCTGGCCGCCCGATTGCCTCGCGGCATTTCAAATTCCAGCCCGAAGGAATATCCAGGCTTGATACCACCAAACTGATCCCCAATCGCTTCCAAAATTTCGGATTCGCCTCGCAAAGCACTGATGTACGATCCGAGAGTCAATGATAATTGAGGAAGCAACTCGTTTTCGGTGATGTCTTCCTGGATCGAAGCAACTCTGGCTCGTTTCAAAACCTCTTCAATTTCGGGACGATATTTGAGAGCAGTCGTGACCACCTGTTCCAATTCTGGTTGAGCCGAATTCTCATTAGGTACTTCCACAGGAAGCAATTCCACCGTTTGATTGGCTTTCCAGTTTCGATCCGCCACCAGTCGCTTTATTTCTGTTTCGGCGTTTCGAGTATCCCGGACCGCATTCGCCAAATCGGTCTTGCGAGACTGAACTGCTGATCGAGCACGCGCGATCTGGCTAGGAAGCGAATCCAAAGAGCTTCGACCTTCGAGAACCGACAAGATCTTCTCGCCACGCGTCACATTCTTTTGTTTTTGGAGAAGTGCGCTTCTAGAAAAATAGAGCTGCCAATAAGCGACGACCGTGGCTTCGACTTCTGACTGTAAATCGCGAAGGAATGCGTTCCAAGCTGCCTGACTGCTGGCTTGGGCGATCAAAATTTGAGTCTGGTTGATGTATCGACCTCGTCCGCGAAGTAGCGGCTGTGTCACGTTGATTGCTAAGGTTGCCGTGCCTTGATCCTGTGGATTGAAAAAGTTCGAGTTGCTGTTTCGAAAACCGATTTGTTGGCCGAGATCGTAAGTCGCACCGGTGCGAGTTTTTCTGCGAATACCCGCATTGCCCGTCCAAATGTGATCCTGAAGGAACAATGACCCGTCGTTGGTGATGGATAGGTTGTCGCCCACAGGATCAACTCGGTCCTGAAAACGCGTTTTGACGTATTGGACTATATCAAATTCCGAATCCGCCTCGATCACTTGCAGTTCACGAATCAAAGGGTCCTGGCTGATAAATTGGATTCGAGGTGAATTCTTAAGTGCCGCGTAAACAACGCCGTTTGTGTCTACCTGTTGCAATGCCCCGACGTTTAAAATCGGTGAAGTGACGGATGTTCGCCACCACGTCAAATCTTCCGAAGGAATCGAAAAATCGGCCCCATTTGAAAAAGGAAATAATTGGCCTTCCTGCCCCGATTCCCAGCTTGGCTGATTGGTTGCAAAACGATCGCTCGGCTGTTCCCTCGGAACACTATTGAATGACTTTGAGTCGGGTTGAAATCTGTCGGACCTTTCGGGCAAGCTATCCCATTTTACCTGTGGCCCTGACCTAATTCCGAAACTTTTTACTTTGCTTGCGGGTGCACCCTGTTTTACCAAATCGAAGTGACCATGATTTCCATCAAGACCTACGCCTCGTTTTAGAATTGAACTTAACTCATTGTCCGAGACCGCATTTTTATCATCCGTTTCGGTATGGGAAGCTACTTGTTCACTTCCTACTTTATTGTTGCGGGGAACAGAGGAGTCATTTGGCAATTTGAATCTTGCCGGAACAAAGTGTTCGTTTTTTTGAAACATCGCGTCGCGAATCGCATTGGATGGCGTCAGGCGATTTCGAATTTTCTTGAGGTTTGAAGTCGGGTGAGACCAAGCGTCTGACTTGGATACTTCCTTCTTGTCTAGCCATACGTTCTCGATTTCGGAATCGAATGATTTTGTTAACTCTGAACTGGCAGCAGGACGAATTCCTTGATGCTCGGTTTTGGGATATTTCCCAGAAGAATCCGTTTGGCAGAATGCTTTACTGGCAATTGTTAAGGTCATTGCAAAGACAACCATGAAAGCAGCAGCTCTTGTATTGAAATTTATCGATTTCATCGTCGCGGCACATTCATCCAATTTATTCATCACAACATTCTCTTTTTCGCCGCGTGCCCCCGGGAACAATCAGATCGAATGTTCGGGATGTTCTGTTTTAGGAATCCCATACCGTTCAAATTGATAAAACCCCTAAACTCAACCAGATCGGTGCGTCCAAACTCAGTAAATTTGGAACGATTATCCCTGTCG
>JBCCSJ010000263.1:0-8180 GCA_039200505.1 Planctomycetota bacterium | reverse complement strand
TTGAGGTGTTTCCAAAACCGGAGCCAACATCCGAGCGGTTGCGGACTGGACCGGACGAGCCGATTCCGGATCGCGAGCAGGTTGTTTGGACGATTGAATTTCTGGCGACAGGATTTCTGCTGGGCGGGCCTGCAAAACTCCCATGCCAACTTCCACTTCTTCTACTGGCGATAATGGGATTACCGGGGACGGTGAAGCTGCCGAAGTTACTTGGGGGCGGAGCGAAGGAGCCGCGTTTGTTGAGCTGGTCTGTTCACTTTGAGCGTCGTTAAAAATGATTCGTGCAGAACTGGCTTCTTGGGGTAAAGCTGAATCGACACCCTCTTGAGTCAATACAGCCCCCGTCCACGTCGTCATGCTTGCGCAACCAACGAGTAAAAAGGATAGGCCAAGGACGAACGAGGCTTGAGCGACCGATGTGGTAACACGCATGAATTTGCTTCCCTGCAAAAATGCATATCCGGACAGTTTCCGTCAAACGAATACTCTTAGTAATCGTCAAAGCTTGACATTGGGTTAACTGGAATCGGGAAAATACGACCATAAAGCGTTCCCCAGCAAGGATTTCGGGCATTTACTGCACAAACGCATGGACTTGTTACATAAGTCGCGACAAATCACCGCAATTGGGAATTTGGATAAGTCTTCAGTTTTGAGATTCTGATCAGCGTAATCGACCACAGCCCTGCTCTTCAACAACCAGCTTTGGCTTATGCGACACGCTAACTTGGTTGATGTTTGTGCCTGAAACCTTAGGTGCGGATGCTATCAATTCGTAGCCTGCGTTTTATAGATTGTGGCAGGCGGCTCAAACGCTGCTAGCTTTTGGCGGAATTCCGGCTGATCCAGAATCTAAAAACCAAAGGCGTCATTTCCATATCCGATACGCACGGTCCCCGTTCGACTCAATTCGATACGCTTACGAAAGCTTTGCAAATATTTAACTGCCCCTCCTTTAGCAATTTCTGGGTTCTGCTGAGCTTTTTGCAGCGAATCCTTCAATAAATCCTGGCGATGCAATTGCTTGTTTCGATCAAACTGTTGCTTAGGAGATTTCTCTGAAAGTTTCTCATCAAGTGCTAATTGAGCGGCCTTAGCCTTCAACATTTCAACCTGATCTTGATAAGCCTTCTCTTTCAGTTCGTCACGATAATTCTCTGCAGCTGTAATTGCATGATTCAATTCCGATATGGAAGCCCCAAGAAATGCTGCTTTCCCCGTTATCTTTAGCTGATGATAAAATGTCCCTTTAATTGGTTCGATCCTTTGGGGTTCTGGATTGATTTCGTAGGCTGAAAAAAAAGGATTTTTCGAAATCGGATCTATTCTTGGTACAGAAACCAGAAACTGCAACCTAAGCTCAACTGGTCTGTTAGGAATTTCGACCTGTCCTTCGACCACATAATTCCCATCTTGATCAAATTTGAAAGTCATGCCTTCAAGGATGACCACACCGCGTTGAGCGTAACTTGAACCGTAGCGGTCATATTTGTACACGGGAAAATGAGCAGGACGATCAAAAACGATGGTTGTGATCTTTTTCTCTTTGGCTGCTTCGCTATCTTCATTGTCGGTCTGAAGTTGAGTGGTAGCCTGAGCCAAAACCGACTGACAAAAGATCAATCCAACCAAGGAATAGAATAGAACCAAATTGACAAACTGCTGCTTAATTTTCATGGGTACCCCTTCAAGATGCACCCACTAAATTAAACTCGACCAAGTCGGAAATCAAATTTGTAGCCAAGACGCCCGGACAGGGAAGGCAATTGGCCGAACCGGGACCCAGCTCTTATCAATCACCTTGATTTGGTGCAACATTCCCGTTTAATAGCATGCAGTTGGTCGACCGCTAGTTTTGGTGCAATTATTAGCCGTTTGAGCGTTAGCTTCGGTTCTAAAACATGGTCTACGCAAAATAAAAGGGTCTAACTAACGGCATGCGTTTAAAGGGCTAATGCATCAACGGAGACGCTATCCTACTTTATTCCATGGACCGAATACGGCATATTCCTGCAAGGCGATCGGCTTATCGCCGCCTACGAGTTACAGCTAACAGACCCAACCCAGCCAGAATCGTGCCACTTCCAGGTTCGGGTACCGCAGCAAGATATCCTCGAATCATTCCGGTATCGGTATCAGAAAGGTGGACGTTGATGTAAGTCCTTCCTGCCAGAAGTGCGGCCGACTGACTGGAATCGAGAAAATAGTTTGCGTCGACTCCCCCATCGGTTCTTGATGCATTGAATGCTGTACTCTCACTAAGAACAATCATCAATGGCGCCCGCTGCCCCCAAGCCGCAGAGTGACTATCGGCGGTAGGCCCGTGCAGGTGAAGTGCAAACACGTCGACACTCAGGTCGGTGAACCCATTTCCCGATCCCCACTCCACGTCGACGCTTAAAATGTTGGTATCGGTATCAAACGAAATTCCCGAATCGCCAAGTCCGCCGCTACCCGGTTCACCAGTCGGAGGATCAATGTTGGTCGATAACAACCCGCTACCGCCCGCCCCGGCAAGTGAGAATTGAACGATGTCGGCACGCGATGAAGCCGAGGTCATCGCCAGAATTACGAATGCAAAAAATACCCGATTCACTTTACTGGCCTTTTTCTTGGACACGTTTGCAGTCCTATGACTTCGAAAATTGGATGTCGTTCCAACATCTTTTCCCATCAATAGGTCAATATCTACCGTAATTCACGATGGCATCTTTTTCATGCATTCGGCGAACTTCCGGCAAACCAGTGGACAATTGAAGGTTGCAAATCCGGTCATTCGTTAGATACGGACCCAGATCCAACTGGAATCCGGACTGTAATTCAATTAACCTTAATAGTATCGCGGGGGAAACGTGAAGGCCATCCTGGCAATTTGACCGTTTCAAAGGCGACTCAATCGAGCATCCAAACCCATCTAGACGTACGAGGCCTGTCCATGAAGCACGGATTTACATTCTCGTTGCTGATTGTTGTTGTTTTTTGGAGCTTGGCAGTCGGCCACGATGAGCCCGGTGGCAAAGGCGGAGGTTCTGGTTCCGGCACCGGTGGTGGCGGTCCCTTTGCGAGCAGGCGGGTCTCTCTGCTCTCGAATCTGACCTTAAGTGACATGGGCAATCTGGGCGCATCCAATGTCAGGGGCAACGACGTCTGGGGATGGACCGATCAAGATTCAAAACGTGAGTTTGCCATTTTCGGTTTGACCAACGGAACGTCATTTGTTGAAGTCACCGACCCGACCGCCCCAAGGTACCTTGGAACCTTACAAAGTCACACCGGGAACAACTCTTCCTGGCGGGATATGAAAATCTACAACGAACAAGCCTACATCGTCGCCGACTTCAACGGAGATCATGGTGTCCAGGTTTTTGATATGACTCAACTGCTGGATGCGGATACTTCGGACCCAACTGACCCTCACTATTTTTCTGCTGTTGGAAATTACGACACGATTACTCGAGCCCACAACATTGCCATCAACGAAGACACGGGCTTCGCCTACGTGGTGGGTGCACCCCAGTCAAATGGTGGTCTGCACATTCTTGACCTCAACGGAGGAGCAGCGGGTTCCATGCCTACCTACGCGGGCGAGTTTTCTTTTGATGGCTACACGCATGACACACAAGTCGTTGTTTACAACGGTCCCGACGCTGACCATGTCGGCAAAGAAATCGCGTTCAGTTCCAATGAGGATACCGTCACCATTGTTGATGTCACCAACAAATCCAACATCGGCGAAGACCAAATGCTCTCTCGAAACGGATACGCCGAATCACAATACACTCACCAGGGCTGGCTTTCGGAAGATCAACGGCACTTTTTTATGAATGATGAATTGGATGAGCAACGATCCGATGAGCTGATCCAGACACGGACTCACGTTTGGAACGTCGAAGACCTTGACTCACCGGATTACCTGGGATTCTACGAAGGTACCGAAGCCACGATCGATCACAATCTTTATGTGGTAGGCGATCTGATTTATCAAGCCAATTACACCAGCGGCATGCGAGTTTTGAAGATCAACGATGCCCAATCGCTGGACATCGAGGAGTACGCTTTTTTCGACACTTATGCCCCCGATAATGACGTCACATTTAACGGAGCTTGGTCGGTGTTTCCCTTCTTTGAAAGTGGAACCGTTTTGATCAGCGACCGACAAAACGGATTATTCATGGTGACCGTCGTTCCAGAACCTGGCTCCGGATTGGTTCTGGGTGTGCTAGGACTAACCGTGATCTACCGCAGGCGAAGGAATTAACGCCTTCAGTTCTTCCCCGAAGCTACGGCTATAATTTGTCGACCCGACGGCCGATCGTGAGGGTTGGCGGATACGTGGTTCAACTCGACCAAACCATCCGGATCAACCAACACATTGCCGCCCAACTGACGAAGGTCCTTTCCCCTTTTCCCCGGCAACGATCCGGAAACCATATTCCATCCGTATTTGGCAAGAACGACCGGACTGGCGAGGTCCCACCAACTACCTTTTGGCATCCCATACGCGCGATAAAAACTGAAATCGGGGTCCAGCAAAATCGGCCATGTCAGACCTGTTGTTTGAACATAGTCTTTCGCAAGCACCTCATTATCAAACGAAAAAATGACCGTCCGGATTTCGTGATCGACAAACTCTTTTTCGAAGCGTCGCAACTGCGACACGTGAGATCGACATGGAGGTCAGCCAAGATGCCGATGAAAGATCATCAGCAACCATTGACCACGATAATCCGATAGCCGATGAACGGATCCAAAGGCATCTGGTAATTCAAAATCAACCGCCGGTTTTCCAACAAGCGACATTGTTGTCTCCCTCTCATTGAGATTGCCCAGCCTGTAATTGGTTCCGATCAGCCGCAGGCCGTTAGGCCCAGCTATCTTACAGTAAATGATGTTCGAAACCGGGGCTAACGCTCAAACGGCTGATTATTGCATCAAACATAACAAACGGCTAATTGTTGCGAAATCACCAGGGCACTTGCGAACTACTGCGATCCAATCGCTTCATCAGCATCTGCTGGATCCAAACTTACGTCGCGGACGTATTGATTTAACCACGCAATCATTTCGGCCTGGGTATGCAAAACCGACTGGCGTGCCCGGTAACCATGCGATTCAAACGGCAGCATACATAGACGGACAATCCCGCCATTGCCTTTGATTGCCTGATACATCCGTTTCGACTGAATTGGAAACGTACCGCTGTTATTATCGTTTTCGCCATGAATTAAAAGTAACGGCTCGTTGATTTTATCGGCGTGAAGAAACGGCGAAATTTTGTGGTAGATCCCTTTCGCTTCCCAGTAGGGTCGTCGCTCCGATTGAAATCCAAATGGTGTTAAAGTTCGATTATAGGCCCCGCTGCGAGCAACGCCCGCTTTAAAAACATCACTATGAGCCATCAAATTGGCCGTCATGAACGCTCCATAGCTGTGCCCCCCAACAGCGACTCGGTCGCGGTCAGCGACTCCCATTTCAACTGCTTTATCGATCGCCGCTTCCGCCGAATCGACAATTTGCTGAATAAAGGTGTCGTTCATGGTTTCAGGATCACCAATGACTGGCATCGTGGCAGCATCCATGATCGCGTAACCCTGCGTAAGTAGCGTTAGGTGCGTGATACTCCGCATTCGCGTAAACATATGTGGACTGCCCGAAATTTGGGCTGCCGTTTTGGCGTCATTGAATTCGCGAGGATACGCCCAAACCAACAGGGGAAGCTTTTCGCCTTGCTGATAATCAGCCGGCAAATACAAGGTCGCCGACAAAGGAACGCCATCTTCTCGTTCGTATTTCACTAACTGTTTTCGAATCCCCCGAATTTGCGGTGTCGGATCCTGAAAATCGGTAATTGGTTGAACTTGATCCGATGCTAAATCCCGCCACAGGTAATTGGGTGGATCTGTTTTCGATTGACGATTGGTAATGACTACGGGTTTGGATTCGGGATCACTTTTAACAATCCGAACAACAGACTCAAAAGTTCCCTCGCCACATCGCCAAAGCCTTTCGGTTTCCAGTGTCTTCAAATTTTGCCGGTCGACAAACGGCAGATTTCCCTTGGGCGATGCCCCAGACCCCGTCCGATAAATCCAGTCGCCGTCTTGGCGTGCAACAACGTGGCCTGTTTCGTCGGGAACGCTGACAATCGAACCCGGATCGCCGTACCGATCGCGAATACTTCGATCCGTCAATGTTTTAGGAGTTTGACCGGGCGTTTTTGTATCGTGTAGCAGCGACCGGATCCACCGTCGATCCCGGTCGTATTCGGTTGTGACGAATAACGTAGGGTCTTCGAAGTAAGAAACACCATACGATCGGTATTCCGTCTTTACCAACTCTTGAGTTCCCGAATCAAAAGGAGCGTCGATTGAAACTAGACGGTCCCGAAAATCAGCTTTTACGTTTGGGTCTCCACCGTCCAATGCTTCAGCCCAAACCAGTGTCGCTGCGACTCCCGATTTCCAGTCGACATTTCGAGGCCCAGTGCGGACGCCTTCGATCGGAATGTTTTCATCCATGGGTACGCTGGCAACCGTATAAGCCAAACACTCTTGACCTTCGTTGAGATCCCAAACCTCGATCTCCCTTGGGAAACTTCGATAGGTCATCAAATAGCTAAATGGTTTTTGGATACGGGTAACCAGCAGATAGTTGCCGTCAGGGGATGCTTCAAAACTTGCATGAATCCCAGGGGCACCCACTTTTTTGGCACTGCCCGACCCGTCAAATACGACCATTTGGGCCATCGCATAATATTCAAATAGATCCTCATCATGCGGATTCTTAAGCAAGTCTTGATAGGTTCGAGTCGGAGTTTTATTGCCGTAAGACTCCTGAATATTAGGCCCGCTAGGAACTCGATTTTCAGCAGGCTCTTGGCCTCGATTCTGTGGAACCAGTCGGCATAAAATACTCTTTCCATCAGGCAACCATTGAAACCCACCCATGACCGTGTTGAGTCGATCGGTCACCAAAACCGGATCGCTCGGTTGTCCCGAATCTGAAATTTTGGCTCGCCAAAGTTGTTGCCCATCCGAAGTCACGACCGAAAAAGCAAAGTCTACCGAATTGTGAGACCAAGCAACCGCAGCGATCTTGACTGCGGTTGAATTCGTTTGATCGGCGATTTGATCCAGTGGAATCTGAACTTTTGCGACCGTCTGATTGGGATCGGAATCGACAGGCCGCAACCCAATTCCCCTAAAAAAACTTGTCTGGAAAGGTCCGTTCGAAATCGGGTCCAATCGCATCCCTGCCAATTGCAGCATTCTTCGAGAAACGTCAGAGATATCCGGCATGGCGTCTCTTTCGAGCAGCAACATCCATTTGGCATCTGGACTCATCGAAACTGCGGGTTCTGGTGCGGCATCAATGATGTCGATCACTTCTTGCGGAGGCAATCGATAGCCTGCGTCCTGGGCTGAAATAAAATCTGTCATAACGACACCCATGATTAGAATCAAACTAAAAATGCAGAAACGATGGATCATTTGAATTCTCTTTATGTTTGACATTTCCGTTTTATTTAACATTACGATGCTTTAACTTCCGTGCAATGCATCCAGCACCCCGGCCCCGGTTTCTTTGTTACTTTTTAAGCAATTATTTCCGAGCAGCCAAAGACTAGAATGACGGCACCGATTCAGGCCTGGTCATTTTGACTAGCTTGCATTGATGCTACCCACTCTGCTGCACGCCGATCTACTTCTTCAGGATTCAAGTCTTCTATTTTTTTGGCGATTCCCCATTGGATACCAAAGGGATCTTCCACTTTCCCCATACGGTCCCCCCAGAACATGTCCGTCATTGGCGCGACCACAGTCGATCCTGCTGCCACCGAACTTTCAAACAACTCGTCAGCGTTGTCGGCATAAACATGAAGAGATACTGGAGATCCGCCAAGCGTTTTGGCAGACTTCGTCCCCCACTGCGGATTGGCCTGAGAAAGCATCACCGTTGAATTTCCAATTACAATTTCTGCATGCATGATGCTTCCGTCCGGATTGACCATGCAGTCTCCCTCGGTAGCGAAGAAAGCCGCCTTGTAAAATTCGATTGCCGCTTTGGCATCGTCGACGAAAAGATAGGAATTGACGGTGTTAAATCCCTTGGGGACTGGATTCACTTCTGCCACATGAAACTCCGCTCAAATTAACAAACCAATAAACTTAATTTCTGAT
>JBCCSJ010000262.1:0-8190 GCA_039200505.1 Planctomycetota bacterium | reverse complement strand
CTGTTTTTTCGCCAAACTACAACTATTTGCGTACCGATTCGGAACATTCCATTCCGAAATCCATCTTAGAACCCAAAGATTGTAAACCTTTATTTTCTTGACAGGCGGATGCTCGATCCATGAAGAGAAGAAATCGAAAAACAAGGACGCGGCACAATAGCCCAAAGCTCCATTTCCAGCAGCTAGAGGGTCGTCAATTGTTGGCTGGAGATGTCGCCGGACCTCATCAAGTCGAATTTTCAGCTCCCAGCAATTCGAATCTGGTGGTCAATGGTGATTTCGAGGAATTCACCGCAGGGGCTGACAATTTTTATAATCAGAACGAAGTGGTTGGCTGGCTGGCCAAGGATGATGCGACCGGCCAGGAAATCAACCTGATCCCCTACCAGGGTTATGGAACCGTTCTTGATCTCGATTCGACTGGAACTGATTTTGATCGCGTCTACCAGACTATCGATACCACAGCCGATACCGAATACGTGATTACATTCGATTTCCGTTCTCACACCACCGTTGATCCGGATGCCACCGCGAACACGAATGACTTCCAAGTCTGGTTTGGGGGAAATCTTGTTGGCCAATTTAGCGGTAAAGACGAATGGCAAACCGGAACGATCGTCGTCACTTCATCGGGCGGGCCGACCGAATTGTTGTTTTGCGAATTGGAAGAAGGCCCAACCAATTCGGGTGATTCTCGCGGTCCGTTCCTGGACAATATCCGTTTGATGGAAACCAATCCTGCCGAAGGAGTCATCTCTAACGCCGGATTTGAAACGACCGCCGAAGATCGCACCACATTTTTCCGTCCCCAAGACGTCGATGGTTGGGCAGCTTTCGGAGATACCGAAGATGTCCGGTTTTTAAAGATTCCGACAAATTCAGAATTCACCAGCAACGGTACCGAAGGAGAACAATACCTCAATCTCGACTCTCAATCGGGTCATCAAGATGGAGTCTATCAGGACTTGTCGACTTCAGCGGGAACGACCTATTTAGTCAGCTTCGACTATAGCACCGATGGGGATCAGGGAACTGCCGGTAGCAATGCTGAAATACGAGACGAATTCCGCGTTCGTTGGGACAACGCCTGGGCAGGCACTTTTTTCAGCGAAGGGGACTGGCGAAGTGTCGGTTTGATTCTGACCGCTTCAAGTGACACAACGCGACTGACGTTCCTCGAACCAGGTGAAGCCAACGGTGGAGACGGGTCTGGGGCTCTCATCGATAACGTGCGAGTGATCGAACTTCAGTCAATCGGCCTGGAAGTGGATCTTAACGGCAACGAAAGTGGAACCGCCGGCACCGCAGAAGTCACCCCAGGTTTGGGATCTCAATTTATCTCTGCATCGGCAACCATTAATGATCCTTCTGGCGTTGACGTTGCAAGGGTCACCGTCACATTGAACAACGAACCCGATGGGGACAACGAAGTTCTTGGTGTCGTTGAATCGTCGATACCTGTGGATGGAAGTAACAATCCGCTAATTTCAGTTGCAGATTATGACAGGGAAACCAATCAACTGGTCCTAACCGGTGTGACGAGTGCCGATAACTATCAAACGGTGCTCAGAACATTGGTCTATTTCAATGGAACGACTAACGCGAATCGAGCAGATCGATCCATCACGTTTACTGTAGAAGATGCCAACGCCAACGTGGAAACCGGTGAACTCACGGTCAGCTTTGAAACGGATCAACGAGAAATTGACGATGCTATCCTTCAAAAACACTTTGCAGACGTGGGCGTCAGTCCGACCGATGCCGGTGATGGGTTGTACGTTTTGATCGACCAAGAAGGAACTGGCGATAACCCACAATCCAATAGTGTGGTGACGGTAACCTATGACGGCAAATTCTTGTCGCTCAATGACCAAAACTTGTTGGTCGAAGGGAGTACTTTTGACGCTGGAACGATCACCCAAAGTTTGCTTGGATTGATCCCCGGTTGGAGACAGGGAATTCCATCATTCAAAACAGGTGGGACAGGTAAACTGTACATCCCATCGCACCTTGCTTACGGAACGACTGGCACCGGAGGCATTCCACCGAACTCAGTCCTCGTATTTGATATCGAATTAGATTCATTCGTATAAAAACAGCGGGCACAGAGAGTCGTCGAACTGATTGAAACTTCGGAAAAGTCACGATTCTGTCACGGATCGTGGCTTTTTTGATTTAATTGCGACACCCCAACCCGTTCAGCCGGTTTAAGGTTCGAAGGGGCGAAGTTCTCGGTGGCGAACTGTGATCACCGATTTGATCAGTGGACTGTGCTCCTTTATGATTTGAGTCGCGTCATTCGATGTTTCGACTTGATGATAAAGATTTCATTTTCATTTTCTCAACTGGGTAGCGTGATGCTGAAAAATACGATGATCGTTGCGGGGATTTGTTCGCTATTTGCATTGATCTTAATCCCAATAACGTCCAACGCACTCGCTCCCAAACCTCCGCAAATTCAGCAGGCCCAACAGGCCGTGAGCGGCATCGAATACGCTCAGCTTACAGTAAGTAACGGACGTTATATCTTTGATGTTGGCGGAAATATTCAGCCGCGAGAATTTGATCTCGTTGGACTTCAAAGGAGCCTCGGTAGCCGAGAACGGGCGACGTTTGTGAATTTGCTGAATGCGATTGGACAAGAAGGCTGGGAACTGATTCCTCGCGATGGTTCCGGCATTTATCTCTTCAAAAGGAACCGATAGATCAAACCATCGGTGGCAGACAAAAAGGCGGTGTGCGTAGTGCACACTGCCTTTTTCGATTCAACTTAATCTAATTTCGTAAGCCGGCTCAAATCGCGGTTGAGGTTGATTAAGCCGCCTTGCGAATAAGTGGCTGCTGAGCTTCCGTTGAATACACACCCATCACTTTTTCAAGTGACTCAACTACGTAGACCTGTTCTTCAAATGTCAGTTCAGGGAAGATTGGCAAGCTCAACACTTCCGTTGAAGCCCTGACGGTTTCTCCCAACTCTTCGGCACCAACTTCAAGGTACGAGAAACACTCTTGTTGATGGACTGGAATCGGGTAATAGACTTCCGAGCCAACATTTAAGTCTGCCAACTGTTTTCTGATTTCGTCTCTTTTACCGCCAGGAATTCGGATCGTGAACTGGTTCCAAACATGTCCACAATCCCTCGACGTTGCGGGAAGCTTAACCAGCGAATTCAATGGGGATTGAAGAAAGAGCTGTCGGTATCGGATGGCATTCTCTTTCCGATTGGCAGTGTAGACAGCCAAGCGTTTAATTTTCAAATCGAGGACAGCGGCCTGCAGCGAATCTAAACGGCTGTTGATGCCAACTTCTCGATGGTAATACCGGGGTCGCATTCCGTGGTTTGCCAACAGCCGCAACCGATCGGCGATCTTTTCGTCGTTGGTTGTCAACATTCCTCCATCGCCGAAACCACCGAGGTTCTTGGTTGGATAGAAACTGAAGCAACCAATGTCTCCGATACTCCCAGCCGCTCTGCCACCTTGAGTCGCGCCAATGGATTGGGCACAGTCTTCTACGATTTTAAGATCGAATTCCTGAGCCAATTCAACCAGGGCATCCATGTTGGCACATTGCCCAAATAGATGAACGGGGATGATCGCTTTGGTTCTACCGGTGACGACCCTTGCCACCGAATCCACATCAATATTGAAGGTATCTGGTTCGATGTCGGCGAAAACAGGTGTTGCTCCGAGTCGATGGATGCAACTTGCGGTTGCGAAAAATGTGAAACTAGGACAGATGACTTCGTCACCCGGGCCAATGTCCAAAGCCATCAATGCCAACAGCAGAGCGTCACTTCCGGACGCGCAACCGACTCCAAATTCACAATGGCTGACTGCGGCAACATTCCCTTCAAGGTTGCTCACATGAGGTCCGCCGATGAATCTACCCGAATCGTAGATCTCGGAAAACAATTCCATGACCTCAGATTTCAGTGGTTCATTTCCACGATTTACGTCCAATAATGGTACTGAGTTGACGGGTTGGGGATTCCGTCGGTCGGTGAATCGATTGACTCGGTTTCCGGTGCTTGGTCCGTTAATTTTCATCTCACCCTTCCATGGGGTTTACAGTGATAAAAGAATTCGTAATCCGTTACGATTCAAGCAAGGTAAATTGAGCCAGCACGTCGGTCAATAGAACTCAATTCCCTTAACATAAATTCTGGTTTGGTAGATAATAATTCGCTAGCAGACTGATCCAATCCGCTCAAATACTGAACGATTGCCAATGATTTTGATCATCGATAACTATGACTCGTTTACCTACAACCTCGTTCAACGATTGGGCGAAATGGACCCTGGATTGGTCATGGAGGTCCATCGCAACGACAAGATTTCGGTCACGCAAATTCAATCGCTCAACCCCAGTCACATTATCATCTCGCCTGGGCCCTGCACTCCCAACGAGGCAGGGGTCTCAGTAGCCTGCGTTCAGCACTATCACGGAAAGCTTCCGATATTGGGAGTTTGCCTTGGGCATCAATCAATCGGGCAGGCGACAGGCGGGAAAATTGTTCGAGCAGAAAAACTAATGCACGGTAAAACCGATTGGATTCACCATCATGGCCAATCAATTTTTGCCGGGATTCCAAGTCCGATGAAAGCGACTCGATACCACAGTCTTGTAATACAGCCGGATACACTTTCCAGCGAATTCGAAGTTTCCGCGTGGACCGAAGATGATCGCGGTAATCGCGAAATCATGGGGATCGAGCATAAGCAGCACCCCACGTTTGGTGTTCAGTTTCATCCCGAAAGTTTTTTGACAGATAAGGGTATTGATTTGCTAAAAAACTTCGTAAGTTTGAATCAACTTCAAGCTTCATGAAAACGGTTCCGACTTTGTCAAGGCTCGCCCAATGATTTCCATTCAAGAAGCTCTTGAGTTGATTGATTCTCATGTCGGCAAACTACCTGTCGAAACGATTCCCTTGTCTCGCTGTGTGGGCAGATTGCTCGAAAATGATATCGTCGCCGATGTCGATTCGCCGCCCCATGACAAGTCAGTCATGGATGGATTCGCGGTAATGAGTGCGGACTTTAATCAGCGAGTTCAGAACGGGCAAAAGGATTTCTCGATTGCCGAAACCGTGATCGCCGGTGATGCCCCCGGGATTAATTTGGAACCTGGGATGGTTGCTAGAGTAATGACTGGGGCGCCCATTCCGTCAAACGCTGATGCAGTGATCATGGTGGAAAATGCGGAAGTCCAGCCAACAAAGAACTTCGAAACCGTCCGATTTTCAAACGAATCTATCGATTCCGAAAAACACATTTTGCGTCAGGGATCCAATTTTACCAAAGGAAGTCTGATCTTCCAGGCGGGATGGAAAGTTAGGCCAACCGACATTGGCTTGCTTGCTGAAATCGGAGCCAGCGAGATCGTCGTAGGCGGTCAACCGAGCGTTAGCATCCTGCCAACTGGAAATGAACTCGTAGACTGCAACCAAAAGCCTGAACCCGGGCAAATTCGAAATAGTAACGGACCCATGTTGGTCGCAATGTCGGAAAATCTTGGTCTGGAAACGATCGCTTTGGGCCACGCTTCGGATGACATCACCGTCCTGCAACGAAAGATTCGACAAGGCTTAGAATCGAACTTGATGATTCTTTCCGGAGGTGTTTCCGCAGGCAAGATGGATTTGGTTCCTAAAGTTCTCGATGATCTTGGCGTTGAGAAGGTGTTTCATCGAGTTGCCGTCAAACCGGGCAAACCTGTCTGGTTCGGAGTCGCTGAGAAAAATGGCGGGCAGACCGTTGTATTTGGTTTGCCCGGTAACCCGGTCAGCAGTCTGGTTGGATTTGAGATCTTCGTCAAAGCTGCGATTTTGAAAATGACCACTGGGAATATCCCCCCACCTTCGCCGTTGACCTGTTTTTTAACCCAATCCCACGAAACTCGCGGGAACCGACCGACCTATTGGCCGGGCCGACTCAAGTTGGATCTATCTGGACAAAGATTGGTCACGCCACTGAGTTGGCAGGGCTCGTCCGACCTGATGGCTCTCGGTCGTGCTGACGGATTGATATTTTTTGACACCCAATCGAAAACGTTTGAGCAGGGCTCACTCGTGCCCTTTTTTCCCTTTTGAAAATCGCGACGGTAGAACTCGCAACAGGATGGATCCACATTGACGCACCAGAAAACGCAATCGGAAAACCCAAAGGCTGAATTATCCAATTTCGGATCCGGATACATTTGGCTGCAAGCGACTTTATTGTCCTATTTGTTACTGTGGATTTCATTTCCACCAGTGGGGTTTGCATGGTTGGCTTGGATCGCTCCTGTACCGCTGTTGTGGATTAGTATGGATTCGAAGCCATGGATGCCAAACAATTCAGCTGATCGAGGATTCTTGAAGTATCGCCCCTACCGTCAAATTTATTTGGCAGGCCTGATTTATTGGTTGGGATTGTTTTACTTCATTCCGATCCCCCACCCTGCACTGTGGATTGGGTGGATTCTTGTTTCGAGCTACCTTGCCCTGTATTCACCGATTTTCGTTGCTGCCTGCCGGGGGCTGCATCAAAATTTTCGGCTTCCATTACTTGTTGTCGTTCCGGTTTGTTGGACTGGGATTGAATTGATTCGCAGCTATTTTGCCACCGGTATGGCTTTGGTCTGTCTATCGCACACGCAGTATCGGTCACCGATCCTGATTCAAGTTGCAGATCTGTTTGGAGGATACACTCTCACATTTTTAATGGTCTTGACGGCCTGCGGGATTGCGATCCTCACGGCATCTCTGGCCAAGTCATTCTTTAAAATACAGCCGCCAGCGTTAACGATTTCGTCTCGGGCTTTGACCAGTTTGGTGACTATTTTGGCCTTTTCTTTTGTGTTGGTTTACGGCCAATTTCGTCTCAGCGAAGACGTAGAACTTGGTGAAGAACAGGTTGAATTGGCTCTTATCCAGACTTCTCACGACGTCATTTTTGGACGGATGACGGATGATCGAATCCGTGTCGAATACGAGAATAAGTATCGACTGACCAATCAGGCTTTGAACGACAATCCTGAACTCGATCTAATCGTGTGGCCAGAGTCAGCCTTAATTCCCTACACCGATCTGCTTACCGATTTCAATGCTCAAAATACGGTCCGGCTTGCGCAGCAAAATATTAGGCGCGTCTTTGCTGATATGACCCAGTCAAAACCGGGGCAGAAGCCGATGATGATGGTCGGGGCTGGAACATTGGATCCTGATTCCGATGCGTTGTATGCGTCAGTGTTGTTACTTTCAGAATTCGGTGAAATCAAGGGACGCTATTTTAAGAACCACCTGATTATGGTGGGGGAATATATCCCTTTTTTAGATACGGTTTTCCCGTTTGCGAAAGATTGGATACGTCTGCCCAGCACGACGGCCGGCACAAAGTTCGAATCATACGAAGTCGCAGGGCTTCAATTTGCGCCAAACCTTTGTTTTGAATCGACCCTGCCTCAGTTGATTCGTCGGCAACTCAATCAACTTGCGGCCGAACAAGGTGAGCCAGACGCAATGGTGAATCTAACCAACGATGGTTGGTTTTATGGAACCAGTTGCCTCGATCTTCACTTGGCTTGCAACGTATTCAGGGCGGTTGAAATGAGAAAGCCGAATCTTGTGTGTGCCAACACGGGATTTTCCGCTGAAATCGATACTTGTGGGCGTTTGGTTCAGCTTGGGCCGAGGCGAGCCGAGGCTATCCTGCCGATCAAATTTCGTTCTCAATTCCGATCCAGTCTGTATCGAAGCTGGGGAGATACGATCCCCGCGATTCTTGCCGTGGTGACGATGATTGGATGGTTTACAAGCCTAAGGCGAATTTAACTAATCGATTGACAAAAGGAAAATTCCTTAGGCTAAGGAGCGGGTAAAAGTTTATTGCGTTTGGTCGCTGCGACACAGGGCTTGCTGCGTTGGGTACCAACCAATCGCGACAGTCGTTACGACTATCTCGAAATTCGTCCATGAAGCGGTGAATCATGAATAAAAGTTAGGCTTCGGCCTCGGCCGAGTGCTTGGTTTAAGCTTTGCGTAACCGCTTTTGGATTTGCGTACTTGTCGAAAACATCTACAGCAACTGCGAGGCTTTTGGAAAAAGCTTTAAGCTGCCGTCAATTTTCTCAGAAGCCTTGAAAGTTCAAATTGGTTTAGGCTTCTTCTCTTGTGTCCAGATGTCTTATATTCAAAATTTTGATAT
>JBCCSJ010000261.1:0-8193 GCA_039200505.1 Planctomycetota bacterium | reverse complement strand
GGCTATTCAATCTGAAGAACTCGAAATCGTCAAAAACGCAATCAACCAACTAAGTCCTGTCCAACGTAAAGTGATTCTGATGCGGAACTTTGAAGGCAAATTATTTCCAGAAATTGCATCTGCCATGAAACGAACTGAACCGGCAGTAAGGATGGCTTGGACTCGAGGTGTCCAACGTCTTTCAGAGATCTTGAACGATAAAGGAGCATAACATGAATGAAGACTTTGAAAGTCCAAAACAAGATAGCGAGCTTGATACTTCGTATTTACTCGAAGAATACTTAAATTCTATCGAATTCCAACGTTCGGATATGAGCAGTCATTGGCGGTCAGAGCACAATGAAAAATGCGGCAATTTAGAAGCTGAGCTCGCCGTACTCGATGTTCTCAACAACATACGCCACGAGGTTGACGACGGAGTGGCTTTCACCTCATTGGAATGTACCAAGTGTCGACAAGCATTTGTTTCGACTGTTGAAAGTTCAACAATTTGCGAAACCTGCTCACCGCGACAATTGGATAAAGACCAATGGCGTGTTGACGAGATCGCCAGTTATATGCCAGATGATTTTTCTGACTTCCAATATATCGGCGGTGGCGGTTTTGGTAGTGTCTTTTCAGCATTTCAAGAAAGCCTTGGTAGGCGAGTGGCAATTAAAATTTTGCGCAAAAACCTAGTCAGCAATCCAAAAAATCGCAAACGATTTATTCAAGAAGCAAGGAACGCCGCGATATTGAATGATCCGCGAATCGTTAAGGTATTTGAAACTGGTTCAACAGACCGTTTCCCTTTTATCGTTTCTGACCTAATCGTTGGAGAAACTTTTTCGGAAAAATTGGGAAATCGCTCCCTGACATTAAAGCAGAAAATTGATTTACTACGACAAACAGCCATTGGGTTGCAACATGCGCATGCCAGTGGTGTCATTCACAGAGACATCAAACCATCGAATATACTTTTACACCAGCGAACCTTTAAAAAAGACGAAGTTGCGCATTCAACTCGAGATCGAAAAAGATCTGGCTTCGAACTTCAAGTCTGCATCGCCGACTTTGGATTATCTGCTGCCGAATTTGATGAGAACCGAGTGACCTCGACTGGAGAGATCATAGGCACTCTTGAATATATGAGTCCCGAACAAGCAAAAGGCTTTAACAAGCAGATTGACGAAAGATCAGATATCTTTGCGATGGGTGTTATCCTTTACGAAATTCTAACTGGGAGCCTCCCATTTCAAGGCAATCGTCTTAAAGTTCAATACGAAATTATTAACACGAAGCCACCCGCCGCCCACATCGTAAACCCGGCATGCCCTTTAGACTTGAGTGTCATCTGCGAAAAGGCGCTTTGCAAAGAACCTGAATGGCGTTTTCAGTCTGCGCAAGAATTGGCCGATGAATTAGATCGCTATTTAAATGACGCTCCTGTTGTTTCGCGACCATTGAACAAAATCGAGAACGCACGAAGGTGGTGTAAGCGTAAACCCATGGCGGCAGCCGCAATTTCCCTCTTGGTTGGTTTACTAACGGTATCAGTTGTTTCTGCATATCTCTTAAACAATCTATACAATCAAAGCCAAAATCGACTAGCCAAGTCCAACATAAATCTGCGGCACGGAATCGACTCAATCACTACTTTTGTAGCTTCTTTGGAAGATCCGCTTTCGGCGCTTTCCGATCATGAGCAACGAGAACTTGCGTCCAAATTAAAAGAGAAGAGCGAGGCGATTTTGATTGACAACGGCGATTCACTGCTGGCGACTGCGATGAACGCGAAAGTGCAGGTGTTGTTGGCAAAGCTGGAACGTCTTATGGGAAATGACTCCGACTCGTTAGCACGTCTAAATAACGCGAAAATTACAATTCAAAGCTTGCAACAAAGAAAACCCAAAGAAATTGACTACTGGTATCAATTTTCAACTATCTCTAGAGAATTGGCCTCCGTTGAAAAGTACCTTGGTAAATCAGATGCTGCTGAAAGGTATCTTCAAGAGGCGATATCTCAAAGTGGGGCCTTTGAGGAATTTCATGATGATGATCGATTCTTAGCGACAATTTCGAAACTGAATGCCGAACTGGGAGAGATCTATGATCTGAAAGACGATGAGCCAAATTCGAAGATCTGCAAGAAACTTGCGATTGAGTATCTATTGCAAGTTAATAGTCGAGAGCCTAGTCACCTATATCAACTGGTCGATGCGCATATACAAACTGCTGAAGAACTGAGAGTAGAAAATAAAATTGCTGCAGCGAGAAAGTCTTTCGATGAAGCGCTGTCAATTCTTGATAATGATCTCGAAGAATTTCAACAAAGTTCAAGATTCAAGCGTGCAAAGGGTAAGCTGTACAATTACTTAGGCTTGTTTTACCTTAAGCACTCAAACCTATCGAAAAAAGAAGCTTGCAAGAAAGCTAGAGAACAATGGGAGAAGTCTTGGGCATTTCGATCAGATTTAGCGGCGCGTTTACCGTTTCGCCCTGACATTCAGTCCGAAGCGACTAAAGTTGCGAATAATCTCATTTTTATAAATGACAAGCTTGGCGAATCGGAACAAGCGAACTCTTGGTTTGGGAAAGGCCAGTTACTCCGGCGTCAATTAGTTCAGACTTTTCCTGACCGAAAAAAGTACCAACTAGACCTTGCAGCGATGTTGTACACAGGCGCCAAATCACGAATTGATGCTGGGCATTCTGACGAAGCAATCGTACTCTTGGACGAATCAATTGAGCTCTTCGTTACAGTTTCTGATACTACAGATCTTGATGCCAAGGCCATTCGAAAACTCGGCTATGCGTATTCTGCCCGAGCGGAAGCGCACCAAGCTAAGAAAGAGTTGAACCTTGCATTAAGTGATTGGAAAGAAGCAGTCCGTTACACGAACAATGAATTTAAAGAAGTTTTTGGTATTTGCCAGGCGCGGATAATGGCTGAGCTCGGCCAGCCTACCGAAGCCGCATCCCTTCTTGAAGCTTTCATTCCAAAGGTTCGCCTTGAAGCAGCACTGCACAATGCCGTGGAAGCATACATTTTCTGTGCAGAGCAGAGGCGAAGTTCGAGTAGCTCGGAGGCCGATGAATATCTGGAGAAGGCGGTTGAAACTATGAAGCTAATTACGACCGACGAGGATATGAAATTCCTTTTTGAGGATAAAGAAATTGAGGCCGCTCTCGGAGAACTTGAGACATACCAGATTTTGAAAGAGAAATGGTTGATCCGCCATTCGACGGAATCGAATGACTGACCTAGGCGAATGGCTTCGGTTGACCGCCGATAATGTTTCACCGGGGACAAAAACGGGGACATTACTGCCAATTTGTGGTAAGTTTAGTCAACGCTTCGATTGCGTTTTAGTCTTCATCGAAGACTTGTTTTTTTCGAGGAATCAGCGAAGAAAACGACTCGAAATCCCACTCTGGCTCAGTGGCGGAATTGGCAGACGCTCAGGATTTAAAATCCTGTGACCTTACGGTCGTGGGGGTTCAAGTCCCCCCTCGGGTACTTCGGTTTTTGCCTTCATCTACAAAGTCTTTGACTTGCAGCCTGGAAGTTGCTCCTACCCTGGCCGCTTTGAAAATGTGGGCACGTATGAGGGCGTGATCTCGGTTGTCAATCTGAGTCGCAAAACAAATCGAAGCAAGCAATTTCTTTACCTGCTGGGTTGTGGGCGTCTCGCGAGCCGATCGAGTTGGAAAGTCAACCCAATAAAAATTGACCGCATGTTCGGCGTCTTCGTTAATGCATGTTCCATATGCGGTCGATGGAAATAAGTGTTTCTACTTGATATTCTCGTTTAGTTGGACCCTTCCGCGTTCTCGTGTTCTTTTGTCCTTGCGATTTTCTCTTTCTCCATCTCATCAAGTTCGCGCAACTCAAACATTTTTCCGTCTTTACAACCAACAATAACATGTACGAGTCCGTTGACAATGAACGAATCAAAACAAGTAAAGTAGGGAGTTTTTGGCCAAGTTGATGAGTCTGGCCCCTTGATTTTTTTGATTAAGCTTTTCTTGAATGTATCAAAAACAACAAAATCAATTCCGTCGGCAAATGCATATCTATCGTCTGCACTAAACGCTACGTGAAAGCGATGGCCTTCCCCTGAGAATTGCAGACAGTGAATATTTGCTCCTTCCACAATTGAAATTGCATTCAGTCGCCGAGAACTTAACACCAATAGTTTTTTTCCATTTGATGAAAAGTCCACACCCATTACGTTGTCTGGTAGTTCATGCCCTTGACCACTTCTACCAATTTTCAAGAACAACTCTTTGTCAAAGAAACGTCGTATTTCGTCCCGCAAACCAAGCATACAACATTTCATTGGGTCCGCCAGCTATTCCGAATTGATAAGTAAGATCCTCCGTGGAACCGATCGGTTTATCCACTCTCTTTTTTCGTGGCCAAGACATCCCACGATCAAAGCGATGGAGAGTGCCAACCAAAAAAATTGTCTAGATTTCTCAAAAACTGAAAACATCACGCACCAGAAACTAATACAAACTCAATTTCCTTCCTGTGGCTATTTGCCTAACTTTAAATCTTTTCGACGACTCGGCCATGAACATCGGTAAGCCTGAAGTCGCGGCCCTGATAACGATAAGTCAGCTTTTTGTGGTTGATCCCCATCAGGTGCAGAATCGTTGCGTTTAGGTCAAAAACTGCCACGGAATCCTCGACGATGTTGTAAGAAAAATCGTCGGTCGTCCCGTGGGTGTGACCCTGCTTGATACCACCGCCGGCCATCCAAATCGAGTAATTTCGCGGGTGGTGGTCGCGGCTATAATTGTCGATCGTAAGCTTACCCGGCTGTAAACGGTGCGTCCAAATTCGCCTCCCCAAACCACGAGCGTGTCTTCCAAAAGGCCTCTTTGCCGCAGATCTTGCACCAAAGCTGGAAGTATCGTAGCGGCCCGGGATAATGAGCGATTCAATTGCATACGCGATTAGTGAGTCCTGTCCTCCTTTTATCGCGGAAAGGTATTCGTCAGGAGCCGCCAACACAGTAACTGATTCGCTGGTTTCGAGAACTTTTCGAACCTGTTCGGAGTCCATGATTTCGGCCATCATTTGATAACCTTCGCTCTTTCCAAGTAAGTCTGAAAAGTCTGATCCTGCATCGACTGGAGCCGTTCCCGGTTCGAGCATACCGTCGATCAAGTAGATTCTCCCATTCGTTGCTTCGATAGTTTTCAATACGGGGATGCCATTGACGCTTTTCACTCCGCGGTTGTCGACAGAAACTCCGACTTGCAACCGCTGGCCTTCAACTTTTGGCTGGGTTAACACGGTTGCATTCTTTTCAAACCACTCTTAGGTTCACAGATCGTTCGGACGGCATTAAACTTTTTCTACCACGCTCCGATAGCCGCATTTTCTGACCCCCACAAGATCAAGACAAAAGGGCCATTGCCGACGAGTTCATTGCGTTTGATAGTCGCCCCCGCTTCATTGATCGCCGAGAATTGAGGAAGCGGTTGCCCAACCATCGGATTTAGCGTTTGAGGCTCTCCCAATCCAAGTGCTTGCCGCGAATCGATAAGCTCTTCACCCTCTTTTAAGTCGACACGAAAGTCTTCTTCTTCGGATTCAGCAAACGACCATTCAGTAAAACGGATATCGGATGCGGACCAACGGTCCTTTCCTGCAAGCGATGGGAATAAGCCATCTAAATCGGGCTCGAGATAAATGGGTTCTGGTTGTTCGCCTTGGGCAATATAAAGTTTCCATCGAAACGACCACCAATCATTCGGCGTTGGACCGCCACTATCAAGAATGAGCTGATTGGTTTTAACTGGCCCAAAATTTCGAGTTCCGCGAAAGGAGACATCGCATGACTCGATCAGCGACTCAACGGTCGAAGGATCAAAAAGAGCCAAGATTCGGGGAGCATCAAACCTCCAAGCGTCACTCGGCTTGAGAGATTTGGGGGCAAGTAAATCTGCGAGTGATTTCGGTGCCTCTGAAACATAGCACCTTCCGTAATCACGACGAATGATCCAGTCGCCATCTGAAATGACCTCAACGAAGTAATTGGGGTCGTGGATTCGGTCCCATGTAAAAGCAAGCCGATTTGGTCTTGCAAATTTCAACGCAACCTCGATGGTCCCCGCCGACAAAACCCATAGTGCCTTCTTCGTCGTTATGCTTTTGCACTTTGAAGGAGATGGATTTTTTTGATGCAAAGAACTTTGCGGTCTCCCTTGGGATCGATTCACCTACTTTGCACCTGAGCCTTCATCGATTCCAACTCAGCTTTCGTTTTTCGTAGCTCAGCGGTTTTCAGGTAGGCGAATATTGCAACAGATGTGAGAAGTGTTATCCACAGCAGGTCTCGAATGCTGAATTTAAGCATACTCAACTCCGAGTCGCTAAAGTTGCTTTTGGAGTCATTCCCTTGTTTTTGGCGAGGCAACAGTACAACTTACTAGCCATTTCCCTTTTGATTCGCGGCTTTGTAAGTTTTTACCCAATCGACTTCGAGGCGAAACGGGCCGTCTTTTTTGTCGTAAATCATAAAGCCGATCGTTTCGATCTTTGTCTTATCAAGGTCACGCGTGCGACCTTTCATACTTGATCCAAACAGTGTTGGTTCAAATGACTTGAATGGGATCTTGATTTCCTTCCACTCTCCTTTTGTGGTTTCAAAGTCTGCCCGGTACGCAATCGGAATTCGCCGCATTTTGTTGTCGGTCAGTAAATCCGCTTTGTAAGTTCGCCCGTCTCCAAGGACTTTGATTAAGAGCCCGTCTGCATCTTTGGTTGACCACTTTTGAGGTTTTGTTCGAATCGAAGAGAAGCCACCTCCATTGGTGTTGGATTTGCCGGTAAAAATCAGTTTTTGGCCCATAACCTTGAACCCACCTTTGGATCGCCCTCCCATCACATTGTCGTTGACCGTAATCCAGCGTTTTGTCTCGGCCTTATCTTTGAAATCAATCAAGACGTCAGCGTCGGTCGGTGTTTCCTTTTCCTGCGCGCTACCAAGCTGGGGCAGTGTGAATAAAACAATCAGGCAAAACAGTGTCAGTGGAATACGAAAAATACGTGTCATGGTTTAAGCTCTTTCGATAGTGAAATCAATAAATGATATTTTGATGTTAGATGAAGTGATCATCGTCCTTCTCGTGATCGACTATGTCGCCATCGCTGCAGCAAGTTTGCACCGAGCATAGTACTTTTTAAGTCTCGAGCAATTTTTTCGTCGATTATCGGTGAAGACAACTTGTATGCAGACTGCACGATTCCGCTGCGGTCAACAATCAAGAAAGCACTGCCATCAGGCAAAGGCAACTGTTCTGTTGTCACCTTGCGAAAGTCGATCCACTCGTTACCGTAGGAGCCCTCAAGCTGACGATAATCGGCTTCAAAATTCTTTAGCGGTTTTGCATTCGATATCCAAATCCCTACTGGTCTGGGAAGAATGCTTGACTGTTTGTCTTCCTTCGAAGTGTCATTGATTAGATCGTTCAAAGATGCACCCATGAGGTGTTCGATGCGATCATCATTTTCTGCGAAAACCGTAACCTGACTATCGTGAAATGTATCGGTGGTTTTTCCAACGGCGGCCTGGAAGTCTGCTTCAAGCCTTCGTTCACGAATTCGCAATTTTGTCTTGGTCAGCTCGGCATCTCTTGCAACCACCGCGGCTACATCATCGTCTGCGATAAGGCTCTTCAAGCAGGCGGTTAACTCCGCGCCATATTCGGGCCGGCGAGAACCTTGGGACAGAAAATAAGCAATGGAAGTGCCAGTCCGAGTAAATTGAATTCTGTTTTTCGCATCCACTATGATGGTTGCCGGGAATGGTGAAAATTTCGAACGATACTGCAAGTTTTGTTTGATGTCTTTGTAGACATTGATCTCGATTTTGTTTTCTTTCAGATATTCAAGAATGGCTTCGGAAGTTCCAGAAGCAACTTCAATCGCGATAACACAAACATCATTGCCGAGGCTTCGTTTGATCTCATTGAGCTTCCGGAGATTTTCATCACCGCTGACAATCCGTTTCCAAAAGTAAACGACAGCAATTTTCCCTTCTTGGCGTAAATCCGAGAAATATTTCTTTTCGCCCTGCAAGGTTTGGAATTCGAAATTCGGCAACTCAGAGCCGATCGCAAGATAGGGTGTGGGCTGAAAGTCAACAAAGTCGACTAGTTTACGATCCTTGGGAATGACTTGTTTGAAAAGCTTTT
>JBCCSJ010000260.1:0-8253 GCA_039200505.1 Planctomycetota bacterium | reverse complement strand
CTCCGATCCCGCTATCTCCGGTCTCGAAAAAAACAAAAAATCAATTAAAAAACGGTCGGCAAATTCAATCGTCCTGCAACTTTCCGAGTGCAATTTAACTCGTCCCAAGGTGAAATTGAGTAGTCGCGACCTGTTGGAGGAACTACAGAATGAGCCAAGCGAAACTGTATCTACTTCCGCAACTGAAGATCGCTTGGTTTTTAAAGCCGAGCTCATGCAAGACGGTAAGAAAGTAAACCTATATCTCCCAGAGGCGACCGCGTATAGCTTGAAAAACAACTCTACCGGAAGCACCCGTTTCACAAATACTTCAACGTACATTTCGATTGATCATGACGGGGACGGGTATATCTCTGGACATGAGTCCAACGCCCTCTGCGCTCCCTTTCGAGTCTGGGACTCGATGTATCAGGTTCTTGAAATTGACTGTGCTAGGCGAGAGCTGCGCATTGAAAAGAAAGACATGGCCTTATGCGGAGCGATCAAGAACCGGGTTTGCCCACCATTCGAGTTCACGACATTGGAAGGTCAGACAATCAGCGACCAGACTATTCGTGGCAAAGTCACAATTCTCGACCTGATGGGGATGACCTGACACAGTTGCTACGAACTTCTTCCGCTGGTTCAGCGGCTACAGCAAAAATACAAGCCAGAAAACTTAAGGGTTGTTTTACTAAGCACGGATGCTTCCAAGGAGTTATTCGAATCGCGAAGAAACCTCGTATTTCCTGAATATGCAAAAACGGATTGGTCTTCGGTTTGGCTTCCCGGTGGACTCGAAAGTGGATTGCAGTTTGGCGACTTCGGTTACGGGATCGTGATCATTGATGCTAAGGGTTTTGTCAAGGTAATCAATCCTTATGACCTCGAGGAGGCCTTGGGCCAAACCATGAATGAGCATGACTAAGGGAGTGAATAAACACTTTCAATGCAACCTTAATAATGACTAAATCATGCCTGTTCAGGAAGGCAATGTTCCAAAGTGAGGGAAGTTGGTTGAGACTGCTAGGGCTTAGAACGAAAGGAGGTTCGGAAAGTTTAGTCGAGTTGAAAGCTGAGTTGATTTTTGAAAATCATAAATTTCTATTTTTTAAGGTGAGGATTTTAATGAGTACGGCAAAACGATTCCTGAATTTGCAGCAGTGGGTGTTGGCTGCAATGCTAATTGTTTCGATTGGGTTTGCCCATTCGAACGCTGCTTATGGGCAAATCAAGCAGGAAACAGATATACCGATTATTGATGATCTCGATGACTGTATTAAAAAGTGCAATGAGGACTATGAGGATGCAAAAAAACTCTGCAACCTAGCTCATACAGCAGAGGTTGGACTATGTAAAAAAGTTTATGATTCGGCAGTCGCCCGTGCGGAAAAAAACTTCGATGGTGCCGTTGGGATTTGCAAAGCTACACTAGCGGCGGCAACTGCCATCTGCGCTGCTGAACTTGCTGCTGATCTTGCGGCAGCCAAGCTTGCCCATACCACATCAACTAAAGCCAATGACGCAGCTTACAAACTTGCCAGAGGTAGGTGTGCAAAATTAAAAGGTTTTAGAGCCAAAGCAATTTGTCTAGCAGCGGCAAAAGCAGCTCATCTTGCACGTCAGATATGGATAGACCGGACACACAGGGCCGCGCAAGCCGCTGCCGCAGCGAAAGCTGCAAAATGTGAGCTTGATGCCACAACCGAATACAATGCTTGTGTCAAAAAAGCTAAAGACGAAAAGGACAAGGCAATCGAAGACGCGAAAAAGGCCTTTGATGAATGCAAGGCCAAAGCAGATGCGAAGTTGAAAGCCTGTCTTGATGCGGCCAAGGAAGCTTATGACGCCTGTGTCAAAGCTTGTAAAAAAGCTGGAGACCCAAAACCAGGGGATGTTAAGCCGATCGATCTTGAAGTCGACTTGGTTTAGCAGCGAATCCACTTTTGCTATCCAAACAAGTCGAAAACGCCTCGTCATTCCTTGGTTCATCGCCCTACGGTTTTGCCTAAGATTTGAGATACATTCTAATTTCTGGTGGGTTTCAAGAGGACTGAGGCGTTTTCTATGTTTGAAATTCTCAAAAACAGGCTTGATAAAAAATGATCAATCGATCTTTAAAGGAATCACTGGATCAGAATAGCGATAGCAATGGGCAAAAAGCTGTTTGGTGGACACGCGGGACGGTCGCAAAAATTCTGCTTTGGACCCCCGTGATCTTGGCAATTTTCGGGTTCACTTTTTACCGATGGAGCCTGTTGGCGGCCGAGGGAAAATGGATCGACTTGTTGGTTGTCCTGATTCCGATTGGCATCTTGCTGGCCATTAGTGCTTATCTCGGAATTCACTGCCTATTTCTGATGATCAAGAAATAAGATCCGACGTCATTTTATTGAAAATTATTGCTTACTTTTTTTCACCAGCCAATGTGGTTCATTGCTATCTGAGAAGATCAGAAATAGACAGTGAAATCCTTTAGGGCACGACAAAGATTTTAATTCAACAGGTTGCTATGAAGGCCAAAACAATCCCAACTCGATTACTGATTTTAGTCGTAGGTTTTGGGATCGCCGGTTCCGTCGCTCTCTCATGTCGACAATCATTTGCTCAAAAAGAATTTGAATTTCGAAAACAGGTTGAACCGGGTGTCGTAATCTATGGGATGAAAAACCGTTTCTCCGATGTCGGTAGTGTGACCGGGTTTGACAGTTCACCTGACGGCCGAACCTTGGCATTTGCAACAGCTTTCGGCATCAAAATGTTTGACCTTGAAACCGATCGAGTGATCGAAACGATTGATAGCGACGGTGCCCATTTCAATCATGTTCGGTACTCGCCAGACGGCAGGCTACTATTTGCGGGCGGTATTGGTGTTAACAACCAATCCGTGGTCAGAGTTTTCGATGCAATCATTAATAGCCCGGTCAAGAAAATCATCGCGGATCCCAGTAGTGATCCAGAAAAACGTTTTATTCTTCGCGCAATAGAAGTGTCCACTGACGGCAATTACGTTGCGATGTTAGGGGTCGATAGCATCCAGGTTTGGGAAGTCGATTCTGGCGACCTTGTCTATCAATGTCGTGATTTGGATTTTGGTGGAGCTTGTTTCACTCCAGATGAAAAAAGGATAGTGTTTCCAAAAGATGGCAAAATTGAGGTGATTGATATTGCGACCGGCGAACCGCAAACAGGAACGAATTTCCCGGTGGCGGGCCAGGCGGCGTCCCAAATGTCAGCCAATATTTCCAGGAACCGCTTGGTAGCTGCCCACAAGAATAAGCTAGGTGTTTATCTGTTAGATGATCAGCGAATTAAGGATGATGATGAAGCTTTGATTTCAATTGCGTTGCCACCTGGTCGAGATGTTCAATCTGCGACATTTTCGGACGATGGACAGTTGATTGCTGCCGTCACATCGAACGACAAGAATGCTACAACAATGATTGTTGTGGATGTCGAGGAGAAAACTACGGTCGTTGAGTTCCCGATTCCTTCGCCCATCAACATTTCGGCTCGCTTTTCGAGCAACAATAGATTTCTTTTCGTTTCTGGCTTTGGAATCTCGGGAGTCAAAGAAATTGAAATCGAAGAGGTCAGGCAAAATTCAGAAACTGGTTCTGAATCATTGAATCAACCTTCAGGTCCTTGCAATCAATTTGCGATTCACCCGGTTGAAGAAACTTTCATTGCGGCCAGTTCAGGGGGGGAGCTTTGTTGGTTCGACATGGAAACTGGAGAGGTCAGTCGCACCCTGACCAAATCCAATATCGCTACGTTCGAATTTAATCAATCAGGCAGCGATATTTTATTGGTGACTTCGCTTGATTCTGAGTCCGGGATTGAATCCTTTGATTTTAATACGGGGGAATCAATTCGGGTTTATTCCATCCGCCAGCCAGTTCGCAAAAGCCAATTTTTCTCAATGCTCAGGGAGTTGCTTTCTAGCAGTGACTACGCAGAACCGGTGGAAAAACTAAACTATCAACTGTCGTTGGCCAGTTGTTATTCAAGTGACAAGGAATCAATTTTGCAGTTTCTGATCGATATGGGAGTTACTTGGGAGACCAATGATCAGGGGGTGATTTCAATGACGCCAATCGAGCCAGCCGTAAGCGTGGTGCGATATGAAACTGATTCAGAAACCTTCGTTCAAGGTAAGTCGATCGGTTTGAGTCAATTAGGATTTACCAAAAATGACATTCCGCGAATTTGTGCTATCAACCCTAACGGAAGTCAGGTCGCAATTGGTCGGTCAAACGAACTCTTTTTGATTAACCCTGAGAGCGGGGAAGTGGAAATTGAGGCGGCGGTTGGTGACGAAAAAATTATCAAGCTCGGTTACTCTTCCGATGGTCGATTTTTGGCCATCAGCACAAGAACTAAGCAAATTGTCATCCAATCCGATAATGGTCGCCAGCGGTTCCAAGTCGATGTTAGCTTTCCCATGTTCGCATTCTCCGAAGATGGCAAACGCTTCGCATACTCATCGTATGGGAAGAACTCTGATTTGGTGGTGCTCGACACCAGAAATTGGAAGTCTCTGTTTCAACGAAATTTAACTCAGGCGGACCGTTCCGGGCTCTGTCTATCACCTGATGGAAAGTCGATTTTGATTGGATTGAAAGATACCCGAATCGAGCATTGGGATTTGAACCAAGCTCGACAAATCACTACAACCCGTTTTGAGGCATCCGAAAAAGAATTCGAATGGAACATCGAGTAATATTTGGCCATTTTTAAAGGCAAATATCATGGACATATGATGTCCCGTCGTCTCACTGACGATTTTTCGAATTTTGCAACTTAGCTCAAATCGATTCACTCATCCTTCCGGGCAGCCAATACGGCCCATACTTTTTTCCCATTACGTGGATCGAACGTTGACCGCGGCCTTAAATTAGGCGAAATCAGCCATTAAGCTCTGTTTCTGTTTCTGCTAAGATCTCCGACTGCTGATTTTTGCCAAAACTAACCGAATAGGAAAGCAAAGTGAGACGACCCCTCATCGCGGGCAATTGGAAAATGAACTTGAACAAAGCGGACTCGATCGCATTGGTTCAAGGTTTGGTCGCTGCCAGTTTCGAATCTCAGGCTGAAGTGCTTGTTTGTCCTACTCACGTCTATTTAGATGCCGTTTGTGAAGCGGTGGAAGATTCGGGAATCGTTGTCGGCGGCCAAGATGTCTATTTTGAGGGAAATGGAGCGTTTACAGGCGAGACCAGTACGTCGATGTTATGCGACCTCGGATGCCAATTTGTCATTTTGGGGCATAGTGAACGGCGAAACGTGATCGGTGAAACAGATGACTTGATAAACAAAAAGATGCTGGCCGCGCTTGAGGCTGGGCTCACACCAGTCTTGTGCGTTGGTGAACTTCTTGAACAGCGAGAATCTGGGCAAACGATGGATGTCGTCCGCTCGCAGCTAGAAGGTTCGCTGGCAAATGTCACCGAACAGCAAATGCAAAATGTTGTCATAGCCTACGAACCAGTATGGGCGATCGGGACCGGAAAAACTGCTACTCCCGAGCAGGCGCAAGCGGTTCATGCTGATATTCGCAAATTAATTTCTGAGCGATACAATTCGGATGTCGCTGAAGCTACACGAATCTTGTACGGCGGAAGCGTTAAACCCGCCAATGCGGCTGAATTGTTGACCCAACCCGACATTGACGGAGCCCTCGTAGGCGGGGCATCCTTAACGGTAGAAAATTTCTTGCCGATCGTTAATGCTGCAGTTTAGTAAAACAGACGATTTGATTTCTTTTGAGAACGAGAAATGTTGAATTTCGAATCTATGATTCTGGCAGAATGGAGTTTTGGGCTTCTGGCAATGGAAGTGCTTCTATTCCTGACTTCTGCTTTTTTGATGCTCTTGATTCTGGTCCAGCGAGGCAAAGGGGGTGGTTTAACGGGTGCGTTAGGCGGAATGGGAGGCCAAAGTGCATTCGGTGCCAAGGCCGGAGATGCATTCACTAAAATCACCGTCGGTACGGCGATCTTTTGGATCTTTTTGTGCATGTTCACGATCGCTGCCTTCAATCCTCCTCCTGCACCAAGCGCCCAAGCTACTGACCCCGCATTCGAAGCTGTTGATTCTATGTCGGGCGAGGGCGAAGCTGAATCAGGCGAAACAGAAGGTGGAGAAACTGGCGAAGATGCCGCTGAAACCGGCGAAGGTTTGGATCAAAATTCTACCCAAGATGGAGAGTCCAGTCCGAGCACCACGGAAGAGACAACTGCTTCAGGTGACGCTGACAACCCAACTTCTGACAAGAACGAAAATCAAGCCACCGGTGAATCGGGTGAAGAAAACTCTTCCGGACCAGAAACTGAAAATGGCGGATCCGAAACCAGTTCTGAACCCGCGAAAAACGACTAGGGCGAATTCTGAATCCAATTCACGACCTTTCGAATTTGCTCGCTCGATTCCGATCTCAAAATCGCCACCCTGCAACAGGTTGAAGCTGTGTTGTCCGGCGATCTGATTCGAAATTTGGAACTCAATCGGCTTCATTTTTCCCATTGACCAAGTGGAGGACTTGCAATTGATTCTTAGCATGACCGGCCACGGACAGGCGAATGCCCAAACTGATCATTATCGAATCGTGGCGGAAATTAGGTCGGTAAATAACCGGTTTTTGAAAACTACAATCCATTGCGAATTAGATACCGAACATTTAAGCAAAATTGAGACGCTTGTAAAAAACCGTATTCACCGTGGGAGTGTCAATGTACGGATTAAGACATCCAAAAATGCGGACCAACCCGTTTATCGGCTGAATGATCGTGCAATTCAGGCATACTGGACTCAACTAGCTGAGATTGCTGGCGGAAGTCAGGGGGTGAACGTTGAGGCAATCCTTCAATTGCCGGGCGTCATCGACGACGAAATGGACGAAAGTGCAACCCGAGAACTGTGGCCGAAGGTCGAATTAGCGGTCAACCAAGCGTTAGCCAACCTGAATCATATGAGGATGCAGGAAGGTCAGGTAATGGAAACCAACATGCTGGCCAACTGCGACCAAATTCAACAGTCGCTTGAAAAAATCAAGGCTCTCGCTCCCCAAGCTATGGACAACTATTCGACTCGAATGAAAGACCGAATTAACAAGTTGTTGTCTGAATTCGACATCACGGTAGAACCCAAAGAGATTATTAAAGAGGTTGGGATTTTTGCCGAAAAATGCGACATATCCGAAGAGGTTGTCCGACTGGGCAGCCACATTGGCCAATTTCGTAACGTCGCGGAAAAAGAAGCTAACGCAGGAAAGAAACTCGATTTTCTAGTCCAGGAAATGTTGCGTGAAACCAATACGATCGGCTCCAAAGCGAATCACGTCGAAATTTCCAACCAAGTAGTTGAAATCAAAACGGCGATCGAACGCATCCGAGAGATGGTACAAAACGTAGAATAGCCGACCGATGAATTCGATGGACGAAACAAGACAAAATGGAGAATTGGTTATCATTTCCGGGCCTTCGGGTGTCGGAAAGACATCAGTGTTAAAACAACTGTTCGGCCAGTGTGAACTGCCGTTAGTCGAAAGCGTTTCCGCCACAACTCGGCCGAAGCGTCCCGGTGAAACCGAGGGCGTTAGTTATTATTATTTGACTCAAAAGGAATTTGATCAAAAAAAAGAACAAGGCGAATTTTTGGAGTTCTGTGAGGTTTTCGGACGTGGCTACTGGTATGGGACCCTCAACGCTCCCGTGCGTCGATCCTTAGATTCGGGCAATTGGATGGTTCTGGAGATTGATGTCGAAGGGGCTCAGAAAGTATTGAATCATTACCCTGATGCAATCACAATCTTTATCCATCCTGGAAGCGAAGAGGAATTAGAACGGCGTTTAAGAGGTCGAAAAACGGAAACCGAAGACTCATTGACTCGCCGTTTGGAGGTTGCCCGGAAGGAACTGGAGGCCTCATCAAATTATCAACACATTGTCATAAATGAGTCTGTCGAACAGACCGCAACTGACATTTGCCAGCTTTTAAAACAAGCGGAGAAGAACTGAATGTACGACGAATTGAAAGAAGAAGAAATCGTTCGAAAGGTGGGAGGGCGCTTTAAGCTTTCGACACTGATTCAGAAACGAATGGTGCAATTAAACCAGGGATCTCGGCCGCTGGTAGATACCACCGAAGAAGACAAAATGGCGATCGTTCTGCAGGAAATCCTGCACGATAAAATCACACTCGATACCAACTCCGATGTTCAAGTGAATTCCGGTTCCCCCGATTTCGATGATCCCCCAGAATTGAATCTTGACG
>JBCCSJ010000259.1:0-8301 GCA_039200505.1 Planctomycetota bacterium | reverse complement strand
TTGCGATATCGAGAGCTATGGGAAGCGACCGATAAGCATAACTTTTTAGCCATCGTCAATAATTTGTCGGTCTCGTACGCACGATCTGGATACGTAGGTAAAGCGGTCAGAATTTGGCGGCAAGCAGACAAAGAACTTAACTACGAAGAATTTCCGCAGCAATTAGTTAGTAGCATTGTTCGGATAGATCGAATGCTAAAAGACAGACGTTCGGGTATCAAAGCGACCAAAAAAGATCGTGAAGAAGTTGCGGATTTTATGGACGAAGCAAATATTGGTTTGGAATCTGGTAGCCCAGATTTTAATTTACCTAGAACTTTCCGGCCCAACCCATCCACGCAATTCAGTGGCAGTTTGAGTGATCCAAGAAATACGAGTGCTACAAAAAATTTACGTGGAGGTTGGCGACTTCTTTTGCCAAAAGATCATCAGGGTAACCTCAGAAATAAGCTTGAATTTTTACTGTTCAATCAGGAAGCCCAATCAGTAAACAATGACGTCATCGTGGATACACGGTGTATCGTATGTAATGGAATCGCAATCATCAGTTGTCCGTACCGAGAATGCCGAAAAGGAGCTGTCGAACACCCAGTTTATGGAAATCGATTTGTGACCGCCCCAGATGGCACTCGAATCAGTCGTGGGTATGGAATTATTCGAATCGATAATGTTCGTTGCGGTACCTGCCAGGGAAAAGGTCAAATTGTCTGTCCGTGCTGCAATCAAGGAATGCAAAATTAAAAGAATTAAGATCAGCACCTCCAGCTTGTCGAATCGGATTTCGCTTTCGAAACACCAGATTTCCTTCAGAATTCAATATTGACGACCCGTAATGTTGGCACATCCAACACCAAGATCTCGTAACGCGATCGGATGATCTCAATTTTGACGCAGAATTAGAATCAGTTAGAGTTAAACTTTGGGAAACGGCTGAAAGATAAGACAGCAAAGAACACCATCTTGGATTGGCTTGGTAAAATTGAATAACTTAGGCACCGCAACTTACTGGCCGAATCAATTGAATTAAAAATGCCATGGCCGAGTCGGCTCAAAAAGTACTTCACGAATTAACTCAAGGCGGGCTACTGTCGTCCGACCACGTTACGAAATATGGTGAAGAACTAGATACTGGAGCCGACGCTTTACTTACTCGATTGGTCGAAGACGGTCGAATTACCCAATATCAGGCCAACAAGTTCAAAGAAGGTCGATCTGCCGATATTTATTTTGGCGATTATGTCATCTTGGACAAACTTGGTCAGGGTGGGATGGGCACAGTTTTACTTGCCAGGCATCGAGTAATGGATCGACAGGTAGCCATCAAGGTTTTACCGGTCACCGTCATGGATTCTAAATCGGCCGTGGCGAGATTTTATCAAGAAGTTAAAGTGGCTGCTCAGCTGACCCATCCGAACATCGTTCATGCTTACGATGCCAGGGAACATCATGGATATCATTATCTGGTGATGGAATACGTAGCAGGACATGACCTTGCCGAAGTGGTAGGACAATTGGGAAGTATCCCTTCTACGTTGGCTCTCGATTATATCGCACAAACAGCGAGCGGATTAGATTACGCTCATCGAAAAGGAATCATTCATCGTGATATTAAGCCTTCCAATTTGTTATTGGATAACGAAGGTAATATTAAAATTCTTGATATGGGCCTCGCTAGGATCGGAAACTCTCGGGATACCGAGAACTCAATGCAGTTAACAACCACGGGTCAAGTAATGGGGACGGTCGAATATATGTCTCCTGAACAAGCCGAAGATACGCGACAGGCAGACGCCCGATCCGATATTTACTCGCTGGGATGTACTCTTTATCGATTATTAACGGGCAAAAGTCCTTTTGCGAAAGATACTGTCGTCAAAACAATTTTAGCTCATCGCGAAGACCCGATTCCAAAAATTCATACGGGGATGCCTGACGACGATGCAATTAATGAATTGTTAAATAAAACATTGGCAAAAAAGCCAACAGATCGATATCAATCCGTAGCGGCTGTGTTGGACGATATTGAAAAAATACAAAACGGGGATTATGAAGCCACAAGTTCGATATCGAAGTCGCCCGTAATTAAAGTTCCTCCTCTGGTCAGCCGAGTTTTACCCAAACATGAAGAAACAATGGACCGTCTCGGTTCCATTTCTCCCGGCGAACCAATTTCCGGTCACGCAGTAGGGGTACGTTTTCGTAATGAAAATTCTACTGAATCAATACCAGAAGCGATTATTCCGATAGCGGAAAATAAACTCGGGGACGGCAAAATCGCACGGGATCCCTTTGTTTCAGGAACAGGACGAGGATCGCTGCCGGAAGTCATTCCTGACGATTCTGTTATATCGCTGCCAGGGAAAAGAAATCAGCCATCAGAAATTTTCTATATTGAAGATAAAAACGCTGGGATGCGACCGTTAAGTCGGATTAGAAATTGGATGATTGCCAATCGCAGTCACAGTTTGTTTGTTTGGTCTTTTATCTGCTGCCTTCCAATACCGGTAATTGGTTTGGTGTTGAGTTGGAGGAATTGGCGAGCAACGAAACGGGATCTTAAAAATATCGAACAAGGTTTGCGTACCAAACAAGGGCAGCGGTTTACCAAAATAGCACGCTACGTTTCGGTATTAGCAACTATTGTCAATGTTGGTGCCATTGTCGGTTTAATCACGCTCATTGCCCAATAATCTCAAAGTTCCAAAACGAGACTTTGGTGGGTACCGGTTGATACCGGAGCAGGCGTGTTTTGAATAGTCGACTGAGGAAGTTGTTCTTGCAATTCTCCCAAAATTTCCCGTAAGTTTTCAACCTCTTTACCGCTCAAGCGAGCCGAATGAACGAGGTATTTTAACATCGGTAATGGCTGACTTTTAAAAACGGTGTGCAAAAGTTGATTGCTGGCAATGTCGATACATTCGGATTGAGAAAAGTTAGATCGGTAAAGGTACCGGATCCCTTTGCGTTGAAATGAAATCACATCTTTTTCAACCAGGCGATGTAGCAGCGTTTTAATCGTGCCGGCAGTCCAGGTCGTAGCGCTCGATAGACGCTGAATGATTTCGTTGGAAGTCACCGGTTCCGAACGCCAGATTTCATGCATAATCCGCCATTCTGCGTCAGAAATGTTGGGTTGAATATCAGACATGAATTTTGTGAGTAGAGTGTATTCCTTAAATTATGTTTCCTTGGAAATAGAGATTATTGTAAGACGGATCAACGCCAATTGTAGGATTGCAATTAGTCGATGACACGCATAACGCGAACCAGCGGTTGGTACACCGATCATCGATCACGATTCAGAGTAGTAGTACGATAGCAAATATGGCTTGCTAAGGTTGTTCCTGAATTCCTTAGTTTGACAACGTCGTCTGGAAAAATTTGGACCATGAGGTAAAGGTAAGCGGTCCTTCAACGTCTTCTGCTTCGTTGCAATACTCTCAACGAAAAAAGCCACGTCATAGGGACGTGGCTTTGCGATGGATCGAGGTCGAAATTTAACGATCTGTTTGAATTGTTAAATATTCGGAAGAGTTGTTAGCGTCTTGGAACAACTGGGCTAAGCGATTCGCTTACCCGAGTTTCATCCACCTCGTAAACGTAGACGGTATCTTCGGAGATCAGTTTTTGTTTCGATTCGCCTGTGACAAGGCTGCTTCGAACGATGTGTTCACCCGCTTTGGCACCTTTGACAGAGAACCGGAATGAAACTGACTTTCCGGGAGCTACACTTGGTTCTGTAAACAGGTAGCCATTTTCAAACTGCTGAATTGAGCCGTTGCCTGAAACGGTGCCCAAGGTCGGTGGGAGTTCGATTTGAACAGCTACGTCTTGAGCCTGTCTGCTTCCTTGGTTGGAAACTTCGACGATAAATTCAGCTTTACCTCCGACGCCAACAGGACCAGTCTGGTTAAGAATACGAACGCTCATGTCCGCTCGAGTGGTAACTTTGGTGGCTAACCTAAGTTCTTTGTCTCGTGTTTGTTTACTGCTAACCAGAATGTTGCAAACTTGGTTGCCTTCTCCGGTAGCCAGAGACTTCATTTGAATCTTTTCGCTCGACTTTGCCAAAATCTTTGGAAAAGTCCAAGTCAAAATACCACGAGTTACATCCACATTCGCCTGACGGCTGATGGTGGTCACTTTCATGCCCTGTGGTACTGAAAGTGAAACGCGAACGTCGGTGACATCCACTTCGCCAGAGTTTTCGATAGCGATTGTGTACATCCCATCTCGATTGACAAAGTTGATTTTCGGGCCAATCGCCGAAACGCGAAGTTCAGGCTGAATGATTCGAATCCCCTGAGTAGTTTCTCGCTTTTTGATCGTTTCGGATTGGGCAGAAACTTTGAACTCAGCTTGTCCCGGCTCGACGGCCAGCGACTTAATATTAATTTTGGATGTCTTGCCAGCTTCGATTACCGAGATGACAGATCCAGAAGTTTGTTCCAGTCGCTGAAACTGTTCAGGGAAATCAAGATCCAGTCGAATGTTTTCAGCTGGACCGTCACCCACATTGGTGATCGTCAAAACGTGGCTGATGTTTTGTCCGACAATCGCCTGAGCCGGGCCATCCAGTGAGATTCGCAGATCGGGTTGGCGAACTGAGACAGTGGTTCGAGCTTCATTTTCTGTTTTCAGATAGGTAGCCATCGACAAGGGCAACTTTTTCTCAGGAACTACCTGCAGAGTAATAACGCGTTCATCCTGTCCAGGTAGTCGAGGAATAGAAAACTCAAATGAATTGTTTTCCAATTTCACCGGCTGAGTCGAAGACGAAATTAGTTTTGCATGCTGAGGAAGTTGGGCTACCAACTTGACATTGGAAGCCGAATCTTTGCTATCGTTGGTGACGCGAATTTTGAACTCAGCTTTTTTGCCAACGTTGATGTAACGAGGGGCCTGAACAGTGGTTGAAATCCAGTTGTTCAAACGGCTGGTTTGCGAAGTCAGAACAGGTTGACCGGTCTTAACGGTAGATACCTGTCGCATGGTGCCTGACTGCTGATTCGGCAGGACCCGGGAATTGCCGGTCACTTGCGGCGAAAATTTCGAAACGCTCGGAGGAGTTGGTAACGAAACGGTGGGTATGCCCGGCTTTTGAAGCGATGCCGGTACTTTGATTTCATCGAAAGACATCGCTTCCGGATTAGTCAAAGGGGTACTGATTCGATTTGAGCGGGTGGTTTGGTTGATGGGTTTGACGGGAGATTGAAGCTGGATCACACGATTTACGTTTTGATCATTCCCAGTGAACCGGTTGGTTTGGGCCTTTGAGGTATCAGCTGCGATCAATCCAATCGTCAGACAAAAGGTAGCGAGTGCCATGAAAGAGCAACGCATCGTATCTCCAATACAGGTGGACTTCTTTTCTTATGGGAAAATCGGACAGAATCGTTGGCTGAATCACCTGAATCAAAATAAGCGTCAAGGTCGATGTAAATTGCTCATTTTATAAGTATGTTGAATTGGGGATGTCTTGTTTAGACAGTGATCAACAGAGCAAAAACGTCGTGCGAATCTTATCGATTGATGAAAATTCGATTCATGAAATTCCGTATCGCTACGTCCAGCCCGGCGGCTCCCAAAGCGTAGAAAGAATTAAAATTCAAATTGCTCAAGTCGATCGACTACCAACTTTAATTGACGCCATCGTTTTAACATCTGATTTGCAAGCCCGAGAACTGATAGGTGATCTACTTCTTGCTGAAGTGCTTGCACAGGAATTAATTGCGATGGCCGATCTTGAACTGATCCCACCAGAATCACGCACCGGTATCGTATTTGCCGGCGACCTATTTGCGAGACAGGCACTGGACAAGAGAGGCGGTATGGGGGACGTCCGAGATGTTTGGATCAAGTTTGCATCGTCGTTCCGTTGGGTAACCGGAGTAGCTGGCAATCACGATTCTTTTGGTAAGACCAAAGCTCAACAAGAAGCGTTTCAGCAAGTTCAAGGGGTGCACTATTTAGATGGTAATTCGATCGAATTAGATCACATCCAAATCGCAGGCTTAGGTGGAATTATTGGCAAGCCGACAAAACCTCAGCGACGCAATGAAACCGATTTTATTGATAGCTTGCGTAAATTGCTAAAACAGAAGCCAGACGTTTGCGTGCTCCATCAAGAACCAGATCTACCCGATCAGAATTTGAAAGGCGAACCGTCAATTCGTAGGGAGTTACTCGCACAAACGAATGATCTGTTTGTCGTATGCGGGCGTTCCCACTGGCCGACTCCGGTGGCTGATTTATCCTCTAATATCCAAGTAGTGAATGTTGATATGCGAGTGTTGATTTTGATGCAATAGAAATGGTGGGCGGACTTTAAATCGGTCGTTTTAGGGAGCAGGCATCAGGACATGGAAATGGTAAAATCAAATTTGGATTTTCAAACTCAATCACCCATCCAGGTAAACCCAATGATTCGCGTTTCTGTTTTCGCTTTGACGATATTGAGTTTTTTAATGCTGAACTTCGGATCCCAACTTATGAGCCAGGAAAAATTACAATATCCGGAGTCTGCGAAAGTAGACCAAGTGGACACCTATCATGGCGTGATCGTGGAGGATCCCTACCGCTGGCTCGAAAAGAATGTTCGCACTTCAGATCAAGTCAAAAAATGGGTTGACTCGCAAAACGAATTGACCTTCGAACTCATTGAAAAATTACCTTATCGAAAAGAGATCGAGTCCCGGCTAACCAAGCTCTGGAATTACGAAAAGTATGGCGTCCCTTTCCGGCAAGGTGAAAACTATTTCTATTTTAAAAACAGCGGGCTCCAAAATCAGTCGGTTCTTTACAAACTAAAATCGATCGATGATGAAGCCACCGTTTTGGTCGATCCGAATCAATGGTCTGAGGACGGGACAGATGCCTTGGGAGGAATGTCATTCAGCGACGATGGAAAACGAATGGCGTACGGTATTCAACAGGCGGGTTCGGATTGGCGAACGTGGAAGGTTTTAGATGTACAAACCGGTAAAGATCTTAAAGACGAATTAAAGTGGCTCAAATTTGGCGGAGTGAGTTGGACCAAAGATGGCAAAGGATTCTTTTACAGTCGCTATTCGAAACCTGAAGAGGGAAAGGAATTTCAAAGTCTTAATCTTGGTCAAAAAGTTTACTATCACAAACTCGGTGATGATCAATCCAACGATTTGCTGATTCACGAAGATCCTGATCATCCAAAATGGGGATTTGCTCCAGAGGTGACAGAAGATGGTCAGTATCTTGTTATTACAGTTTGGCAAGGTACGGATGACCGCTTTCGAGTGTTGTATCGCGATTTGGAAAACGAAGATAAGGAGATCCAGATCTTGATTGATAATTTCGAAAACGAATACAGTTTTGTTGGCAATGAGGGCTCGAAATTCTATTTTAAGTCTGACGTGGATGCTCCGAAAAAGTGCATTCTGATGATCGATGTGGCCAAGCCTGATCGAAACAACTGGAAAGTTGTCGTTGAAGAGGCCGAAGAAACGATGGAATCGGCGTCGATGATTGGTGATTATCTTGTGGTGGATTATCTTAAAGACGCCAAGACGTTGGTCAAACAGTTTGACCTCGATGGAAAAGAGGTTCGCGAAGTAAAGCTTCCAGGAATCGGAACAGCCAGCGGATTTGGTGGTCGCCGAGATCATAACGAAACGTTTTACAGTTTTTCAAGTTTCAATCGGCCGCCAAGCGTCTATCGTTACAACCTGGAATCCGGCGAAAGCACGTTGATACGTGAGGCAAAAGTCGACTTTGATCCCGAACAATATGTCGTCGATCAGGTGTTCTATCAAAGTAAAGATGGAACGCAGGTACCGATGTTCATTGCCTACAAAAAAGGTTTGGAACTAAATGGCAAAAATCCGACGCTCTTGTACGGTTATGGTGGGTTTAATATTTCGTTAACACCTGGATTTTCAATCACACGTTTGCAATGGATGGAAATGGGTGGAGTATTCGCAATGGCGAATCTTCGAGGGGGAGGTGAATACGGGAAAGCATGGCATAAAGCCGGAACCAAAACTCAAAAACAAAACGTGTTTGACGACTTCATTGCCGCCGCCGAATACTTGATCGATAATAAGTACACTTCATCGAAGAATCTCGGGATCCAGGGGGGAAGCAACGGAGGTCTTTTGGTGGGGGCCTGCATGACTCAAAGGCCTGATCTGTACGGGGCTTGTTTGCCAGCAGTTGGCGTGATGGATATGCTTCGGTTCCAGGAATTCACCGCTGGTAGATTTTGGGTCGACGATTACGGGAGTTCAACATCGGATAGTGCTGAAGAGTTGCAGTGCCCGTCGC
>JBCCSJ010000258.1:0-8359 GCA_039200505.1 Planctomycetota bacterium | reverse complement strand
CATGTTGCAAAACCCCGGGGTTTTACCCGAAAATTAAGTTTTTTGAGATTTTCGAGTCACAATTCGGAAACGCTTGACTACAGGATGGCAAATGAAGCTTACAACCAGACTCAGCCATCAACCCAAAGGCAGCCCAAGATGAAAAAGTCCATCAAAATCAATCGAAAGTCAAATCGAGGGGGCCGTAGAAATTCGAATTCTACCCGTTACCAATCTCTTGAGGACCGAAGGCTGCGAGCTGGAATGTATCTGGATCAAGCCCAAGCGGATCTTTTTGTATGGGGTGGTGCAGGAGATGACATTGCGATTGTCGAAACCATCGGCAGTCAGATTCGGGTCAAAATCGACAATGTAGATCAGCAAACGTTCGACTCTGCCGCCATTGATGAAATCTTCTTCATTGGGCTCGAAGGTGACGATACTTTCGTGAACGGAACTTCGATTAAGAGTTCAGCTTGGGGCAACGAAGGCAACGACACTTTTCTTGGTGGATCCAATGATGACTTGCTGGTTGGGGGAGCCGGCGATGACAATTTGTTTGGAGATGGTGGTGACGACATCATCATCGGGCTTGGTGGCAACGACGGGATCCTTGGGGGGGATGGCGACGACCAACTTTTTGGATCCGAAGGTGAAAACACAATATTCGGTGAAGCAGGTGATGACTGGGTTTACGGTGGTGAGGGCAATGACATCCTCGGCGGAAATGAAGGTGCAGACTGGATCATTGGTCTCGGAGGCGATGACAGGATTGAAACCGGTTCGGGAGGAGTCGCTGGTTCGATCGACCCGCTTCAAATGGATCTCGTGTTCGCCGGAGAGGGTAATGACACGGTCTACGGAGGTCTGGGACTGAATGTGATTTTTGGTCAAGAGGGCAACGACGAGATTTACGGGGGCGATGGGGAAAATCGAATCTCAGGTAATTCCGGTGACGACACGATCCACGGTGGTGCGATTGCGGATATTCTGGCTGGGGATGCTGGCGACGATACGATTGTCGGAAAGGGTGGAAACGACTGGATCTTCCCTGCGGCTGGGAATGATGTTGTTGATGGTGGGACTGGCGAAGACATCGTGAAATACCAAGGTGTGAACGCTCGTTATTCCATGGATGAATCGGGGCATTTTATCGTTCATGATAATGGCAACGTCGATGGTACCGACTTAATCAACGACATCGAATACCTGCAGCATGCAGATGGTTGGTTCGTTCCGCGAGATAATACTTCAGGGGGTGGGAATAACGGTGGCGGAAATGGAGGTGGCGGGCAATCGGAAGATCGAGAGAAGCTGTATTTTGTCTTTAACCAGGCAGGTGATAGTGATCGGACAACCAACAGTCGGAAACTTTATTCGATGGTTATTCCTGAGACTGGTAAGTATCGGCTTTTGATGTCCCAAGGGCCTGGATTAACTAACCCCGTGGTCGAAATTCGGGATACGAATCAAACCTTACTTTACCGCGGATCAGCAACGGACTCGCTTGGTCGGATCAACTTTACCTTTGATGCAACTGGTGGGACGACTTACTACTTAAATGTGATTTCCGCCCCTAATACAGACGGCTCGTTTGTTCTCGATATAAAGCGATCTTTCATTTAGGTTCAAAGCTTCGGCTAAACTCGACGCTGTTTTAATCGCCAGTGTTTCTGCTGGCGATTTTTATGGATTGGACCTGTGAAAACCGGGTGGCGATTGCCAAAATGGGTAGGCAAACACTTCTTTCAAACTTGCCTCTACCAAAATTGAATCGAGAAAAAGTGACCAAGATTTGCACCCTGTTCTTGAATCCAGTTTTCCTACTGGTGCTCGGAAAGTTGTTATTAGTTTCTACCTCAGCTTCGGCGGTGCAGCAGCCTTTTGATTCAAAAAGCCGTGGCCAAGATTTGAATTTTTCCGAGATGTTATCTCTTGTCCCAGAGATGGCCAAATTAATCGACGAAGATTTTTATATCTGGGGCGGTAGCATGGTCCGGGATGAGGATGGGATTTGTCATTTGTTTTACAGCCGCTGGCCCCGAAAACTTGGTCATATGGCTTGGGTGACGCATTCCGAGATTGCTCACGCAGTTTCGGAAGATCCGTTGGGGCCTTACCGCTTTGTTGATGTGGCATTGCCCGTTCGCGGGAAAGAGTATTGGGATGGTTTATGCACTCACAATCCAACAGTGCATCGATTCGGAAATCAATATTATCTGTATTACATGGGAAACACCGGAAACGGAAAGGCAAAGGTCAAACTGAATCCCATTCACCGAAACAATCAGCGGATTGGAGTCGCCGTCGCCGCTCACCCATCGGGACCATGGAAGCGGATGGTTCACCCGTTGATTGATATTAGCCCGGACCAAGATGCCCACGACGCGTTGATGGTCAGCAACCCGTCGATACTGCAGCGAACAGACGGGACTTACGTTTTGATTTACAAGGCCGTGGGCAAAAAAGGGAAAATGCCTTTTGGTGGGCCAGTCGTTCATCTGGCTACGACATCGAATTCACCGACAGGTCCCTTTGAGAAACAGAGCAAACCGCTTTTTACAGCTCCCGGTGTAAAATTTCCTGCGGAGGATCCTTACATTTGGACAGGCAAAGATCGGTATTGGGCGATCGTGAACGATCACAAAGGTCATTTCAATGGAACAGGTTCGGATTCGCTGGCCTTGTTCGAATCTAACGACGGGCTTAACTGGAAACCAGCCAAGCATCCGTTGGTGACTCAGCGCACGATCCGGTGGGCGGATGGCATTCAACAGAACGTACATCGTCTTGAACGGCCTCAGCTTTGGTTGGACGAGAACGGAGAGCCAGCGGTGCTTTTCTGTGCTGCTGAAGAGACCAAGCAGAAGCTTCACTCTTTCAATGTTCATCTACCGTTGAAATCAAAATAGTCTGAATACGCCAGGCAGGTCATGACCTACATCTCGAAAGATGTTTTATGAATTCGTGTCTGACTTTGAATCGAGCTACGAATTTGATGATGCCGTTTGTTGGTCAAGATTCTCGGTGTTAGCTTCGTGGTCAGGTCTCAATGCCGTATCGCCTTGTTCCAAGATACTTTTCTGATCGGTTCGATTTTCGGATTCGGTCTCTGGTTCTTCTTCGGCTTTCTCGTCGTCAATCCACGGGTTTTCCCAATGCGAACACTGGCTTAAATATTCCGCGTAAACCGGATGATCTTCTGAATGCACTTCAAGCCATTGCTTTGAATCGTCAACCAGTTCTTGTTCCCGTTCCAGGCTGATGTCGCCGGTTAAGACTTTAGTGCGCAGCATGACAAAATAAGTGTCTAAAACATCGCATCGACAGTAGTCGTTGATCTTTTCCATCTCTCCCTGATTATAGAGTTCTTGAACCATATGGCCCGCGATCCCCATTTTTCCCGGACGACCGATCAGATTGGCAACCAGATTTAAACCACCACTTAGCCGAGTCGCACCGTAGTTGGTCAAAATTTCTTGGAGGTCAAAATGGGATGACTGGTTGTATCGGTTTCGTTTCTGTTCGTAAGTTTTATCTTGTAAATTGAACCAGTCGGGGATGCCGATTCCATACCGGTAGGCGGCCATCTCCATTAGCGGTAAATCAAAGGTTCTGCCGTTGAAGCTGACGAAGGTTGGCATCTTGTAAATCCGCCATCCATCCCAAAAGTGTTTGGTAATAATGTGGGGGCGATACTTGGGAGAATCCAGCGTCACAATTCCGGAAATTTTGTATCCGACGGTTAGTTTGATGATCGCGACAGAGATCGGAACGTGATAGGTGTATGGAATGAACTCGGTGCCGTACTGTTCTAGTCTTTCGGCACAGAAAACCTGGATGGCTTCTTCGGCTGAATAGCCTTTGCCCGGATACTTGACTTTGGAGATCAAGTCTCCGTCGGCCACGCTTTCGATATCGAAAACCAAATGGGTAATGGCAGGAGATGACATTCGGATCCACATTAGAACAGATTTGCGTTGCTAAATTTTATCCGAACGGGGTTGGGTTGGGTACCGTCAGCCGTATCCTGATTGCCGGAATCAAGGTTAAAATAAGTCTTCCGAGTCATAGAAAGTATTTTCAAGTGAAATTTAAATGAACAAACAGCGATTGCTCGACCGGTTCCTTCAATACGTCAAAATCGACACAACCGCGGTAGAAGACACGCAGGATTATCCGAGCAGCCCCGGTCAGAGAGAGTTAGGCAGACTATTGGTCAGCCAACTCGATGAGATGGGAGCCAAGGATGTTCACCAGGATGATTGGGGAATTGTTTACGCAACGGTTCCCGGGAATGTGCCTGATGCACCCACGATTGCTTTTAATTCACACGTCGACACTTCGCCGGAAACGACTGGCAAAGATGTGAAACCCAGCGTGATTGAAAATTTTGATGGCAACGACGTAACGCTCACCGGTGATCCATCCAAGGTGATTACCTCGCAGACTTGCCCTGAACTCAAAGAAGCTGCTGGCAAAACCATCATCACGACCGACGGTACGACTTTGTTGGGAGGTGACGATAAAGCTGGTGTCGCAATCATCATGGAACTGGCAAACTATTTGATCGAAAATCCGCAGATCGTTCGTGGTGATGTTCGAGTCTTTTTTACTTGCGATGAAGAAGTTGGACGCGGTGTCGATCACGTCGATATGGAAAAAGTAAATTCAACAGTTTGCTATAATTTTGACGGAGGTGGCCAGGGCGATATCGATGAAGAGACATTTTCTGCAGATCTTGCAGTTGTTACTTTTATAGGAGTAAATACCCATCCCGCGTATGCGATCAATAAAATGATCAACGCCAACCGAGCTGTTGGGCATTTTCTGGCAAATCTACCCACAGAACTATCGCCGGAAAAAACGGAAGATCGAGATGGATTCATTCACCCTTACGTGCTTGATGGAGGCGTAGCTAAAGCTTCCGTCAAATGCCTGATTCGCGACTTCGACACAGAAAAATTGGCCAGTCATGCGGATGTGATTCAAAAAGCGGCGGACGATGCGGCGGATGCCTGTCCCGGTGTTGTCGCAGAAGTACAAATCGTAGCCCAGTATCGCAACATGGCAGACGGTCTGGTGAATGAACCCCGGGCGGTTGAGCTTGCGGTCAAAGCCCACGAAGTCCTCGGGTATCCCTATCAAAAGACGATCGTCCGAGGGGGGACCGACGGTTCACGCCTGACCGAGTTGGGGTTGCCAACTCCCAATCTTTCATCGGGTCAACACAATATCCATTCACCCTTGGAATGGGCTTGCCTGGATGAAATGTTGGTTGCTGTTGAAGTTGGAGTCGAAATTGTGAAGCAATGGGGCAAGCAGAACTGATGGAACCTGCTGAATTTTGCTAAGTGGATAACCAGATTGCCTGTCAAATTGATTCCGCAAAAAAAACTTTACCGATCCAGATCCAATGAAATCAAATCTCTTTCAGTCTTATCTTCTTAGCTTGGTGATGGTCTTCCTAACAGGCGTTTGGACGATCGCTCAAAATACTACACCTTACGTGCTTGAAACTCGTGGCGGTGTGGTGGTGTCGGATTCTTCCATCGCCAGCCGAATCGGTGCCGAAATCCTGCGAAAAGGCGGAAATGCCGTCGATGCTTCGGTGGCGACGGCATTCGCCATGGCGGTTACTTGGCCCGAAGCAGGCAACATCGGCGGCGGTGGATTCATGATGATCCGGCCTTCCGATTCAAGACCACCGGTCTGTGTCGACTACCGAGAAATGGCGCCCGGTTTGGCTTCAGAGGATTCGTTTCAAGTTACCGATAGCACACTGGACTACAAAGCAGTAGGGGTTCCAGGAACGGTCAAAGGAATGGCATTGGCCCATCAAAAATATGGAAAGTTACCATGGAAAGATTTAGTGCAGCCGTCTGTCGTCCTGGCCAAAGGATTTAATGTGGACGAGGCCTTGGCCAGGTCAACTAATTCGGTTTTGAGCCGAAGTACCGGTCCCAATTTTGCCGAATTGCGAAAGGTTTATGGCAAACCGGACGGCACTGCCTGGAAGGCTGGAGACACGATGCGACTGCCAGAATTGTCGCAGACATTGTCGCTGGTGGCACAGCAGGGGCCTAAAGGTTTTTACGAAGGAAAGACCGCCACGTTAATGAATGATGCGATGGAAAAAGCCAATGGACTGATTCGGGCCGAAGACTTACTGGCATATCGTGCCAAGATCAAACAACCGATTATTGGAACCTTCCGCGGGTACCAGATTATTGGAGCACCGCCTCCAAGTTCCGGAGGTATTTGTATCGTCCAGGCTTTGAATATGGTGGAACAGTTGGACCTGGATCCGCAGGATCGCTATTCACCGAAAACGATGCACTTGCTGGCCGAAGTCTGCCGCCGGGTATTTTTGGACCGCGCGAGGCATTTAGGCGATCCAGATTTTGTTGAGATTCCAGATTCGTTGACCAGCAAACAGTACGCCATCGAGTTGGTAAAAGGAATTGATCCTCAGCGGGCCACAAATAGTGAAACCCTTGGTCCCGATATTCCGCTGGCTTCCGAAAGCGACAACACCACTCATTTTTCCATCGTTGATGAATCTGGGATGGCGGTCAGCAACACCTACACGCTCGAAGCAAGTTGGGGTAGTAGGATGATCGTTCCAGGAACCGGTTTCGTGTTGAACAATGAAATGGGAGACTTCAATTGGGTCAAAGGATTAAACACTCGAAGGGGACGCATCGGAACCAAACCCAATCTGGTGGCCCCGGGGAAAAGGATGCTTAGTTCCCAATGCCCCGTGATCGTGACGAAAGACAACGAAGTAAGATTGGTGACCGGGAGTCCCGGTGGCCGAACCATTATCAATACCGTTCTGGGGATCGTTTTAAATCATACTTATTTTGGTGAGAACGTCAGCGAAGCGGTCGCCGCCCCCAGATTTCATCACCAATGGATCCCGGACCAGTTCAATTTGGAATTCCCATTCGATCAAAAGGAAAATGAAGTGGCTGCCAACGAATTGCCTGCCTGGGGACACACGATTGTGCGCAGGTCACTTCAGGGTTCGGCCCACTCGATTCAGGTAAACGGAAACCTCAAGATCGCTGTCGCTGATTCGAGACGAAGTGGGCGTGCTGCGATTTCGGAAAAAGATCTTATCGCCAGTTGGGAGTTTGGAAAAACGAAACAGTTGGGCCTAACCTCCATTTTGACTACCGGCCAATCGAATCATCGCTGGAATCGTGAAATTCCAAACGTCGAAACCGATGGAAATGATCATCTCGTCATTGGTGGGCAGGCCTACGATGAAGAGGTAGCCAGTTTTGTTGAACTGTCCGATCAGGACCAAGTCAATGTTGAAGTCGTGGTCCAATTGGATGGAGTCTTTTTTCGGGGAGATGCCCAACAAGAAAATTTTTCGGTCGGCTTAGCCGAGTCAAAAGAATCGATCTGGAGTGCGGTGGCAGCTTTATCCATTGGTCGGCGAGGATCGGATGGAATTGTCCTTGAAGGTCAAGCATTCGGGAAGGGTGCAACTTCTGTATCGCCTGTTCAGATCTTTAAGACCAATGTCTGTGACGAAAAATTTGCCGTCAAATTAACGCTCGATAGGGACAACCAAAAATATAAAGTGGGACTGCGACGGGGACAGGCTATCACCTTCGAATCCGTGGGTGAAGGAAACCTTTCCCCCGAACGCAAAGCGAAATACCTGATGATGAGCGTTCGCAACGACTTTTCGACACAGGACGAAAAAGTCATCGTGGAAAGAATTGCCCTGTCGGTCGCGGATTAACTCAGGGCACTCTGCTAGCTGTTTCTGGCTTCCAGATAATTCTGAGCCGCTCTAAAATCTAGACGGATAACTATCCCAAAAACTTAGAATGGCAAGGAAGCCGATGTCCCGAAGAAAACGATCTTTGGAAGAAAGATTGACTGAAAGAGAGAACAGGCGGCGGAGCGCAGATTCTGTTCAACCGGCCCCCAAAAGAAGAAGAAGACGTTGGTCGTATTTGCTACTGTTCTTGCTGATCTTTTTCCTGCTGCTTCCAAATCTTGTGGGTTGGTTGGGACTGCAGAATCGATTGGTACGTTTCGCGGTTCCGGACTTTCAGGGAAATCTGACAATTCAAAAAGTCAGCCTGGGTTGGTTTCAGAAAATAAGGCTGGAACAGATTTCAGCGTCCGATGCGCAGGGGCAGATGCTTTTCGAGGTGGAATCGCTGGAGTCATCCCAAGCACTTTACCAATTTTTGACATCCAAAGAATATGGCACGTTTTTTATCAATCGACCTAGTTGTAATGTAGTCCTGCGGGATGACGGTAGCAATTTCGAAGACGTTTTGGCCAACTACCTCGTTTCGCAAAATGCCAATGAAGCGAGCCGGCAATCATCTGGATTGAATTGGCGTTT
>JBCCSJ010000257.1:0-8371 GCA_039200505.1 Planctomycetota bacterium | reverse complement strand
GGCGATCGGTTGCGTCCAAGCAAGCGCGAGACAAAAGGGTGACCAGGCCCCTAAGAAAATGATCCCTAAGGTGATTGAGTCGCCAGAGACTTATATTGCTCACGAGTTTTATGCGCCCTTGGCTGAAGCGGTCATTGAATTCCGGCAAAATGACATTCCCCTCGGAGAAATTGAATACACGAGTTGGGGCGCGGATTTCGATGAGAACTCGATCCAGCAAATTCGAAACGCCTGTCGGATTCCGGTCGCGCGTGCTGCAGCGCTAATGCCTGATGCTCACTCAGGGTACGGACTGCCAATTGGTGGGGTGCTGGCCTGTGAGGATGCCGTTATTCCTTACGGTGTAGGGGTCGATATTGCATGCCGAATGAAAATGACGGTTACGGATTTGTCAGTCGAAGCCTTGCAGAAAAATGATCCTGGAGAATGCCGCGAAATGGACGAGGCTTTGGAGAAAGGAACTTTGTTCGGCGCTGGCAAGTCATTCCGTCGTCCAAACGAGCACGAAGTGATGGACGAGGATTGGACGGTGACCGCGGTAACTCGTGAAATGAAAGATCGAGCCCATAAGCAATTGGGAACCAGCGGAAGCGGGAATCACTTTGTTGAGTGGGGTGTTTTAACACTGCCTCAGGGAGATTTTGGGCTCGAAGCGGGCCAATACGTGGCACTTTTGAGTCACAGCGGAAGTCGCGGTGCTGGAGCACAGACTTGCCGTCGTTACACCGAAATTGCTCGTCGGAATGCTCCTGCAAAGATTAAGGACGATCCACAACTTCGTCACCTATGCTGGCTTGACATGAATTCCCAAGAAGGTCAGGAATACTGGCTGGCTATGAATTTGATGGGGCGATACGCTTCGGCCAATCACCACGTGATTCACCAAAACGTAACCAAGTTGGCTGGAGCATCAAACTTGGCAACGATTGAGAATCATCATAACTTCGCATGGCTCGAAAAGCATCAAGGCAAAGAACTCTATGTTCATCGCAAAGGTGCCACTCCAGCAGGCAAAGGAGATCTCGGGGTGATCCCTGGGAATATGGCGGATTCCTGTTTTGTGGTCCGTGGAAAAGGACAGCCTGAAAGCCTTTCTTCAGCCTCGCACGGAGCCGGCCGTCGAATGTCACGAACAAAGGCGAAACAGAATTTTCGATGGTCCCAATGGCGTGAGTATCCCGCTGAAAAGAACGTTCGCCTTTTGGCCGGTGGTCTTGATGAAGTTCCCGGTGCCTACAAGAACATTCACGACGTAATGGCTGCTCAAACGGATCTCGTCGATATCGTTGCGGAGTTTATGCCGAAAATCGTGATGATGTGTGGCGACGGTAGCCGGGCGGAAGATTGATAAGCATTGAAAGGTACGACGCGGGTGGCTTGGGCTACTCATTCATGGTCCGAGTTGGTAACAATCGTGCATGAGTGAGAACCCGAACTACCTACGTCCGGTGCCTATTGCTGGAAACCGGCAGTAGTTATTCAATTGAATTTTGAATGGTCGGTGGATGACGTGGTCGTATCGCCAATTCAGCCGATGCCTCAATTTTGATAATCAGATATCCCGGCAAATTCGTGACACGGTTGCCCAGATCGCCTACCTGAAAATTCTCACGACGGTTGTCGAGCGAAGGTCTAACGGTCTTGGTCGTCGCCTGCTTCCCGTGGTGTGGCGGGGGAATTACTGTCAGCGATAGGAATTGAAGAGTCAGGCATCAGCGGAGGGCGATCAGGAATATCCTTTTCCTTTGCGACGTGAACTGAAACACCGATGATTTCGCGGATCTCTCGACGATCCAATTCTTCCGCATCGATCAAAGCACGGGTTAGCGATTCCAAAGAATCACTATGTTTCGTTAAAAGCTCAAATGCTCGTTTGGAGGCATTCTCGAGAATTGAATGAACCTCTTCGTCGATGACTTCCATCGTATGTTCGCTAAACTGGCGACTCTTGTGGATTTGTCCGCCTAAGAACGGATCATCATCGCTCATCTTGTAGCTAACCGGTCCGAGCCGTTCACTCATTCCCCAATGGGTCACCATTCGCCTAGCCATTGAAGTGGCTCGTTCAAGGTCGTTTTCAGCTCCAACGGTTAACTCGTCATAAATCAAAGATTCAGCTGCTCGACCGGCTAAAAGTACAACCAAGTTGTCGAGGATCTCCTTTTCCGACATGTTCATCTTATCCTCGTCGGGCACCATCTGGGTCACGCCAAGTGCTCGACCACGCGGAATAATGGTCACTTTGTGTACAGGATTTGCTCCATCCAAATACCAGGCTGCCAATGTGTGTCCCACTTCGTGATAGGCGGTACGCTCTTTTTCAAGTTCGGTCAGGACCTCTTCCCGTTTCGCACCCATCAAAACTTTATCGTGGGCGTAGTAAAAATCCTCCATTTCGACCCGATTCTTATCGGATCGGGCTGCCCATAATGCTGCTTCGTTCACCAGGTTCTGGATGTCAGCGCCCGTCATTCCTGCAGTTGCCGAAGCCATTTGCTCCAAGTCGACATCAGCACCGAGAGGCACATCGCGTACGTGGACTTTAAAAATGGCGAGCCTACCTGCCCGGGTCGGCCGACTGACAGTGACGTGACGATCAAATCGACCGGGACGAAGTAAGGCTGGATCGAGGACGTCAGGTCGGTTGGTGGCGGCCATCACGATGACGGAATCTGCACCTTGAAAACCATCCATCTCGCCCAGGATTTGGTTGAGCGTCTGTTCTCTTTCATCATGACCACCCCCGACACCAGCTCCTCGTTGTCGTCCGACTGCGTCGATTTCATCGATAAAAATGATGGCCGGTGCCTGTGCCTTTGCGGTTGAAAATAGATCGCGGACACGGCTGGCACCCACGCCAACAAACATTTGAATAAATTCGCTGCCGTTGACACTGAAAAAAGGAACTCCGGCTTCTCCGGCGACCGCCCGCGCAAGCAGCGTTTTGCCCGTTCCTGGGGGGCCGATCAGCAACGCTCCTTTAGGGACGCGCCCACCCAATTTTTGAAATTTCGAAGGATCGCGAAGAAATTCGACGATTTCTCCAAGATCGGCTTTGACGCCTTCTAACCCGGCAACATCACGAAAAGTGATTGGATGTTCAACGGCTTCGTACTTTTTTGCTGGACTCCGTGAAAAGTTATTTAGGAATCCACCGCCACCCATCATTTGGCTCTGAGATCGGCGAACTTGGAAGATCATGAAACCGATCAAACCAAACGTGAGGACCATCATGCCAATGTAAATCCAGCCGATGGTGTAATCCTGAGGAGCGGCTGAGAAATCGACCCCGGCATCGAGGATAGCCTCTGTCGCCTTGGCACGACTCGCTTCGTCTCGGGCAATGGTGACCGAAAAACGCTTTTTTAATTGAAATCGTTCATCTTTTTTGAGGTTCCCCTCAGAATCCCGCTGAGGTTGAGATTCCGGGGCAACTCGAAAAATACCAGTCGCCCCGGTACTGGTAAGGTTGACTTGCTCGATCACACACCCAAGCGGGTTTCCGCTATCATCTTTGAGAACCGACCCATCATAATCCTCCCCCTTTAGAAGCTTTAAAAAGTATCCAAAAGAGATCTGCGAAGGTTGCGATGTATAGGAATTGAACGCTGCAACCACGAGGATGACGCCACTAAGGATCAAAAGGGGTAGAAACAACCCTGGAGATCGTCCAGGTTGATTTCCAGTTTTGTCGTCCTTTTCAGGATTGGCTCGGTTCGGTTCCATGGGTCACATCGGTTCCATTAAACGTGGTTGAGAGATGGGCGACTAAGTTCTGGATAACGACATTTTTGCTCAAATTTGCACGGCATCGAATAAATCGGCCGTCATTCACTCACCAAGTTTGGCCCGTCGCACCCCGTAAAGTCAACCTTGGTTATCGGGTAATTATACCTTTCGTCCTAATGGCATTAGGTTTTGTATGATTTCAAAAGCAAATGATCCGAAGGTGAACGATTTCTTAACCTCGCCGACTCGACACTTGGTGTTGTCCGTCAAAGTCGATTAAAAGGGCACGCAGAATCCGAATAATCGTCTCGATAGGTTTCCCTACCAGGCTCACGTTTCTTGGCTACACTCACCGTTGGTTGGATTACGGGACAAGGCCGCTCAAAACCGCTTGGAGCCCTATAAAACAACTCATGCGGTTTCCATGCGGTTTCGACGTTCGAACATCTCCGATTCTATTTGACCGAAGCTTGTCGGTTGTACTTAACCACAGCAGCGAACTACTTCCTTAGTACTCGCGAAACATGTACTTACCGGCTTGCTTAGTGAAGAACCCACAAAAAATCTAATTTTCAGTGACGCTAGCCGGGAACTTAATGCATGGCGAGTCCTTAATGCGACGAATCTTCTCCGGATACGAAGAAGCATTAATTGCCAGTGTTTAACGCGGGCCTTTGAATGCCACGAAGTTTAAAAAATAAATGGAGTTGATTGTAAGTGAGACCGGGAGGCAGCTCACTTGCCAAACCAGCGAGATTTTTTTGGGGATGATTTTGGAAAAGCTCTTCGACAAGGGCTAGGTGATCGTCCGAAAAAAACCATGCTTCTTGAAACTCAAGTCCATGTTCACAACCCCGGATGGAATCAATAAGAACGGAGTCCAAATCAGACTGCCGGATCTGAATCAGTTCGCTCAGCTGAAAGCCCTTCAAAAATAATTGGTGTGTCCAAAAGTAGGAAGGCTTGTTCGGACTCATCGGTTCGATATGCGGAACCGATTTTTTTACATTACCCGTATCTTGTCGTTTTGGACAAAATAAGGAGTCTTCAAGTTCTGGATCCTGCGTATCAGATTCCAGTCGGTCTGACTTAGCGGTAACAACAGGCGGGTTCGTTTCACTGGCCGAATGGTTAAGGTTTAGATCGTAGCGATTTTTCGATTGGCTTTCCGATACGGAATCGGCTGAATCTTTGTCTTCGCTCGCCCGGTCCTGTAGAGACTTTGTCTCATGGGAAAGGAAAGGAGTTTTGCCTCGATATTTCCTTTCGATTTCCTTCACCAAACTTTCTGGTATTTGGTCCTCAAAACGAACGTAAGACTCTCCACGCATGACGGAACGACCTATTGATGAGACTTCGATCGTAGGACGGAATTTTGTTTTTTCGATCTGCTTCAAAAAACCTCTCTCAACAAGAAACTCTAACAAGCGAGTAATCTGACTTTGTTTCATCTGTTTGAATAAGCCAAAAGTCGAAAGCTTGGCGTACCGGGCAACTTTCTTGGATCCAGAACCCGCCAGAATTTGAGCCACCACATTTTTTCCGACCCTTCCACGTGTTCGCGCCGTTCCGCTTAATGCTACCTGGACGACATACAGACATGCATCGGATTGCCAGGTCGTCGGTCGCGTTTTCGATTCGTCAAATTCGACCGACTGAATTTCAGATTGAAATGTGCCGCAGTTGTCACAGTTTTTACAGATTTTGCGATCCGGATCGCCAAAGTATTCGAGTATTTCCAACTGTCGACATCGACGGGAGGTGGCAAACCGAATCACGCTTTCAAGTTTGTCCAGTTCGGCTTTTTGACGTTTCCTCAGTTCGTCAAAATCGATTTCTAAATCTGAAAATCTACGTTTGCGGTCGACGACGTGGATCGCTCTACCCCGGAATGGAGGAATGTAATCCACCATTGGAATCTTTACGATTTCTCTGATGGCACGATTGACCGCGTCCCATTTCATGTCCAACCTTTCAGCGAATCGGTTGGGTTGGAACAGGATACGTTCGTGTCGAAAACTACCCACTACATCTTCGAGACCTTTAAGAACATGCCGCCTGGTTCGCGCGTCTCTGGGAAGGAAGTCAATCAGAGTCGGTAAATCCGAATCGATTCGAATGGCCGCCATGTTCTGCCGACTGTCGAGTCGTTCGATGGCACCTGCTTTTTCTAACAGATTTTCGCAATTCCCAATCCCCGACGTACCGATCGTAAGCCCAAGATCGTCCTTGATTTCTTGCAGCGTCACTTCGACAGGATCATCCTTGGCATCGCGAAGATAGTCATACACCTCCTTAATCGTTGCTTTAGAAGGGTAAGAGTTTTCGATAAAAAACTCTTGGATGAACTTATCTTGAAAGGAATAAAGAAGGGCACACCGAGATGGTTTTCCGTCACGACCCGCGCGACCAGCTTCCTGGTAGTAGGCTTCGATACTTCCCGGAAGGTTGAAGTGAACGACAAATCTCAGATCTGGTTTATCAATTCCCATACCGAAGGCGTTGGTGGCGATCATGATTTCAATCTCACCGGCCATGAATTTTTCTTGAACCTTTCGCCGCTCATCCGATGTCAATCCGGCATGATAGAAGCCGACGGCCCGCGCTAATTCGTCTTCCAGCAATTCAAGTAATCGTTCGCAATTTTTTCGAGTTGACGCGTAGACAATTCCACAGCCTTGATGCTGTTTTAAATAACGAATCAGTTGTTTTTCTTTTTCAAGATTTCCATTGGGCGCAATCACGCTCAGGTGCAAATTGGAACGGGCAAAACCAGTTACAAATTTCGCAGGGTTTTCCAATTCAAGAATCTTAGCGATATCTTGTTGGACCAACTCAGTCGCGGTGGCGGTCAGGGCAACAGTTTGTGGGTTGCCGATCAGTTTTCGAAATTTACCCAACCTGGCATAGTCGGGCCTGAAATCGTGTCCCCATTGGCTGATACAGTGGGCTTCATCGATAGCGAGCAATTGGACATCTGCTTTTTGTACGGCTCGTTTGAACGAACTACTTCGTAATCTTTCCGGAGCGATGTAGATCAACTTGTACTGACCATGAATCATGCCTGATGCGCGGGCTTGTTGTTCGGCCATGCCAAGCGAGCTGTTGATAAAAGTCGCTGGTATTTCACGCTGGATCAGGGAATCGACCTGATCTTTCATAAGCGCGATCAATGGAGACACGACAATCGTGACCCCTTTTCGTGCAATAGTTGGCAGTTGAAAACAAAGGCTTTTCCCACCGCCTGTTGGCATGATGCAGAGCGTGTCACGCCCTGACATGACCGCCTCGATCACTTTTCGCTGACCGGGACGGAATTGCTGTAGGCCAAATGTTGGCAGCCATGATTCCAGAGTTTGGTCAGGTTGGTCAGGTGTTTCGTTCACAGCAAAAGTGAGTCAGTCACTAACGGACAGTGGCAAATCCGAGGGGATGTAAAAATCGGGTAAATCGGATTGTGGGACGAACATTGTTTGGTCTTTGTCCCGTACGATTGTAGATAACTTAAGTTTTGCTGTTGAGAACGTTAAGCTGTGTTCTGGCAAAATAGAGTGAACTGGGGTTCAGTTGAAAATTCCGATCGGTCGGTTTGTTTGAAAGCAGTTTGAATGATTTCAGTTGTCAGATTATCGAGGACATTTTCTTCCCGCAAAAAAACGGTGATAGCGGTCGACGATGTTTCTTTTGAAGTGGCAACTGGCGAGGTTTACGGACTGTTGGGTCCCAATGGTGCTGGCAAAACAACGATGATGCGGATGATTCTTGGGCTTCTGCGACCTGACCAGGGATACGCTCAAATTGCAGGCTTTCGAAGCGACGAAGAACCTGATGAAGTCAAACGTTTGGTCGGTTTCGTTTCTGCCTCGGCCGGTGTGTATCAATGGCTGACCGGTAGAGAAATGCTCGCTTTTTTTGGTGAAATTTACGGCATGACCAGACAGGAAATCGCTGACCGAACGTCTGCCTTGTCCGACATATTGGATCTGAGAGACTTTTTGGATCAAGGCTGTGCCACGCTTAGTACTGGGCAAAAACAAAGATTGAGTCTGGCTCGGGCTCTGATCCACGACCCGCCGGTAATGATCCTCGATGAACCGACTTTGGGACTCGATGTCGTTGGTAGTCAGGTCATCTTTCAATACATCGATATTTTGAAATCCAAAAACAAGGCTATCATTCTTTGCACCCACCGACTTGAACAAGCTCAAAGAGTTTGCACTCGATTTGGTTTGCTCAATTTCGGAAAGATGGCTCTTGAGGGAACCATGGCCCAATTGAGAGAGCAGACAGGCAAAACGGAATTAGTTGAAATGTTTCTTGATTTGCTGAACGGCCGGCAAGGGAAGTTGGACTTGTCAAATGTCTGAACCCGATTCTGATTTCATGCCCACCAAACCCGAGGACAACGCTTTCAGAAAAAGGAAACGAAAAAGAGGCGGATTTCGACTTTTTCGATTGGCGTTGAAAGAATTACGCGAAACGCTCCGGGATCGCCGGACGATCGTGACGCTGATCTTGATGCCATTATTGGTATATCCCGTTTTAAGTCTGGTGTTTAAAACGTTTTTGCTTTCCAACATTGGGTTGGTGTCTACTGATAAAATTACCTTGCGAATCGGGGTCGACGGGAACGCCAGTAACG
>JBCCSJ010000256.1:0-8371 GCA_039200505.1 Planctomycetota bacterium | reverse complement strand
CCAAACGTAAGGTGCGTTGATGCCACCGAATACTGTGAAGCCAGCCGAGGTTAATCCTTCACGCAAGATTCGCGCATTATTCATATAGAATTTGATCAATTCTGAGATCTGCTTCTTTCCCTCTTCCGAATAGGCTGCTGCTGCACCTCGTTGGACTGGATAAGAAACTCCATTAAATTTAGTGCAATGTCTTCGATTCCAAAGCGGGTGCAGTGGTTGCTCAGTACCGTCGGCGGTGGTGCCCTTCAAAGTTTTGGGAATAACAGTGAAGGCGCATCTCACACCTGTAAATCCAGCAGTTTTGCTAAAGCTTCTTAATTCGATGGCACACTCTCGTGCGCCTTCAATTTCAAAAATGGATCGGCAAACATTGGGTTCGGAAATGAAAGCTTCATAGGCGGCATCATAAAAAATGATCGCGTTATTTTCTCGGGCGAATCTCACCCATTTTTCCAGCAATTCTTTTGAAGCTACCGTTCCAGTCGGATTGTTGGGATAGCAAAGATAAATCAGATCGACGGGTGTCGAAGGAAGTTCTGGTTCAAAATTATTGTCAGCGGTCACCGGCATGTAAATCAGATTTTCATACCGGCCTTGCTCATCGGCCGGTCCTGTATGCCCCGCCATAACATTTGTGTCAACGTAGACTGGGTAAACTGGATCAAGTACCGCGATGCGATTATCAGTGCCAAAGATGTCCAGCAGATTTCCAGAGTCGCATTTTGACCCATCCGAAACAAAAATTTCATCGGCGTCTACAGAAATCCCCCGATCTTGATAATCATTTTTAGCGATCGCATCGCGAAGAAACGAGTATCCTTGTTCGGGCCCGTAACCACGAAAGGTCTCTTTGACAGCCATCTCATCGACTGCTGAGTGCATCGCTTGGACGACGGCGGGGCAGAGTGGTTGGGTAACATCACCGATGCCCATTTTGATCACATTGGCGTCTGGGTTGGCGTCGCAGAATTCTTTGACTCGTCTACCGATCTCAGGAAATAAATAGCCGGCCTGAAGCTTCAGATAATTTTCGTTGATTTTTGCCATGGGAGATTCGGTGTACCTGGATCTGAAAAAAACTCAAATATCACAGAATCAGCAGCATAATACAAGTCAAAAGGCCATTGTGTATGGCGTGCATCAACATCGGACTTAACAGCGAACCACGCCACTCGCGGGCGAATGAAAATCCGATCGCCAGTGTCGCTAACATGGGGACCGCGATGATGCCCTGTGGGTGGCAAGCCGCAAAAACGACACCGTTCACCGATGCCGAAATCGGAACGCTGATCCACCGAGACCAATTCCCCGTCAAGTCCCGAAGATGCCGATAAAGAACGCCCCGAAACATGGTCTCTTCAACCACTGGTGCGCAGATACAAACGGCAACAAATACCATAGTCAACATCACAACGTCACCGTTAATGACGAATTCCTGAATCGGGTGGCCGGGTGCGACCTGCTTGGTAAACTCACCGGGGGCAGGTTGAAATAGACCGACGATCAGTGTGATGATTAAAACGGAAAGTAATGCCGGGATCATCATCGGTAAGGTCGACAAGTAACTGAGCGGTGCTGTAACCAAATCACCTAACGGTCGTTGTGCCGTCCATCCAATATCTTCAAGCACTTGTCGGAACGAGATTCCCCGTGCCACGGGCCAAAACAAACAGATCAGCGATCCAAAAAAAATCAAAGGCTGGACAATCATTGCAGTTCGGGCATCGCTTACGAAAAACCCTAACGATTGAGAAGCCCCAAAAAAAATCACCATCCAAATTGCAAAAGTTTCAGCGTAAATATTATGGTTGGTCGAGTTGTTTAAAAAACGTGGCGTCAATTTTTGACGAATTGCCATAATCAAAAGCACAATCCCGACAACGAAGCCGGTGATTAAGGCCGCGAGTCCCAATAAGAATCCGACGATCATTAAAATCATCAGCGTGGATGCTTCTTGCAGCACTTGTTTTCTTTCAGTTTCTTGCGGTGTACCGGCCGGAAGCAATGCCAGTTCGCCTAGCCATTGCAATTTCTCGCTTACCAATTCCCGATCTTGTTGGTCGAGAAATGACGAGTCAAAATTTCCGGCATCGTATTTCTGAAAACATCGCTCTAAAACTTGACGCAGTTTTTGCTGATTTTCGGTCAGTTCAAGGTCATTTTTGTCAGCCTTTTGGTCGAGCAAATCAAGATAATCCAACGCAGTCTCTGCATCGGAAAATTCATTTTTCAAAATCGCGACAGCCAGTCGCTGTTCGTATCCACCGTTATCGATCGAATTGATAGTTTGACCGATGGCCTCTTTCCCTTCTTGACGTGCACCAGCCATTTCGGCCAACTCGCGTTGTCCCAGTAACATTTTTCCCTGCATCTGAACCGGAAACAATTCAATCGCACTCGCATCGCTGACTTCGGATTCAACAACGGTAAATAGAGAGAATGACGCCAACAGGCAAAGACCGATTGTCACCGAGATAATGACAACCCAAGAAAAGAATCCGGACAGCGAAATCTTTCCGGCCCAAGAATGTCGAGACGAACGATCCGGTTTGGGCGTGGATGCAGTTGAGGAATCCAAATCGACAGCAGATTCAGCAGGGGGAGTCTCGAAGGACTCGTTGGGAAATTCAGAACTCACGATGTATTTAGCCAGTTTTTTCTCTTTGAGCTGATATTAACCGTTTCGCTTTTCGGAAAACAGAATTCAGCATGGGACGTGTTAGTCTGCCGGTGAATGTATTTTGTTGGCTTGGGTGGTAGCTTCCCAGCAACCACCGATTGTTGAGGGCAACTTTTTCGCCATGTCCAAACCTGGGACGTTTGCGAGGTTTTTCGATCCAATCCAGTTCGATTGCCATCTTTATTGTGGCTGTCCACGCGACCGATCCAAGTGCCAAAACCACAATCGGATTGGAAAGCAGAAAGGTTTCTTTTAAAAACGGCCGACAATTCTCGATTTCGTCGGTGGCGGGTTTGTTACCCGGCGGAGCACATCGGCAAACGTTGGTGATTGTGCAGTCGAACAGATCGAGCCCATCTTTTCGACTTGTCGACTCGGATTGGTTTGAAAAACCATTTTGATGCATCGATCGGTAGAGCCAATCTCCACTTCGGTCGCCTGTGAACAACCGTCCCGTCCGGTTAGCACCATGAGCTCCGGGAGCCAAACCAACGACAAGTAATCCCACTTCGGGGGTGCCAAAATCAGGAACCGGTCGTCCCCAATAGTTGCAATCTTGGTAGGCTTTCCGCTTGACGGAAGCGACGTGTCGGCAATGCTCAATCAATCTAGGACAAAGTTGGCAGGTGATCACGGATCTACGTAGCCGATTCCACTTTCTCTTGCTCAACTCATTTTCTCTCGCTTCGAAGGAACTGGTTGCTGAGCGGAAGATTCCTGATGGGTCCCAGAAATTTCTTGTTCAACATCCGAAGATTCAGTCGTCGAGGCCATGGCTTTTTGCACCTCTTGCTCAGCAGCCTCATACTGCTCTTTCAGCCGCCTAATATTCCGCTCAAAAATAAAAAGAGCCGCTAACATCGCGAGCACTCCGATGATGCGTAATTGCCAACTGTCGTTGAACTTGGAAAGTTGTTCGGAAAACGCGAGCATCAATCCATTGCCTAAAATGCTACCGGAAAGGATTGCGATCACGACTCGCCAGCGTTTCATCCCAAGGATTCTTCCAAAGATCGAGCCGCCGACACTTCCCGTTGTCGATGTCGGAAAAATTACGAACATCACTAATCCAATAAACGCCGCACGACGAATCCAGGGCTGCTTTTTTAAAATGAATCGGCCGTCAGAGACCATCGAAAGGATTTTGGGGCCAACGAATGGAATCCGAAAAACCACTCCCATGTGGTAGGCAACGAAAACCGCCACCATCGTGTCCATATAGGTCAACATGCAGAATAGGTTTTTGGCATCTAAATATTTGAGAAACGCCAATCCATCTGGATCCGGTTCGTCAAAACCGAGCAAGATAATAAAACGACCGAACGCAAAAAAAGCTGCCATACCTGCCCCGATGTAGGCGTAGGCAACTTCTGGTCCTTTCAAAATCGCAAATGTGGCCAAAATGGCCGCGGTCAAAACAAACGGGCCAAGCAAAGCTAGCCACCAAGCGGTTGGCTGTTCAAGGCGGTAGTTTTTTTCCAATCCCTTAAGGGGATCAATTAGATCGACCTGTTTTTCAAAATCATTTGAATTCACAGGTTCCACCGTCGGCTCCTCGTACGACCTTGAAAGTTATAATTTGATTGGAAAGTTAAAAACTCTGTGTGCCAGGAAATGGGACCAGCAACTCCTGAGCTACTTATATCGTCAAACAATTACCGTGCTGCCGATTTCGGCTGATTGCCCTGTCACCAGTGTCCTATTAGCACGCATACTGAGTGGAGGTAGGAAAGCGACAAAAATTACGCCGGAAAAAAGAACGGATACCTATTCACTCCGAATTGCAGGATTACTCGGCCAACGCGACCGTCACAGTCCATCATGTTCACCAAAACACCCTTATTTGACTAGCCCCAAGTACAGATTTGTCCCGCACTTCCCCGAATTGTGCCGCCAAAAAAACCCTTGCTGATTTGCTTTCAGACGTCAAAAAAATGCAAAAAACAGGGAATGTCTAGCGTAATTGCTTTGCCCCCGTAAAAATCGCTCAATGCCGCATCGGATTCATTTGATACCACTCGAGAAGGGTCAAGCTAATTCGAGCAAGGAAAAAATGAAATCAATTATTTCGACTGTAGCTGCCCGGCTTCTCCCGCAATCAGTTTTCCGTCCGAATTGTCAACCATCGCCCAAATGGTTGCACGTTTGCTTTGGGGATCAAGGATTCGATTCACAAAAATGATTTCGCAGGGAACCGTGAAACGCTCGATGTCTCGATCAACAACAATTTCGAATTCGGCACCTTTAGCAAACAGCGACAAATCAGATAGAGAAACCTGGAATGAAAATTTCAATCGGTCCACGTTGACGATTTCAGCGATCGTCGCACCCGCACTGACGTACTCACCGGCGGTTGTGTAATTCAGCTTGGTGATGTAGCCGTCGAGTTCAGATTTTACCTCGCGGTATTCTAACCTCAGCTCGGCGATTCGTAGCTGATCCCTTCTCAGCTGGCTAGTCAGACGATTGACTTGTTGAGACATCTCAGCCTGTTCGCCCGACAGTTCACTCCGGTTCAATTCCAGTTTCAACTGGTCAATTTCTTGTTGCGTTACCGTCTTAGGGAATTGCTGGTTAGCGGAGTTCGACCGTTCCACCTGTTTCCGACTGACTGCAGCGGATGTTTCAGCGAACCGTAGGTCAACGTCGTTTTCGGCCTGAAGTTCTGCGATTTGTGCCTCCCGTTTGGCGGCATTCAATTCGGCAACATAAAGCTTTGAATCCAACGATATGATAGGATCACCAACCTTGACTCGGTCCCCCAACTCAAAATGAATCTTTTTGATGATCCCCGGATCTCGGGTCGCCAGCCTCAGTTTGGCTATCTCGTAAAAGGTGCCCCGAAAATAGCTTCTGTTTTTTGAAGAACCGGTGCTGCTATCTTGCCCCAAAACGATACAGGGCATCAGTATGCTTAGGACAAATAATGGGAAAACAAGAATCTTCATGAGAACTGGATTTAATGGCTTGCTGTCGGTTGATGCGAATGTTTTTCAGGCAATCGTTTTCGTATCTTCCAATATAAACAAGTCTGTTGTTGATTGGGATTGCCGACTTAAACCGGCCCAATAAAACTATTCGCGGAAAAGTCAATCGATGGATGGAATGCCCCAAAACCGGGGCGATTCGCAGCGCTGGTGTTTTTTCAGCCCAAACGGAATCAAGATACTTCTTTTGAGAAATAAAGTGCCGGACAAAATGGGTTGAATAAGTTCATTGCGAGTTTGTCCGTGCCGCTCGAGCATAGGTTCTTCGAAAAGAAGATTCCGGTGTTGTTCGCCACTGGCGATCCAGCCGAAACGCTTAATTGTAATTTCCGGTTTGAAAGAATCCTCAGTAAGAACAGATTTAAACTTGGGCGATTCCAAGTTTGGAACGATCGAAAGGTGCTTTCCACTCAAAGCCGATGTCGAATATCCGTCTTCCAAACTTTGGAGGCTATCATCAAGTGTGTTGATCGCTGGAGTGATCCGAGGCTGGTCTTGAGCGTACAATTCGACCGCGAAAAATATTAACATCAGACCAAACAAATTTTTCCATTTTGCTGACATAATTTGCCCTCCCTGAAATGGACTTCGGCTGCAATGCAATTCGACTTGAGAACTCCTCATGGAGAGGGAGTTGGCAAAGTTTGTGGATTAAAATGCTCAAACTTGCTGGTCTAGTTGGCGCAGTTGAAACGGAATTAGTGGAAGTGACAGTCGTTGGCAACAAATGGGACGTGCTGAAGCCACTGGTGGTCTGGGTCGATACTATTGCAAAGCTGTTAAATCCAGAATGTTGCAATGAATCCGACCCATCGAATTACCTGTTACGCTTCCCCAAAAACCGAAAGCAACGCCGCATATTCTCGGTGGCGGGCCGGGGTTAACGCTGTTGTATTTGTGGCGTTGTTGGTGGGCTGCCAGGCAAATAACACTCCCCGATTCTCAAACGCAAAGCATTATCCGACAGGAATGGATCGAATTCACGCTGTTCCCAATGTTTCGCGAGTGGCACAAGATAATGTCTATTCCTTGCCGCCACGGACGTCAGCCGATGATCTTCCATCATCAAGAGACATTTCGCTCGACGAAGTTCTGCAAATTTCTCTGTCTAACACTGAGATCCTGCGTAGTCTCGGAGCCCAGGTGTTGGTGACGCCTCAGAACATTGCCGCGGTTTACGACCCCGCAATCACCCGAACGGACCCAGTCTTCGGCGTCGAAGCAGCTCTGTCCCAGTTCGATGCCTTAATGAATGGTTCGTTGAACCATGCCAACAACGACAATGTTTTCAATAATGCGACTCTCGGTGGTGGTGCCACCGAAGTGTTACAAGATTTGACAACGGCTGATTTTGGATTGCAAAAAACAGCAGCCACTGGAACGCAGTATTCGTTCCGAACAAATGTAACGTACGACAACAACAATCTTCCCGGGAACCTCTTCACTTCGTCTTATCAGGCGTTATGGGAAGCCCAAGTGCGGCAACCGCTCATTCAAGGCCGCGGCATTGATTTTAATCGTATTGCCGGTCCGCAAAGCCAACCAGGGTTTCGAACTGGCAATGGAGTGATTCTGGCTCGCATTGACCATGACGTTTCGTTGGCACAGTTTGAATTGGGGGTCCGGCAATTTATCGACGAAGTGATTGCGGCTTATTGGGAACTCCAGTTTGCCTACCGAAATTTTGAAGCCAATCGGATCGGTCGAGATACCGCATTGGAAATTTGGAATTCGGTAAAGTCGCGGTTTGACAACGACATGCAAGGAGGAGAAGCCGATAGCGAGGCCCAGGCCCGAGAACAGTATTTTCTGTTTCAGCAACAACTGGTGACAGCTCTCAACGGTGATCCGCTTTCCGGACTGCCAGGCGTTTTACAGGCGGAATCTAATTTGCGACGTCTGATTGGACTGCCGCAAAACGACGGCGTGTTGCTTTATCCAAGCGATGAAGCAAGTAGAGCAATGACCGTGTTTGATTGGAATTCTCTCGTGCAGCAAGCACTGAATCGTCGCGTTGAGATTCGAAGTCAGCTTTGGCAAATTAAAAGAAGGGAACTGGAATTACTAGCTTCACGAAATTTCCTGCTCCCACGATTGGACTACGTGGCTACCTATCGCAACAACGGATTTGGTGATGACCTTATTGGGGGTGGATCCCGGTTTAGCAGTGCCGTGTCAGACATGTCGACTGGCGACCATAACGAATGGGAAATGGGACTGCAGTTCAACGTTCCGCTCGGATACCGGCAAGCCAATGCCGGCGTGCGAAATTCCGAACTTCGGCTACAGCGAGAGCGAGCCATTCTCGACGAACAAGAAAAACAGATACTTCACGATTTAGGTTCCGCAGTCCGGCAAACGGAACAGCAAGGGTCTGCCGTGGATTTGTCGTACAACCGTCTTGTCGCTGCCAATGACACCCTTCAAGCTAGACAGGCAGGATACGATGCTGATTCCGTTCCGCTTGATTTGCTGCTCGACGCCCAGCGTAGGCTTAGTGAAGCACAAACTGCTTTTTTCAGAGCCTTAGTCAATCTTCAATTGGCAAACGTAGGCGTTGAAAGGGAATCTGGACGTCTGCTCCACTCGCATGCCATTATGTTGGATGAATTAATTGAAACGTCGTCGGCCTCTTGCCAACAATCGACGTCCTGTCGCCAATGCCGTCAGCAGACAGACCAGGATATCAATTTTGGGTTGCGGT
>JBCCSJ010000255.1:0-8446 GCA_039200505.1 Planctomycetota bacterium | reverse complement strand
CCTTCGACCATGGATCCGGCCATGATCGAAAAGCTCAAAGGGATTGGGGAAAAATACCTGAAAGATATGTCTCCTGAAAAACAGGAACAGATGCGGGATTTGGCTCGAAAAGCTTTTTCTAACAGTAATTCACCCGAGGGTCGCGCGGCGGACCGATTAATGGATCAAATGGGGATTCCACCGGCTGTGAGACAAAGGCTCAAAGAGCAATACAAGAATTCTCAATCTAATTCTGGCCAAGCCCAACAGCCGTTCGAGCCGCAAACTAGTCCACTTAAAAATTCTGCCGATCGTTCTCGTTTCAACGGTCCAGACTCCAATTCTGATCTTGCTGTGAATGATGATCCTTTTAATGTTCGCAAATCGCAAAATCAGGCTGACTCCGACACTACCAAAATAGATTCTCAGCCAAAAAACTCGAGAGATCGCAACAGTTCGCCACTGTCCCGAGACCAGATCGAACGAATGAATAATGGGAACAAGGTTCGCGATGGGCAGGCTTTCAAAGATGATTTCGACTTGGAAGCCTTCAGTAACGAGTCAACCAATCGAGATAACAAGGACGGGGAAGAGCGCCCCACTGTTGGACCAGAATCATCCAAAAAAGATTCGCCAATGCGCGGCCGTTCCAAAAATGACCAATCAGGTTCTCAACGACAGGGGCTTGAACAACAATCCACCGGCAAGCTGATTGAAAGTTTGCGAACAAATCCAGACGCGGAAACTATCAAAGAGTTGGCCAAAAGGATCCCTGACTTGAAAAAAATGGTTTCCAGTGGAACCGGGAATACCGATCGCCAATCAAGTTCGGGGATCGACCCAGAAATGTGGCAGCAGCTTCAAAAAGCTCTGGTAGAAATGGGCAGCCAGGCAGGAGCCGATGAAGAACAATTGAAATCACTTAAACAACTCCTGGATCGCCAATCGAACGAAAAAACATCCTCGTCCAATTCAGGTGTGGAGAATTCTGGTCGGACTAAAAGGAGTGCGAAGACTTGGCTTGAGAGAGCCAAGGAAACACTTTCTGGAGAATCTCAAAAACAAAAATCAAAGCCGAAAGATGAGAAAATTGGCAATCTGTTTGACCGTATGTTGGTGGAATCTGCGAAGTCTGTCGGCGCGAAAAATGACTCATCGACCGATTCAGGAGTGACCGGCGTTGTCAATTCTCTGTTTGATAAGGTTATCAATGAGGTTCATGAGTCGTTAGACCCAAGGAACAGAAAGAACCGAGATTTTAAGTCTGCAAAAAAAGCGAATCGTAAAAAAGATCAAACTGCGTCAAACTCTCGAAATGGTTCAGCTGCCTCGTCCGATGGGGCGAGAGGCCTGTTTAATCGAAGCGGTTCGGAAAATGAAAATTCAGGATGGGCCAATTCATCTTCAGGTGGTAATTCAAATGATTCCGATTCTGGTGGCGGGTTCTCATCAGCTTCGAGTCTAACGGGAGCGTTGCCAACAGTCCAAAATTTGCCGTGGAACCAAATTATTTTCGGGTTTGGATTCTTGGCTGTCCTGATCACCATCGCCGTGATTACGATTCAGCTTCAGTTTCGAACCTCAGAAGAATTAGAACAACCATTTGTCATCAAAAGCAAGTTGGCCAATAGCATTCGAACACCATCTGATTTGATAGAAGCGTTTGACTACTTCTTGCTATCCAAATTCGGTGCAAAATCAGATTGGTGGAACGCACGTCGGGCAGAAAAGATTTTGACGAAAAAATTACCCGATTATAGTTCTGAAATCGGTTGCTTGGTGAATGATTACGAGGTGGCACGATACACCGACCGCAAATCCGGATTCGCTAAAAAAGTTGATCATCGCCCCACCATTGACAAATTAATGGACCAAAAAATTGACCGTCGCACAAGCGAGCAAAGCTAGGGTCAGTCCGTTCATGAAGCGAATGCCGTTCTACCGTCTATTTCTTTTGGCTGTTTTGCTATGCCATGCCTGGAGTTTGCCCTCGGAATGCCAGGAAATCGAAAGCCTCGAGTGGAAACTTGGTTATCACGGATTTAATCAAATCTGTTCCGGCGTTGGACTAGAGCACCTAAATTTCGCTCAATGGCGATCAGAACGGCCGGAAGATACGATTCTCGTCGTTTTTGGAGATTTCCCGGAACGACTTGGCGATTACTTGAATCGGGGTGGTGCCGTTCTATTTGCGTCGGACGCGACTTTTTCTCTGGTGACTGAAGGGATCGAATTTTCAAATGTCAACGCAAAAGCAAAATTTCGTGAAGACCAGTTTGAAAGTCTTCAGGATTGTCCAATAGCTGATGTCAATTCTGGAATGCACCCCGCGATCGACGGAGTAAAAGAAGTTGTTTGTAACCGTCCCGGCATCCTGAAATTGCTTCGACGCGATCAGAATATTTCCTGGCTGATTGAACATGCACCTCTCTCGACACGTTTCGCCAGAGACATGGAATATTACTTGGCGTTTGTCAAAACCTATCCTTTCAAAGGAAAATTGTTGTGTCTGGCTGATCAATCTGTTTTCACTAACCAGATGATCCTCCATGGCGATAATGCATTGTTTGCACAGCGTAGCCTACAGTGGCTGATGTCAAATAAGCGTACCAAAGTGTTAGTTTGGGATGCTGCGGGCGGACCTGTATTTCCGGAAGACCTGAATAGTCTTGACGTTGAAATTCCACCACCCACTAGGCGGGAGGTGATCAATGCGTTGAAAAACTTGCCACCTTCCAAGATCCTTGAATTTGGGAATGAAGTTGCCGGCATGATGGAAGATCAAAATTTGGTTAACGAGTTTTTACGCGAAATCAGTAGTAAAATTTCCACTAAAGCGATGAATCGGTTTCTTATCTTTTTTGCTTTTGCTTGTGCATTTCTTTTTTCTTTTTTCGTTTTTGTCGGTCAAAAAAGGTTGGTTCAACGTACCATCAGTGAAATTGAATCTGAGAAAGTGGTAAAACAGAAAAAGGGGAATCGGAATCAGGATCGTATCGAAAGGTTGATGGCCGCGGACACTTTGCTCGATTCATTCTGCCTGGAAGTCGCTAATCGCAGGTTCCGGAATTGGGGAAATTTTCCCGAAGGTTTGTCGGTTGGCAACGATGAACGAAGCCAGCGGATGTTCAAAGCTATGGTGGAAGCCCGCAAGAAATTTGAATCAGCCACTCCTAAATACTGGACTGCCAAACGACTTGCGGAATTAGAGTTCGAAGTGAACCATTGGCGAAATTACTTTGGTCTCGATTCGGCGTTACCGAGCTACGATGATCTAGATCTGACCAAAGCAAACAGCTAACCTGATAGGTGTAGAGGAAATAGTGAGTAATACCGTAGACTTGAGTGCGATCACCTCTGCCGCGAGTGACCTGCGGAAGAAAGCACTTGCCAGTTTGGGCCGCAGCTTGATCGACCTTGATGATGTAATCGAAAAAGTGATGATTGCCATGATCGCCAACGGGCACGTCTTGTTGGAAGGTGTGCCCGGAACGGCAAAAACAACGCTTTGCCGAACCTTGGCGTTGGTATTGGGACTCGATTTTCGTCGAATTCAGTTTACGCCTGATCTGTTGCCTTCGGATGTGACTGGGACTCGTATTCTAGATCAGGCTAACTCGGTTTTTGTATTACAAAAAGGTGCCATTTTTTGCCAGTTGCTTTTGGCAGATGAATTGAATCGAGCACCTGCGCGAACTCAATCGGCACTTCTGGAAGCGATGCAGGAAAATCAAGTCACCATCGAAGGTGAGACGCTGGAATTACCTAGACCTTTCATCGTTTTGGCGACTCAAAATCCCGTAGAACAAGAGGGAGTATATCGACTTCCTGAAGCTCAATTGGATCGTTTTCTATTCCGAGTCAATGTCGGGTACCCTGATCGAGCCAGTGAGATTCGATTACTCGAAATTCAAGAGACTACCCCTCCTGTTCCTGAGCCGTTTTCCACGCCAGAAATGATCTTGCAGATGCAAAGCGCTGTCTCGCAAGTTTACGGCAAACAGGAGATGAAGGAATATGTCGTCGACTTGACTCGTGAAAGTCGCAACCACCGGGAAGTATTGCTTGGAGCTAGCCCTCGGGCGGGGATCTATTTGTTAAAAGCAGCCCGGGCGCGAGCATTGATCCACGGGAAAGACTACTTTTCACATGAAGACGTCCAGGCAGTCGCCCATTCTGTATTGGAACATCGCGTGATTGTCCGCCCTGAAGCTGAACTGTCGGGAAGATCTGTAACAGAGATCATCGACGAAGTCATCCGTTCGGTTCCAATTCGGAATTAGTCTTCGCTGTTTTTTTATTGGTTTGCCCGCATGTTGACCTTCCGATCGACCTTGATTTTAAGCGCATCGGTGCTGATGTTAGGATTTGCGATTTTGGGAAGAGTGGAGGGATTGGCCTTAGCTGCTTTAAGCGTTGTCCTTTGGGTCGCATTAGAGTGGTTCTTTTTTCGGCTGGCCATTGTTTTGACCAGCGATAAATGGCGATTGTGTCAAAGATTCGTCAGCGGGGATTCCGAACCCAACTTGACTTTAGTGACCGATCGAAATTTTGACGTCACTCTAATCGGTCGAATACCACCGGGCGGTGGAGGTTTTCGATTTCTGATTCAGGATACGGTCCCCGACACATTTTCTTTATTCAACGGTCGTGCAATGATGATCGTTGATGGAAAAGGTGGGGAACGATTCGAGATGAAGTATTCGATTCGCACTGCAATCTGTGGAAAGGCTGACTTTCCAGGACTGAGGATCGAGATTTCCGATCATTGGGGATTTTTCAAAACGGAACAATTTGTCCCTGTCCACCAAGAAGCGATGGTTTTACCGTTTTTAATTCGTCCGCAAACGACAGTTTCGATCTTAAAACACAACAACCTTCAGCAGCACATCGGCCATCATCGCAATCTAACTTCCGGAGTCAGTTCTGAGTTGATGGGGATTCGTAATTACCGGCCTGGCGACCCACCGCGCACCATCGCCTGGAAGCCGACTGCTCGATTGGGCAAACTGATGACTTGCGAGTACGAAAGTGAGGTTCCGATTCGGTCTACCCTGCTGGTCGATCTTGCCGCCTATCAATTTCAAGGGAGACCGGGTCCAACCGCTGCCGACAGAGCAATTACGACTTGCGCATCAGTGGCCAGGCTATTGCTGGCTGACCGCGACCCGGTTGGTGCCATTTTGGTAACCAGTGCTCAGCCGTTTCTTATTAGGCATGGTTCGGGTGAACGGCAACTGTCAAAACTGCTTCAATATTTGACGGCGGGTTCCAATCCCAATCCGCCGCTGCATAAATTTTCAATCGAGTTATTGGTCGAAGTCGTTTTCGATAACGCGAGTCGCAGATTCCCGGGCCTTTTCAATGAATTTTACAATCGTATCCCGACCCGTAGATCGTGGATCAGGTTCGACAAAACTCGTGGCAATCGTATCCGAGCTGGATTGGCCCTCGCCCTCGAGCAATTGCTAAATTTGCAACCAGGTCTAGCGGTACGAATGCAATTCGATGATTTTGAAATGGGTAATGCTTGCCTTCAATACGTTGACCGTTATTCAGTAGTCGGGGATTCGACAACAGTTGCTTTAAATGTTCCAGGGTATGATCCTACGAAATGGAGGTTTGAACGTCAGCGGATCACTCAAGTCATCTGTGAGCAGTTGAATCAGGCCCGAGCCAGGGCAAAGGACAAAGAATTGTTTGTCGTCATTTGTCCTGAACCAGTGGATCAAATTGGCCACACCATGCTCGAAAATGCGATTCGAAATGTGATCGCTTCGAACCATCGAATTATTTTCGTCGCACCTCAACCCCCTAGATTGGGACAAGCGATTGGTGATCCTGTTGCGGCCAGAATCGTGACTTCGGCCGATAAAACAGACCCCAGAAACGCCGATAGCGAATTTAGAAACATGGTGAACTCGCTTGGGGGAGCGTTTTCAAGAATCGACAACCCTGGGTTAATGCAATTGGTTGCAATGGAAGTTGGCTTGTTGCAGTCGGCGGCATCTCGCGGGCGCGGAATGAGATCGGGGAGATAAACTTGAGCCAAGCCAATTCAAGTCGACGACCTGGCAGTGGATTCACGCCTCAAATTACAAGAATCGTTTTGATTCTTTTGGCTTCTGTTTTTGGTCTGGCAATGCTTCAGTTTGATTCGTATGCCAATTTCATGTTGGCTTTGCTGGTCATCTTTTTTGTTCTCGCAGTTTGGACCAATCGGATCACCTATCTGTACATTATTTTGGGGACCGTACTGACGCTGAAGATCATGTTGATGGACGGTCCACCCGGAATCTATCTCGCCCCATTGATGGTAACCGACGTTGGATTTGCCGTGGCTTTACTGTTGTTCGCTGCGTTCAGTTTTCGCTATTTTGAACTGACGAACTACATCCGTACATTTTATCCCGAAACGATGGACGAGGACCTAAGGTACGGAAAATCGTTTCGCCATTTTCCAAACTTATTTCGGGGGCGGTGGTGGTTGCTGCCGTTGGCGATTTTTGGATCCTTCCTCATATTGGGATTTATCCCGTACGATACCCAGTATCGGTACGATTACCGAATCCTTCCCGCACCAGCAAGACTCATCTTCCTTTTTGGATTTTTATTTTTAATCTGGTTTCTTACGCGAAGCTTCTTCCTTCTGTTGTCCCGCTGGAACATGACGGCGGAACAGGGAGACTTGATTTCACGAGCTAATTACATTCGGGAATACTGGTACGAACTGCAGGCCGTCGAAAAAAGACGCAATAAGTATCTCATTCGAAATTCAGAGGATTAAATATGGGAAATATCTTACGCGAAATTATCGGATGGATTTTGACCGTCGGCGGACTGGTTTTGATCGGTTTGGTTGTGCTTCTCGCATTGCAGCGTAATGTATTTGAAGCAATGGCGTTGGCCATCCCTTCCACAGTCGTGTTTCGTTCCGGCATTGGATTGGTAAGAATGTCGGCGGCGGCAAGAATTGCTGCTGGGTTATCGAATTCCGGTCGAATAGCTGGAAATCAATCGGACTAAAAATTCTTCTTCGATTAAAATTCGAATGAATGACCGAGGTTGTAATCTCATTTTTGCTTGAATCGTTGGTCGAAACTTCGGTTTACTCGATCTGTAGCCGCAGTAGACTTTTTTGCACTTTACCCCGCCCTCATGTCCCAACCAGTTTCAGTTGACACCTTTCTACAAATGGCGACCGACCACCCGTTAGTCGACGTCAGGTCTCCTGCAGAATTCAAAAAAGCCCATATTGTGGGGGCAATGAATATACCTTTGTTCGACGACGATCAGCGGGCTTCGGTCGGTCGGACTTACAAACACAATGGTAGGGAAACGGCGGTTCTAAAGGGACTTGATCTTGTAGGGCCGCGTCTTAAAAAGTTGGCCAAAAAGCTTCTGGAACTCGTGCGCGAACGGCCCAATCATTCCAACCAAATTCTTCTGCATTGTTGGCGTGGTGGAATGCGCAGCCAGTCCGTTGCCTGGTTGGCTGAACAGGTCGGATTAAAAGCCTTTGTATTGGATGGCGGTTACAAGGCGTTTCGGAAGCATGTCCTCAAGTCGTTTTCAAATCCAATGAATTTGGTCGTGTTGAGCGGCCTAACAGGATCTGGAAAAACGCTGACACTGAATCAACTAAAACAAATGGGTGAACAGGTCGTTGACTTGGAAAATCTGGCTCACCACAGAGGATCTGCACTTGGCGGAATCGGTTTACCGGAACAACCGAGCGTCGAACACTTTGAGAACAAGCTGTTTGATAATATCCAAAAATTAAACCTGGCAGAAAAAGTTTGGCTGGAAGACGAGAGTCGGAAGATTGGAGCCGCCACGATTCCCAATGATCTTTTGTTGCAAATGAAATCAGCCCCTGCAATCTTTTTAAAGGTTCCACGACACATTCGGACGGAAATTGTGATTGACGAATATGGAAAATTGCCCGTTGACGAAATTTGCGAAGCAATCCAGCGGATCACAAAACGAATGGGTGGTCAGAACACCAAAGCAGCCTGCAAGGCAATGGAAGCCGGAGACCTTTCGAAATGCGTTCAATTGCTTTTCAATTATTACGACAAAGGGTACATGAACGCCAAACAGAAACTTACTGATCGGAATTTTGTACCCTTTGAAACAACCGAGCCTTCATCTAAATCGACTTGCGAAAAGCTCATTGAGTTAGCCAATTCGATTGCTGGTTGCTCTCAAGACTAATGTCGTTCCAATTTTCATGTATCGAAAAAGCGCCACGAGCATTTAGGAATCAAGCTATTTGGTCACAATTACTCGACTGAATATCCAATCTTAAATCCATCTTCGGGATAGTAGTCCACCAAAATCTGTTTGCTTTCCTCGTTGGCCCGCAGGAGGAATTGAGCTAACGGATTTTCAATTTTTTGCTGGACGACTCTTTTTACTGGGCGGGCACCGTACTGCGGGTCATAACCTAGTACCGCCACAGCAT
>JBCCSJ010000254.1:0-8460 GCA_039200505.1 Planctomycetota bacterium | reverse complement strand
GCAACTTGAAGCACTTCCATCAACTGATCAGGATTTCCAATCGTAGCATTAAATTGCACTGGAAAGGATTGAGCCTGTTCGATGAGAGTTTTAGCTGTCTCGAAATCGTTGTAGTAAATCAACGCTTCAGCTTGTGACAACAAGAACGAAGCTGCCCCTGCGTTGTAAGACTTATCTCGAGCTTGAGCCATTGCCGCAAGCTGGTTTTGCCGTTCGATCATTGTGCGGATCGAACTTGGAGAATCCCCCAGTTTCGAAAAATCAACCGCCTGTTGGGCAGCTGATTCAAGAAATCCGGTAGCCGATTCAAGATCGCCGACCGCCAGTGCCTGCCTGGCTTTGAGCAGATAGCTCTTGGCTTCCTGATCCGGATTCTTCGCGGTGGTTAATTGTGCCGTTGGCACAAAACTATTTTGTGCTGCTGAGTCGGAGAGCTGGAATCCAGTCCCTGAATCAGTTTGTGCATAAGCCATAACCGGTAAAGTCATAGCTAGGGCCGCAGCCCAAATTTTCGTTTTAAGTCGCACGGAGACTATCACGCAACTCTCCTTGTGTTGTGACGCCAAAATTCCCTGTAATGTCTTGATCCACGGCTTACAGGGGCACCCCCTGAATTCCCGAATCCGTCGAGATGGTATCGAAAACCTATTTTTCGACGTACCCACAGATCCCGCAGACCATTGCGAATTTATCGCGGGGTGTAATTAGCCGTGGATTGAGGATGGGTCAACACCAGTTATCAGAAACTTTGAAAAATCACCTTGAAACGCCATCACAACTGATAGCAATTCGGCGAATCATTGTGAAAACAGAAAGAGACGGGCATCTAGCGAGCCATTTGACTTCGATTAATTCTGCAAGATTGCAACGGAAATTGACTATCTGGCTTTAGGGTTGAGGAGCCAATCGGAGAGATAGTCTTTTGGTGTTTCGTTTGAAAGAGACATGAAATCGTTCTCGAAGTAATCCCCGCATGCTTTCGGTGTGCCAGGAATTTAGGCCTAAGCTTGCCAGCAGCTTTCACTCGAAACTTGCGACAAAGCCTCGCGAATTCAGCCGGCTGGATTTGTCATTGCGAACACAAAATAAAAAGGTCCAGAGGTTATCTGGACCTTTTAAGAAATTTTTTGGGGCGTCTTGCCCTGAAATCAAATCGAAATTTGGATTTTGTAAAGCCCTTTAGAACAGGCCTTCGTCGTCACCAAATCCGCCTCGCGAAGATTTCTTCTTTTTCTTTCTTCGCTTTCCAACTTCGTTGGATTTATCCGGAGTTAAGCTAAGCAGACGAAACATCGTCGAATCTGCAATCTCATTCTGCAGCTCAAATTCCCCTAACTCATTCAACACCAGCATTTCAGTTGGCAAGTGATGCCGCATTTTGTCTGTCCTGGGCATGGGAATTTCTTCACCGCCAATCACGTCCACCAGAACGTTATCCGTGTTTACTTTTACGTAGTATTGGCCAGGTCCAACCATTCTTTCGTCAGTATTGCGGTATTGGAATACTTGCCAGGATACTGGATTGATGATGTGAGCTGGCTCGATGTAGTTCATGGCATCGCCACGATAAACCTGCTTTTTCACTGGAATCGGAACACCGAGGTTTGGTTCCGTTTTTGTGTTGCCACCATAAGTGGCGGCGACCACAGTCGCAATCGGTTCGGTAATGTCGAAATTCAAATCTCCCGTTGGGCTCTTGATTCGAACTTGTCTGGGCGGTTCGACATTGCCGGCGTAAACCATCGCATTTTCTGTTTTTAGAGTGACCTTAACAGGTTCACTCCATTGTGATGGTCGAGCATGTTTTAAATATTCGTCCGTCCGAGTCATTGGGTCGGGGGAATATCGGTCGTTGGGGACCTCGATTTCTACAAATTCACCATCTTCTCCATAAGCTTCGGCTACTCTATAGTTGTAGACAACGATCTCTTTTTGCTGTTTATCTTCAGTTTCGACGGCTCGCGTCAATCGCTTTCGGACCTCGGGAGCAGTCATACCCGAGGTGATTTCAAAGTACTCGTAAACTCTTTCCTTGGGACCGGTGTCTTCTTTCTTTCGGCGACGTGTCGGACCTGATCCGGGACCACCAGGTCCTCCTGGACCACCACCTCCGCCCCATTCGTCGGAGGGCCCTTCGTCATCCCCTCCGTAGCCTTCATCGTCACCGCCGGGGCCTTGATCATCGTCTCGGCCATTGTCGCCGCCGCGAGCTTGAAGGCTGTTAAATAATCCTTTTGTATCCTCATTGTTCGGATCACCGAGCCAAACCCGTACGCGGTATTCAAACGATTTTGGATCTTTATTTGGTCCGACAGAAACTTGATGAAGGTCGAAAAATCGAACCAATTTAAAGTTTTTATCTTTGGCGTCCTCTGGAACTCCTTCGACAACAGCCTTGGCGTAATCGGTGTAGTCGCTACCAGCGCGAGTTTGTTCGGCATCGGTCATTGAGCCACCTCGGCCACCACCAAAACCACCCCGGCCTTTGCTGCCTCCTAATCCTCCACCAAGGCCTCCGCCCATTCCGCCTCCCATTCCACCGCCCATGCCTCCTCCTCCGAAACCACCGCCGAATCCGTCGTCCTCGGTCGTGTCTTCTTTGAAAAATTCATCGCTGGTGTTTTTTTCCATTTTTTCCTCTTCGATTTCGGGAAATTCACGGCGCTTGGAAAGCGATGAATGCGTTACGAATTCGGAGTAGTCGGTCATCACGAAACTTGGAATCGGACTGGTCAAAATCGGGTCGAAATTCTCAGGAGCCACGATCTCAGGAGCAGTGGGTGCGAAAGCCATCGGAGCATTGTGAGCGTTGCTGTAATACCGGGGCACCAGGTAGTTCACTCGTTCCGAAATATCTGTCCACTTGCCTGTTTCGCCATTAAGGGGTTGGCCTGCTTCGTCGACTTCACGACGTTCGACCTGCAAATATTGATAGATTGGTTTGTCGCGGTCGGGGAAGTACCCGATGTTTTCTTCCAGAGCATCTTTGAACTGTTCGGACTGAGCTGAAAAATCAACTTTGCCGACAACGCAGACAACATCCCATCGCATTCCTTTGGAATTGGCTGAAGAAATCCCGTGAGTTGGCGGTCGGACGCCTGGAAACGTATCTTGATGCACGATCTGAAATTCCGTTCCGGCATTCACTTCGGGCGCCGGCGTTTCATCTTCTTTTTCTTCGTCTTTAGATCGACCTCCAAATCCACCATCACCGCCTGGATAGCCTTCTTCGTCTTCGGGGTTGTAATCGCCTTCTCCGTAATCATCTCCTGGCCCTCCTGGTCCTCTGTCACCACCTCCGAATGGATTGTCGTTGACCGTAGTCGTCGCGACGACCGGCATACCAGCGAAAGGATCAAAGTTACTCTTGACTCGTGGAAAAGTTGCGACCATCGCAGTACGAATCACATTCGCTTCAAGATCGCCAGGTGTGATAATTGCAGGATCTTTTCGGGGGGCTAGTGTTTTGGCGACCGACCCGATAAACGAAGTTGTGACCAATTCGTCAACACTGAGGTCCTGATCTGAATTGTTAATCACTTGAGCAACGTTTTTTTCGCCCTGCCGAAATTCGTCGATTTTTTCCCAACTATCGCTGGCATCCATGTAGGTTTGGGCCCGGTCGGCGATAGATGACAATTGGGTGGGATCTTTGTCATCAAATGGCTCGGCCGAATAACCCATCCAGAAAAACAGTCCTAGCAACACGACTGCTAACCCGAGGATCAGTTTTTCCGTGTGGTAGAGAAAAAATCGACTCATACCTGTTTTGCTTACGTCTGGCATTTCAAATTCCTGTCTTCAATAAGACCGTATTAGTCGCAAAATAGTTTTTGTTTTGTGAGCCTTGGATATTTCAAGGCGATTTTTACTCGGAATCCGTTAAAGGAAACCAAGCTTGATTCAATTACGGCTGAACACCTGCTGATTCAGGAGTGGCCTGACCAGCTGGATTGGTCGTATCGTTTTGTTCAGGTAATCCAGCTGCTCTGCGAAGCAAATCCGCCCGAACCGGGTTGTAAATTTTTACGATCCCGAAAAATTCAACATTCACGTCGTGATTGGTTCGGATCTCTACGGGCGTCGATTCCAGTTTGACAGTTGTGTCGTCTGTCGCGCCGCCAGCACCGGACAAGGATCCACTGCCTCGACTGGTAGTCAATGAATCGCTAATGTCGCTTCCTCCGGGGGTGTGTCGATTCCACCGGACTTGCTGAATTTCGAAGGCAAAATCAGAGTTGGCACAGGCGGCCATGAATTCGCCGATCTTGGTTTCATCCATCCGAACCGCGATTCGCACTGGTACTCGTTTTGCGACCAGCAATTCAAGATTCGAAGTCGGTAAGTCCGTTCCATTGACGATCCCTTTGATGGTTGCTGCCGGGATCTGGTTCAAATTCATGTCCACATATCGCTGATGGTAAGGAACCTGGCCAACAAAAAGGGCTCCCAATGCTCCGCGTCCCATGCCTTCGCCTTCAGGTTCCATGCCTTCGCCATAATCGTCGCCGTATCCCTCACCATAATCGGAGCCTTTACCCAACCCGAGACCTTGGTCGGTCGACGTTGCCAAGCCGGTTGATTTCAAACGAGCGTCCACGGGGGTTAGCTCACCTAATTCGGTTCCACATTCGCGACCAAATACGACGTGGTCAATCGTTTTGATGACCGACAAGTCATTGGAAATTGAGTCCCCGTTGACTTCTTTAATGATTTTGAACATCGCTTCGAGCAACCAGAGGTCTTGTTGAAGCATGTAGCACTGAAGCGGAGTGGGAGAATTGACCTCGCGTTGGTGATCATCTCGTTCGGCGAATTGGGTAAGTTTTTCGTACCACAAATCCTGGTTCAAATCGGCCCAAATCACGGCATATTCTGTTGGATCCAAAGGTGGCAAAGCCTGATTCGTGGGCCCACTGTTTCGCCCACCAAATCCACTATTGCTTCCGCTGCTAGACTTTTCTTCTTTTTCAATTGCCCACTTGTCCAGCATCTCTTCGTCATAGTTCCAGCGAGTATCCAGGATATCTTCGCACAGATGTTCCATGTGTTTGGGAATCCAGGTCTTGTAGATATCCAACAGCGGATCCAATCCGAAACCAGAATTCCATTTGTCGGGGAAAGTTTCGGGCGGGTTATATTGGCTGAATCGACGTTCGAATTCACCATTGTCGTTATCACGGATAACTTGGGGCCAGACCAAAAGCTCGTCTTGTGCTTCCTTTCTTAACTTCCAACCTGCGATGATCGAATTCACGGTTGCTTCAAGCTCTTCCTGCATCCCTTTTTCCGTTGTCTTGTTAGGGTGAGCAAGAACCCCATCTTCGACTTCGGCTGCCGTTTTTCTGGTGATCGACTCACCGCTGGTGATACTCGACTTGATCTTTTGAGTCGCATCGGCCGTTTGTTTGTCGATCGAACCAACAGAAACGAACCAGATTCCGAGCATCAAGATCGTTAAAAAGCCGCATCCAAGCCAGAAAATATTTTTCTTGACCCATGCGATGGCAGGTGCAATTTTATCCACGTTAGCCTCAACTTTTGAATTGAATTCGCGAGAATGGAATGATTAAACGAAAAAGACGAAACTAAATTATTGTTCACTTTGTTCAGCCGCGGCGGCAGCTTGAGCCGCAGCTGCATCTGCGGCAGCTTCAGCAGCCCGACGAGTTTCGCGAGCGGCTATGATTTCGGCTTGGGATCTTGGTGTCCAAGCCATCTGCACTACGAAGTTGTATTCCCAAACATTGAAGGTATAAACGTTATCTTCTTGTTCGGTCGTTCCTGAGCTACTTCCGGTACCGCGGTCTTCGCCGCCACCGCCCATGCTTCCACCACCCGGCATCCGTTTTTTGGAGCCAGAATTACCGGCTTCTTCATCGGGCGAACGAGTTGGATCGAATTCAATCGTTTTCGGTTCGCGATCACTCGATACGGTGATTGTTGGATAACTGATCCCGATATCCTCAAATGAAAACTTGTTGTCATCGCCGCCGAATGGCAAAACAACATCTTTTTTATTCAATAATGACTTGATCAAGGATTTGTAAAGGTAAGTTTTTCCCGCGTTCAGCTTGGACAATGCCTCATCGCTGTTGTGAAAATGGTGACCTCGAATTTCCAGAACCCATCCGGGACCGGTCACCCCAGCAGCACCTTCAGCGGCGGCAGTTTCCGTCTGTTCCTGCTGTTGAGCCTGCGCCGAATCAGAACTGGTTGCCGCCTGCATTTCTTCAGCGGGAATAATAAACATGTTGGCGTGAACGGGCTGAATAGTCGCAAACCAGGTCGCCAAATCCTCGTGGAACAACGACTCAACGTGGTCGATGTACAACTCTTTTCGATCTTCGAAACCGACTTCTTCGGGATCCGCCTTGCCAGTGATACGGTCATCTTTTGGAAACGCCTGTCCCAATGCCGAATACAATTCCAACCAGGTGTATTTGTCCTCAGACGCCGACTTGAGTTCTTTGGCAATCACATTGAACTTGTCCAATTTTTCTTTGGCTGCGGAATCTTCGCTCAGCAGTCTTTTACTGGCAGTATCCTTGGCGGACACCTTGTTCATCGCGGATTCCCAGCTGGTTCCGGACGAATCTTCATAATCTTTGTGGACGACCCACCAGTTATTGGCTTTGAAGAAAAATCCACTCAGCAAACCCAGTGCAATCGCAGCTGTTGAAAACAAAACCCAGGGCTTTTTGGCTCGAATTACCCGCTCGACAACGATTTCTTCGGGCAGCAAGTTGGTTTTGACCTGGGCTTTTTTGAGTCCTTGCAGACAGAGCCCATAACAAGGAGCAAAGGAAAGTACGTTGTCGCTGAAGGCGGACTGTGAGGTAATTTCGGGACCGCCCAACTTGCTAAATTCATTAATTTTCGCGATGTCAATGTCGAGCTGTTTGTTCAAAAACTGCCTCAAACCGGGAAGCCTCGCGGCATTCCCAAGCAAAACAATCTCGGATAGCTCAGCCGATTTTTCGTTTGACTGAAAATAGGTCAGTGAACGCTGAACTTCGTTGACCAAGTCGCCAAACACAGGTCGCATCGCCTTGAAAATCGCTTTCGGATTCTCAGAAGCGCGGGCATTCCGTTTGAGGTGTTCCGCCTTTGCCTGCGTCAATTTCATTTCGCGGGCAAGCTGTTTGGTAAAATGGTTTCCTCCGATCGGAATATTACGCAACCACAGCTTGATGCCGTTGGTCACAATCAAGTCGGTCGTGTCGGTCCCCATTGACATCACGACAACCGATTCAGGAGGATTTTCGGGGTCAAACTCTTCTGGGTCTGGGAGTTCGTCGAAACGATCGTGACAAACGACATTGAAGATCGAAAGCGGAGAAAGTTGAACGTAATCCACGTCGACTTCGGCAGTATCGAATGGTTCCAAAGCACGATAAACGGCATCTCGTTTCATCGCGAACAGCCCGACTTCAGCATCGACCGCTCTACCATCGACAATGGTTCCTCCCAATTGTTGCCAGTCCCAGATCACGTCTTCTATCGGGAACGGAATCTGCTGGCGAACCTCGTACTTGACGATGTCGGGTAGCGTTTTCGTGTCAACCGGTGGCGGTTTAAAGAATCGAGACAAACCTGCTTGTCCGGAAACGCTGATGGCAACCTGATCCCCCAAAACGGTGTTGCGAGACAAAAATTGCGTCAACGCCTGCTTGATCATTTCCTCAGGTTCCGCATCTGGCAGACTGAGAATCTTCGGGTATTCAATAAAGTCGTATTTATCAGCAACAATGCTTTCTCCGTCGTCACTGATCGTGCAACGGAGTGCTTTCAGAGCACATTGTCCGATATCGATGCCCCATACGGCATTCGCTTTAGCCATTGATCAACCTGTCTTTTGATTCTGATTAATGGACCGTCATTTTCGATCCAGCGTCGTCCTGTCCGTCTTTCGGCTTTTTCGACGGCAAGTTTTGGCACAGTTCGCCAATCTTACCGCAACTAAGCTCTATTATAGGTTGGATCGAGAAAAACCGTGAAGTTATCTTTAATCGGTTTCAGTTGACAGAAAGTGGGTTGGGTTAAGAGGTGTCAACATTTGCATGAGAGCTTCCCGATACCATTAAAATATTAATGGAATTAAGCGAAAAGTGTCAAGTTTTCCCGGCAAAATGCCTGTTTTTCGCCTTCGGTGGTCCCTTTTTCCGTATCTGGCAGATTGAACTGTAAATTCAGCCATGTCTACCTGATTGGACGTGACAATCGTCGGGGCTCTTTGGAAAAATTGCTTTAGACCGATTTTGGCTCGCCAGATTCTTGATTTGGACTAGATTCGAGGTGATTTTTGCAACTCGACAAATTCCAAATTGCTATCTTTTGAATCCGAGCCATTACTCGGAATCAAACCATGAAAAAAGCTGATCAGCTATTGATTATCCTCCCTTGCCACTCTTTGGAGGATTTTCCAACCCATCATCGCGGAGCAGACGCCGCTGATCT
>JBCCSJ010000253.1:0-8472 GCA_039200505.1 Planctomycetota bacterium | reverse complement strand
ATGGATCAAAGAATTTAGAAGAGTTGCTACAAGGTACGAGAAAATAGTCGACAATTATCTCGCGATGGTAAAAATCGCAATCATCAGAATGCTACTCAATTGGAATTAAGGGATAGAGCCTAGGCGAGTTGTATTGAGCCAATGGCGCGAAGATCTGGTGAATCAGACTTGAAGCGAAATGCATCTGATCTGCTGGCCCAAAAACCCGAATCCGAATACGCGCTATGAAGCATGAACTATTCAGCTTGTTCGAGGCCGATTGTGTATCGGTTTCGCGTTCGTGATGCCGACTGGAGCCAACAGTTATTGATGGTTCTTGTCTCACCGTATCCCGTCCAAGCAAACGCAGTGGTCGTGCGAATGTCCGCAGAACTGGAGAATCCGACCTTGCAGCTGATTCAAACAGATGGGCTACTCGATCATGTTTCTGGAAAAACTCATTTTGCAACGTTAAGAAGCAATCGCGGTGAATCTTTAGCCTCTTACTATCCAATGGAATCATGCTGATTGAAACATGTCCAAAGAAACGAGCGTGCTGATTGACGGCCAGTGAAGCGAGTATGCCTGTCAGTGGATCGCTTTCGGTCAGTAGTTCTTTCCATCGACGGATCGAAAACAGATCATTCGACAATTGAACATCCGCAAAATAGATCGAGGTTTCTCCTTGCGGCACGAAAGCTTCGTCAGGCAGGTTGGACAGCCGGCAGTCCGTAAACGTGTTCTTAAGTCCATTTTTGATCGTTCTAGCGACGAACTGATTTTCGGTTCGAAAAGCCTGTACGACTTGTCCCTCAACAACACCAAGTTCGAGCGACAGGGGACTAAGCTGAAACAGCATTGCCTGATGTATCGTTTTGAGAAGCAATTCAAAAGATTCGCAAGTTCTTTCGCGATCATCTGTGCCGTTGCTTGAGAATTGGAATAGCAGAGAAAAAGAGATGATTCAAAATTTTCCGCCCCGAGGACGCTGTTTTACCGTCAACGGGACGGCCCAACGATTCGATCAGGATAGCACGATACTTTCCTGGCCATCTGGCGACGGCTCAACATTCAAACTGATCAATTCCGATACGGTCGATTTCGGAGTCGCAATTTCAATGAGGGCGACCTGTATCGAGTAAGACTCAGGTTAGCAATTAACTCAGGTCTTTGATCGAAAGGCAAGGAACTCAATCTTAGCGCATTGAGGCCTGTTCTCAAAAGAACAGAGTCAATCAACCAAGCGATGCTGCTTGAGGTAGGCTTGCTGCGAAGCTGACGGCCGCCAGGCAAGTTTCATGCGTTCATCAATGCCAAGTCTTTCGCGGTCATTCTTCCTCAACGCATCGGATATTTGAATGCTGCCTTTTTCGTTAAATGAAATCAGATTGGCGTCAAACAACGCATCCAAAGTTGCGACCAATGGAAGCCCGTTGTTTGGGTCTAGCCGTTGTTCTGCATTTGAATCGCGCCATGGAACGATGTGGGAAGCACGAATTGCGTTTCGAACCGCGACACCAGTCACGGCACACTTGTTGTTCCACATTGCCAAAACGTTCCGTCTAAATTCTCCTTGCCCAATCCGAGCTGAAATCAACACTTCCTTTTCTGTCACGGTTCGGTTGCTTCTTGCGATCTCCGCTAAATCACCTGTCGTAGATCTTGCTTTGACTTGGAGTATTGAATCGACCGTCTCAACTCCCAAAATCTCGGCGTAGATGAGCTCACCTTCGTTTTCGATTTTTCCAAGCCGCACAAAGTAATGCGAATCGAAGTTGTTTTTTGATCGGCTAACCCCAAAGCATTTTGCGCCTGACCTTACCCATTCAATATGCCGCATTCTTTCGGCGTGCCCAGCAGAAGAGTTCCAGCTTGGGTCATATACTTTCACCCACCCTTCCCAGTCAGCATGCATGTCTGCTTCATGAATCTTCAAAAAGACGCGTTCATTTGATTCATCCAATACTCCCCACGACCAAACGTGATTTGCCAATGGGACACCAATGACATCTGAAAAGAAGTCCGTGATGTTCATCTGGTTTCGGTCTTGCCAATATGCATAGACCAGTTCCAGTTCTCGTTGCCAGAACTGATCCTTGTCACGTCCAACGCGTTTGCCCAAGGACTTTGCCAAATCAAAAAAGCCATTTCCGGGACGGTTTTTCTTGCTAATCGCAGCGGCACTAAGCATCGGACGGCCTTGCAGGTGCTCATCTTCGGAAATGGCCCCGAGAATTAGTCCAAGTTCAGTTGCCATAGAATTGCCAGGCTCCAAATTCAATATTTGGCTGAGTCTTGGCGTGTATGGCAGTAGTGTATTGTTGAGAGCCGCTTGAATCAGAATTTCTCTGACTTCATCGTATTCAGGAGTTCCGCGATACTTGTCTTGAACAATTGGCATGGCAATCTCGGGAATGAATTTCAGAGCGGGGTGCGACGATTCCAGGGGTCAATTATTGTGATCCAGTGGCTTCTTGTACTCATCCGCTATCTTCTCAATCACTTCTTGAAAAACTTTCTTTGTTTCTCTTTCAAGGTAATTTGCGTGCGTGATTCTCGCGTGGGTTTCATCAGTTCCTGATAAAAATTCGAGCCCCGGAATCTGCTTAACAAGGTCTCTTATTTGGTCAAGCTTAAGCGATTTACTCACCATGATGTCAACCAATCGAATCCTGATGTCGCCATTGTCCTCCATTTGAAACAAGAAGAAGTTGCCTCTTTCGGTTGGGATTCGTGCTACGTAATTTGCCCTCACGCTATTGCGAGACCCAAAAGGCGTAGCACCAAGGGATTTAGCCCACTCCAAACAAGCTTGAATTTCTTCGTGGCCATGCTGTCCAGTCTTTGCTCTTGCTTCGGACAAAAAGCTGGCTTCATCCCAGTCTCTCTCTTCGTGAGTTCGGCAACCGATCTTAAGATCTGGAAAAGCTGAAAGTGACTTTTCGATTGCAACCTGAGTGCCAGAGCCCCATTGATTGGTAAGGGCGTAAGTCTTCCCAGAAAACGGAATCAACTCACCGTCAGCACAATTGAAACGACTTGGATCAAAGTTGCCATTTGCGACGGCAGCACCAACGAAATCTACCGATCCAATTTCTCCGTCAACACTTAGAAACATCCTTGCACCGACTCCAGAAGCCTCCGAAATTCGGTTCGGATCAACGCCACGATCGCACAGTGCTTTGACAACTTGGAAGATCGCTTTTCGTTTGGAGAGTTTTTCGCTCGTTACGCCGTCGATCGTTACATCAAACTTTGTGTAATCCTTTTGCTTCTTGCGGGCGACTCGTTCCTTGGCTTGTTTTTGACGAATCTTGATTTGATACTCTTCAGCTTCCTTGATTGGGATCACTTGCTGAACGTCTAGCAGAACTTTCTCGCCATCGAGGTATGGCTTGAGGCGAACACATGTAATGTTGAGCTCTCGTTCATTGAGCCATAACACTGCCGTAGTTAGTTCTTTAGAAAATTCGGCAGAGGCAAGAATGATCTCGATATCTTGAGCGAAGTTGTCTTCGTCAACTTCATCCCAATCTAGAAACTTGAGAATGCGTTTCTGAGCATCCTCTTGAATTTCCCTTTTTGCCAGATACTTTTCGTGAGCTTTAACGGCATCACTAAACGTCATTGCTGAAACCATCGCGGCGTAGCGGACGGCTTGTAGTTCAGAGTGACCTCCGTCTTCGGTTCGCTTCAATTCAATAACAACGAGATTGCCGTTCTTGGCGATTGCCAACAAGTCAATTCTTCGGTTACTTTCGTCCCAATCACCAAACTCTTCTGCGATCACAAAAATGTCAGATGCAACTATGTCAATTTGGTCACGAAGTAGACGTTGCAAATCGCTGCGTTCTTTTATTCCGACGGCAGCGAATGTGGTTTCGTCAATTGGCCGAATGGTATCTTTTTGGATTTCGAAGACCGTCATTTGGAACCAAATTTCTTTAAGTTGCTAAGCGTTCAAAGCCAACAGATCGTCGACTGTGTTTCGGATTAAGCGCAATAGTGCAGCATTCCCAGCATCGAGGTGATGGGCAACCATCTCAAAGAATGCCACTTTCAAGAATGCGCGGTCACTCAATCCTTCTACTTGAAGGATCCCACGCCATCGAGGAACAAACGCAGCCAATTCGACGTCTGTTGTTTCACCTTTATCAATTGAAAACTTTGCGAACGCATCTATCCAACGCTTCCAATATGGAGTCAGTATGTCGCGCTCGTACCGTTCCCTGAGATTGTAGACATCGTCCCATGTTTCTGCCTCTACATCGGCAGGTTGAAAGTCGATTTGCCATGTAAACTCCAAACCATCTGCGCCTTCAAAAGGAACACTGTTAACCAGTGAGATTGAGAGAGTTGAGTCTCCGTATGGATTCAACGCCCGCCTACGAACACCGTCTTTAAAAAGTGGGTTGTCGTCTCTCTTGTATTTGCGATTGCAATCTGATCCTGCAGGAACCAGGTTCGCGAGGTTTGCCGCTGCAAACGGATACCTACTCTTGGGAAGATAATGATCAAGATCTTCGCTAGGTGCAGATGTGGCTGCAAAACCTTCAATCCCACAAAATGGGCACACCTTATCTTCAATTGCAGCCCATACGATTTCGTATTGGCTCTTGCGAACACCAAAGTCGGTTAACAAGCCAAATACATATACGCACAGATCCTTTGCAGGCTGGCGTACCCCCTCTGGGAGCGCAGACAATTCCTCGCAGTTTGATTCATCACGAAACAACTGTTGGAGTTGGTTTTGTTCACCAACAGCATCTCGAACCTGTTGACGTTCTTGTGGATCCAACTTCTTTAATTCCGAGTTGTAATTCGAAATCAGCTTCTTCAGCTTGTCGCGATCCTTGGCATTGAGTTGGTCTCGATGCGCTTCTGAAACAATCGAAGGCCAGCGAGGTAATTTCTGATTTGCCTCGACGCGAACATGAACATTTTCGATTGTTGCAACCAGACATTCATGCAACCAATTGTCCGTAGCGGCTTCTTCAGGATAAGAATATAGCATTAACTCTTTGCCTTTTCCTGAAGTTGCAACAACTTTTCCATCAAGAGAGCTTTTTCAACTGAGTGGCCGAGGCGCTTAATTGCGGCTTTCAATTCCTCGACACTGGTAGATTTTTTGAGGGCTTCAATCTCATCGAAAGACATTTTTGAAATGGGAGGGATAACTCCAAAACACTCTTCAATAATGGCATCAAAAGTGGTGCCGTAGGTCTCGATGTTTGGGTGGCGGATTTCAGCTTTGCCCTCTTCTTTCTTGAAAATCAACACGCGATTTCGAGGTAAATCCGACGGGATAAACGGAGCGTGAGTCGTCAGCAGGCAATCCTGTTCAGCGGCTTCAGAGCCTCGGTCACTTCGTTTGCCTTTATTGGTTGGAAGCCCCATGAACATAGAAACACACTTGACCCTCCATGCGGGGTTGAAATGCGATTCAGGTTCGTCAAGCAAAAACAAAGTTCCTCTCGAGTCCTGCATCATTAGTACACCAAGCAGCTGACAAAGCTGATGTTCTCCATCGGAAAGGGATACATAGTCAACAGGAGAGCCATCAATTCGCGAGATGAACTTGACTCGTTCAAAACGAAACACCTTGTCCTGATCAGAAGGTTCAGGCAGCCTTGCCGCGAACCTTCTTTCTTTGGCTTGCTTTCGAACATGCCGGCGTGTTGTGCGTTTGATGGCAAGGTCATCAAGCATCGCTAATTTATGAAAGGCAGAATACAAATCAAATGCTGATGGCCAGTGAGTTTGAAAAGCCGTTCGTGTTGCGTCGTTAATCCAGAAATCAAAGATGAAGGTTTTGGTTTTTGCGATATAGTGATGTGTTGTTGCGCACAGTTGGAGTTTGTCGATGTATTCTTCGAGTTCATCAGTCAGTTTTACCTCACTTGTAACGGCACTGTGATTCAACTGGATGACGCATCGGCAGGAATGGAGCCGCTCGACTCTCGCTTCTCTCAGCAATGCGTCTCGTTGCTCATCACTTCCAAACAGAAGGTTTGCAACCAAAACCTCAAGGTTAGTGCCATAGTCAATGAACATTAGGCGCGTATCAGGCACCGTTTGAGATCTTGTTTCCTTCTTGAGGGCAATGCGTCCGACCTTGTCGGCATAAGCACCACGACTGATTAGGAATGGGAGGCTTAAAGTTTCATTCTCACCCGACGTATAGCCGACAACTTTCGTGGGAAGCAAATCTATTGTCGACTGCTCGCTTAAGTCACAATCAACCCAACCGCTCGTTTCTTTCAGTTGAATCTTGAGTGTCGGAGTCTTCCGCTTTCCAACTATCTGTCGGTTAAGTTTGACATGGACTGGCGTGCGGCTGCTGCCAGGGCGAATCATGTACTCGATTTCGAATTGATTATTCGCGTTAGCCTCGTCTTGTTCTTCATCAGGTACAAGTTCATGAAAAACACTTTGAAAAATCTCAGCAAGTAATTGCATTAACTGAGACTTCCCCGATCCATTTGGGCCAATGAGGCATAGCGGAGCAAAGTCATCAAATTCTGTATCGAAACGCAGAACTCGATCAAACCCATCAAGCAATCCGCCGCATGTTTTAGCGCTAATAATATGGATTCGAATCAGTTTCATTTTTTTGCTGTCCTCTTGAATCGAATCTCCTTAGACTTTTTGTCAAATTCTTGTTTCAGAAAAGGGCGTTTCTCATCCAGTAACTCAAATAGTTGTTCACGAACATTTTCATAGTCGAGTGAAACACCACTATTCAATTCGTCAAAAGAAAATGTCGCCTTTGGTTTTTGCATTCTTAGCCAGTCCAACAACTCTTCTCTCGCATCGCTCATACTGACTACCTTTTTAGGTTTCTGTTTCTTCTTCTCAAGTTTTTTCAACGCCGCCAGTTCCTCGCGTTTTCGCCCTATTTTTGCGAGTAATTCAGAGGCTGGCTCGTCGCGTGGGTTTTGGGGAACCAACTCACCCTTGAACGCTTTCGATAGGATGGATTGATCTAATTGGGTCAGCGACGTTTTCACCGAGGCCAATCCATTCTCCAAATCTAGAATGCTTTTCATCGCAACTTTTAGACGCTTCGTAATCTCTTTCTGTTCTTCCTTTGGCGCTAGGGGAATCGGCGTACGCCGAACATCTCCAACATTGATTATGGGCATGTCGATTCCGCGCGACTGTGAGAGCATCCATTTCTGAATGTCAGGCGACTCGAGTGCGCTGGCGAGGAATTCCGATTGAATTACCGAGGATGGACGAAAACGAGCGGTTGCCCGTCCCATGTTCCCACCCGATATCTCTTCCGGAACCACAGCAACTTTTGTGTGACGAATTATGCCTAACAAAACATCGCCACCCTTCAATGCTGATCGAGAGTAACGCTCGGCAACCGTCTTGGACGTATTCCAGAGTTGATCAACGAGGATAATCCCGTTTTGAATGTCTAGTCCGCGAACATATGGAACACCTTCGTCGAGATTCGGTCCAGGTTGAACGATTCCGTAGACTATGTCGAAACTCGGTTCAACGATTTCTTCCGCAGCAGCCCAGCACCATCCTTCGGGCAGTTCGGGCAACTCAGACTGATCAACTGTCTCCGGTTCCTTGTACTTGCCTTGCCAGTTTTCTGGAGGCATTTTGCCTTTGGATTCGAATGTCGAAAGCTGCGCAGCTTCCCAACGCTGTCGGCGCTCTGTCCGGATGCGTAGGAGAAGCTCGTTGGCCGGCTGGACAACGGGATTCAGCCGCCGCCATGCTTCGGTCAAGCGTCCGTTGAAGGCACTCCGCAACAAACTCTGACGAAGCTGACCGATCAGCGGCTCGACTTCCGAAAGCAAAACCCGTGTACGCAAGCTACGTTTTTGAAGCGATTCGATCGCCGATACGATGCGGGACTGCTCGGCTTTGGGAGGGAATGGGAACTCTAGGTCGGAAACAGTCTTGCTCGAAAGATGTGCGACAGTCACTGAAGAAGTGACTTGCGCAACTGCATCGAGATACGGCTGAATGAGTTTGAAGAAGAATTCAAAATCGACGAATTCACTATTTGTTATCAAGCGGCAGACTCGCTGGTTGAGTAAAGCGTCTCTACCAATCCACTTCCTACATCTGAACTCACCATCCATGCCGATCAGAATGTCGCCTTTTTTTACAATGTATTCCGGTTCATACTCGCCTAAATAGTATGTTTCAGTGCCAGCTTTTCCCACGTCGCGGATACGAATAAGGGGCATTGCGTCGTCTGATTCGTCTCTCGAGAAAAACTTGGACTTAAACGCAAAGCCGTTTTGAACATCTGCAAGCTCGCCCAGGCGAATTCTCTCCCACCTTTCTGGACAAAATGCATCGTTGATCCGCTGCGACACTAGACCTTAGGTTTACCCACATTTTTTGAATTGTTTTGCGAATCGAGCTCCGACGATCATTGCATGAAGCTCATGCCAGCCTTTCCACAGTTTCTGCCATCCGGGCGGATGATCGCTCTTTCGATTCTGATGCCCGCTGAGACGT
>JBCCSJ010000252.1:0-8484 GCA_039200505.1 Planctomycetota bacterium | reverse complement strand
TGCGTGCCCAAATTTCGATCACCTTCATTTCTTCTTTTTTCGGATTTCGATTTTTATAACCTTTGGCTTCTAAAATTTCTTGGGTTTCGGGCATAACATCGATCGTCAACAGCGGTCGCGTCCGAATGATATCCCTGACTTCTAAGGTAAAGATTGCACATTTTTTCTTAAGGCAAAGTCCAAGATAACTTTTCACGCAATGTCGCATTCTTTCGCCTTCCTTTGATAATTCGGACTCCGAGGTGATTTGTCGGACGATCCAGGTACGAGGCCCATTAGAGTAGAGGTGGTTTTCTTCGGTGCGATAGAAATCGCAAACAGGGATCGGTTCCCAACAGCGATCGTTGCTCATCGATATTTTCGCTGTTCGAATCTTCTTTCGACGTCGCCGAGTCAAACCTGCCGGGTGATCCAATTGAGTCAGTAATAGCAAACTTTGAGGATCGCGGAGGGCGACATCAATGGGAGCATCAGCAGGTGCATCCAAAAGTATATTCCAATCACGACAGGTAACCTGTTTTCCAAGATGACTGCCTCGTATGCCATTTCCGGCTGCCAGATGAGTGAATAGTTTTAAATGCTCACGATTGATATGTTCCCATAATCGAAACCAAACCTGATAGAAAATATTAGGAACTTTGACTTGCTTATTTTTGAGCAAAAGATGATCGATTAGTTTCGTAAGTGCCTGTCTTGGAGACAATCGAACCTTTTTCGAATCGAAGCTCCAATCTTCGACCGGTCTTTGCCATCTTTGCCAACAGCCTGATAAATTTCGCAAAACCGTCAGGCAATCATCCAAGTTTCGTAGACCATTTGCATGATTCATCGAGGCCGGATGAAGCAGGTTTGTTTTGTTGCTTAATTGCCGTATGAGCCTGTTGTATCGAGCAACTGCTTTCCTATCCCCCACTATCTGGCTCCTCGTTGCATCAATTCTTTTCTGAATCGATTGAAGATTGATCTTACGAGAACCGGCGGACTTCCACGAACTCGCCCGCGAAATCACTTTCGTGTCATTCATTTTTCACACTCACAAAATTGACGCATTTCATACCTTGCACGCATTCAAACGATCGGGTTACAAATCACGGCGATTCGAAACCCCAAGGCGGGGGATCAGGCGTCAAAGTTGTGTAGGTGAATTTTCATAGGTTAGTTTGCCGCTTTGTTATCGGATTCCATCTTTATTGGGAGTCTCGATAAAGTTGAGTGCGGATTCAGATTCGGTATGGTTACCTGTGTGAGAGTGGATTTCGCGAAAAGGTTCGCCTTGACAGAGGTGACAAAATTCGCCCAAGAGACCGCTTCTGCCGTCCCTTCAGGACTTCGCGAGGTTTTGGTATCTCAATTCCATGGGCTTATGCCCATGGCTTTATGATGTCGCCACTTCGTGGCTGGAGATCGAAATTCCGTTACGGTTCAATTCGTAGCCACGCGTGCCAACCCGTGGATCCGGCTTGGTTAGTCCCCAAGGAACCCAATGGCACGACAATTTGTAGCCACGGGTGCCAACCCGTGGATTGAGAGCCTGAAACGAACACAAAGCCTAGGAGAAGGTTTGGTATCTCAATTCCACGGGCTTATGCCCAATGGCTCTATGATGTCGCCACTTCGTGGCTGGAGATCGAAATTCCGTTACGGTTCAATTCGTAGCCACGCGTGCCAACCCGTGGATCCGGCTTGGTTAGTCCCCAAGGAACCCAATGGGACGACAATTTGTAGCCGCGGGTGCCAACCCGTGGATTGAGAGCCTGAAACGAACACAAAGCCTCGAAAGAGAAGGAAATCCGTTTTCGTGGTTGCTTATTCGGGAACGCTGCCCAACAATTGTGCCTTTTGATTTCGAGACGACTGATCTTCGCCGGGCGAGCTGTTTGCCGTTTTAGGTTGAAATGACAATCGGGCCAAATCCAGTTCACTATTAAATAGAAAAGAGAATCGACCCAATGGAGTCCCCAAAAGTTCAACGTGCTTTGATCAGCGTCAGTAATAAATTAGGCGTCGTAGATTTTGCCAAAGGATTGGCCGCTGAAGGCGTAGAACTGTATAGCACCGGAGGAACACGAAGACATCTTGAGCAGGCCGGCTTGAACGTCATCGATGTCGCCGAATATACCGGTTTCCCTGAAATGATGGATGGCAGAGTCAAAACTCTGCATCCGAAAATCTTTGCAGGAATTCTTTGTCGCCATTCTCTCGAATCCGACCTGCAGTCTCTGAAAGAACATGAAATCCTGACTTTTGAGTTGGTTTGCGTCAATCTTTATCCATTCGAATCCACCATCGCGCGCCCCAACGTTCTACAGCATGAAGCTATCGAACAAATCGACATTGGTGGACCCAGTTTGATTCGTGCGGCAGCAAAAAATAGCGATTTCGTGACGGTGGTTTGCAGCCCGCATCAATACAGTCATGTGCTAGAAGAGATCCAGACGGAAGGCACCACTTCTAATGTTCTGCGGCGAAAACTAATGGCACAGGCGTTCCAGCATACCGCGAATTACGACAAACATATCTCCGAATATTTTTCTGGTCAGACTGAAGGGGAAAACTTCCCGACGACTTTACAATTGGTCCTTCATCGAAAAAGTAGCCTTCGATATGGTGAAAATAGTCATCAGAGTGCTGCACTCTACGGTTCGGACAGCTGTCGAGATGCCAACCTAATCAACGCTCGACAATTAAATGGGAAACAACTTTCTTACAACAACTTGTTAGATTTGGATGCGGCTTTGGCAATTGTCAGAATCCAGGAAAAAGCAGCTTGTTCTGTCATCAAACATAACAATCCATGTGGGGGAGCCGTTGGAACCGATTTACTGGACGCAGTCAAAAAAGGATTCGCGGGGGACCCCGTCAGTGCATTTGGGAGCGTTGTTGGTCTGAATCGCCGGATGGAATCCGACGTTGCGGATTATCTTGCCGACGGTGATTTCTTTATCGAAGCGATCGTAGCTCCAGATTTTTCCTCGGACGCAGAAACTATTTTAAAAACACGCCCACGCTGGAAAAAGAATGTTCGGTTAATCAAAGTTGGCAATCTCGAACCAGCAAAACCGACGTGGGAGTTTAGAAACTTGTTGGGTGGGCTGTTAGTCCAAGAGTCGGACAACCAACCTGTTCAACCCGGCGATTGGAAAGTCGTCACAGACACTGAGGTTGATTCTACATTGCTGGAAGAACTCAAGTTTGGTTGGTCCATGATTCGGTTTATCAAATCCAATGCCATTTGCCTTTCCAAAAATGAAGCGTTGGTGGGAGTGGGTGCAGGCCAAATGAGCCGAGTTGACTCGGTCGAGATCGCGATCCGAAAAGCTGGCGAACGTGCTTATGGATCGATTCTTTCGTCGGACGCTTTTTTCCCTTTCCCTGATTCGATCGAAATTGCAGCCAAGGCAGGTATCGCTGCGATTATCCAACCTGGGGGTAGCGTGAAAGATGACGAAGTGATTGCGGCCTGCAACTCTCATGGAATTCCCATGATGATGACTGGCAAACGTCATTTTCGTCATTAACTGATTCGAGAAGGTGTAAACCGTGAAGCGAAAGGCCGCGATCCTCGGTCCAACTCCCCAGTTTGTGAGGTGGACTTTGGTGAAGTCCTGCGAGTACCGGGACCTCGATTCGCACAATTTACCTTACGCCGCATTTCGCCAACTTCGCTCTTTAAGAGAACTTTCGATCGCAAAATCGGCGGGCCGAGAGATCGACGGAATTTGCATTCATTCTGATTCGAGCCTGGATCAGTTCGAAACAGCGATGGGATTTTTCGCAGAAGAGATTTTTGAAATTTATGGCGACGAAAACGAGATCGAACGGCATTGCTTCGATTGTAAGGCAAACACAGATTTGGCTGATAAAATCTGGGCTGGTTGTTTCGGCTGGGTATCTGCAAGCCCTTTCGGGGCTCATAACAAATTGTTCAACAAATCCGAAACGGATAATCCAGGCCTGCCTGACTTAGTAAAACTGGCGGCTGATTATCCTTTCCCGTTAAAAGATCGAGACCCAACCTACGAAGTTTGGTATTGGCTTTGGAAAGACCTCCAGCCCCGACCTGAGAAAACGGGGGCCATTCGAGGCGTTCTTTCCTGGTTGATCGAAAAGCTTAGCCAAGTGCAAAACGATTACGGAGATTGGATGTTGGAGCTGAATCGCCTGGAATCTGCAGCTCGTATTAGTGAAGAATGTAAAATTCCGTTGCAGCTTGAATTGATTCCCCCGGGGTATTCGGACGGGACTCATTGGAAGACTTTCGACTTTTGTCGTGAGTGCCATTGCTCGGCGTTCTCTGAATCGCTGGAATGCCAATGTTGTGGCCGAGTTGGACAACCAGAAAAATGTAGCAAAAAGAAAGTGTTGGGTTTGCTGACTTACCTGGATCTTGTGCCAATACTGGGCAGCAGCGCAACAAAAGATTTAATGAAAAGACTTCAAGATCTTGATGGGAATCCGGCGGACGCAGGTTAGCTACCAAGAAGAAAGTTCGAATTTGGAGTCCGGTGGCCGGTGAAGATTGGTAATCAAAAAAATTTTGGGCTTATCGGTCCCTGACGTCGAAACCGCTGGAACGAAATGGGTCTTGTTGATTCAGCTTTCAAGCAAGCCTAGCGGCCCAGGTAATTCTTCATCGAATGAGTCGTCGCAAAATTTTCGTAACATAGTTCGATAAACATCAGATCCAGTTCAATCCACTTTTCGAACTCGGCCAAAGAGCGAAACTGAGGTTCTTGGGCTGGCTCCTCTTGAGCCGGATTTTTTGACTTCGGTTTTTCAGGATTTTGAATCATTTTTCATCGGGTGGTAAGACTTCTCTTATTTAGCAGTACGCATTTCTGATGCCATCATTTCAAAAAACTTTTCGAAACGAGTCGAAATTAGAAAATCAGACTATTTTTCGGGGTTTTTAGTGAAACAAGCCAGTTCGGACAAACACTTTCGAAATGCAAATGTCATCCACTTGACTATGGAGACCGCATAAACGCGCAACAGGTTCGTTCGAATATTAAACGATCCGTCCTTCTTGTTTTGCGGTGGGGTTAAATACACTCCGATCACCTAGCGGAAAATTTGTGAATTTAGCTACGCCGTTTTGTCTGGGAAAAACAGGGGGATACAAGGAAGAATCAAAGGCCATTAAAATATGACGAACATGACCCTTTTTTTTGTGGAGAAAAAATAATGAAAAAAGCGATAGGATTTGTTTTAGCCGTCGCCATTTGTCTGGGCGGAAACTCGTTTGCGAACGCTCAAGAAGAAACCAAAGTAGATACTCAGCAGTCGGTTAGCGATTTGGCTGAATCCGCCAAGACTCCCACTGAGGATGTTCCTCCCTCGGCAGATACGCCAGCAACTCCAATTGCTGCGACCACAGTTCCGGCTTCTGACTGCATCGGATGCAGTGGCAGTGTTGTTCCTGCGATGGGGCAAGTCGTCGGCCAAGTGAACACGATGACTCCAGTCAGTGGGTGTGTGGGGTGCACTGGATGCGGAAGCGTTAGCCCATGCGGCACCGCTGTTGTTCCCGTGACAACTGGCTGTGGTCAACCAGCTTGTGGAGGTTGCGGAACAGTCATGCCGGTATCTTACCAGCAGCCCATCCCGACTCCAGCCATGCCAGTATCGGTTGTCACAAGCCAGGACGTAATGCCAGCTGTTGTGACACCAGCGCCCGTTGTAACAACTCCGGCCACCCCAGTGGTTGCGACATCAAGTTGCTGCGGTGGAACTGTGACAACTCCGGCACCCGTTGTTGTTGATTCGGGATGCAACACCTGTGGAGTACCAACTGCAGTCACTGCTTGCGATCCGTGCAACTCGTCGCGACGAGTATTCGGAGGTCGTCTATTGCGACGCCGATAGATTCTGGACAACGAAGTAACGAAGATTAGAAAGTCGCCCTTTTCGGGCGACTTTTTTTATGGAAGTACAGATTCCATAACGGCATTTTTTAAAACAATTGTAGGGATGCAATCGGGGGTGCTTGTTGCCGAATTCCATTCCGGTTAGTGTTTTGGAAGTCAAACTAAAACGAAGCCTGTCGACAGGCACCGGAGACCCAGAAGATGAAAAACACGGTCGCGATTGTATTAGGTGGAGGTCGAGGGACTCGACTTGCACCTTTAACCTCGATTCGAAGCAAACCTGCCGTACCGCTCGCTGGAATGTACCGACTGATTGATATTCCGATTTCCAATTGTCTCAACAGCGGGATCAATCGAGTTTACGTGCTGACACAATTTATGTCCGTGAGTCTTCACCGGCACATTCGAATGACTTACAGATTCGATAATTTCGCCGGAGGTTTCGTTGAATTGCTGGCGGCCCAAGAAACTTTGAGTGCAGGCAATGATTGGTATCAAGGTACCGCTGACGCCGTGAGAAAGAATCTTGTTTACTTTAACCAGCACGGGATTGAATACGTCATTATTCTGTCGGGCGATCAACTGTATCGGATGGACTACCGTCAATTGATCGAAACGCATAAACAGAACGATGCCGATGTCACGATTTCTTGCATGCCAGTGACACGCGAAGACGCGCGTGGTTTCGGAGTGGTCAAATTTGATGAAACAGGAAGGGTTCAGGATTTCGTCGAAAAACCTCAAACCGATGAGGAAATCGACGCGGTTTCTACCAGTCCGGAATGGATCCAATCTAAAGGCATTGATCCCAAAGGAAGAGACTGCATTGCCAGCATGGGGATCTATGTATTCAAACGTGACCTTCTTTATGACATGCTTTCGTCGTCCGATTTTACCGACTTCGGAAAAGAAGTGTTCCCTGCGACGATTGATTCTCACCGAGTGCAGATGCATTTATTCGATGGCTATTGGGAAGATATCGGAACGATTCGATCGTTCTATCAGGCCAATCTAAGCTTGACCGAAGACGAACCTGATTTCGATTTATTTCAGCCCAATGCGCCAATTTACACTCGTGCCAGATTTCTTCCACCGACACGTATGGCAGAAGCGACGGTCAAAAAAAGTTTGATCGCAAATGGAAGCTTCATCGCTCCGAATGCCCGAATTGAAAATAGTATTGTCGGATTGCGAGCAATTCTGGCCCCCCGAGTCTCTGTCGAAGACTCCATTGTGATGGGATGTGATTTCTATGAACCCGATGACCCGACCCAACGGCGCAAACCAGTTCAAATGGAAATCGGCGAAGGGACAGTAATCAAAGGTGCCATCATCGACAAAAATGTTTGCCTTGGCAAAAACGTCAGGATTGTGAATGAATCGCAGCGAGAAGCGACTACCCTCGATCATCCCTATTGTGTGATCCGGGATGGAATTCCAATCGTCAAAAAGAATGCCATTCTCCCAGAAGGCTGGGATCTCGAAAAAGATCTTCCATAAATTGGCGGTTAGAATTGCCGTTTCAAGTTGGGACGATGGTGCTTCCGCAATGAGATGACTGGCAACCGGCTGCTGCTGGTGGTTCGATGTTGTTCGGTTTGCCTCATGCCATCGTCCGCACCTAAAATCGTAGATTCGAAGGTTCTTGATCCATTCACAATCTACAAACCAGCCTGAGAGGAACATCTGAGATGGACTGGCCGCTACCAACATGGTGTTGATGCCATGAAATTATCATGGGATGGAATTTTTGGCAACGAAGCTTGACGTGGGTACAATTTCGGCGATTCACTTCCTGCAATCTAAGAAAAAGATTTTCCCCGGAAACTTTTGGGATTGAGTCAACCAATCAATCGTGGCGTCGCTTTTCACTGCGACCGTCCGATCATCAACCATTCAGGCAGTTAAGCAATGCACCGAATTAAGAAGCTCTTTATTCCCAATGCTTATGATTGTTTCTATCTGTTATTGGGCCTGATATTCATTCAAGCCTTTTTGATTCCCAATCTAGCACTCGGTATGGGGTATTTTATCGATTGGGAGTCCTTTTTGATTGTCGTCTATTTTGGCATCGTTTTAACAGCAGTCATTGTCGGTTTGAGTGCAGCTCTTTCCGATGCGGAATCGAATCACTTTCGAATCTCAAAGCGAAGGTTCGCTATCGCTGCAATCGTAACGATCTTATCTCCTCTATTGAGCTTTTTTGTGTCGGAAATCATCCAGGCAAATCCTGCGTACCAGTACTTTCGCAATGGTTCAACGATGTTTTACCAATTCGATCGATTCCAGTTGAGATTTCCATTACTGCTCGGAATTTGCGGACCGATGGCACTGTTTGTCATCGGTCTGTTATCTTTCCTTTCATTTCGAACATTGACCACAGCAAAAAGCGGCATCTACGGATTGTTTCGTCGCTTTCAATTCAATCGTGCCAAAGCATTGATCGCCATTGCCGGATTGTTGTTCACTTTCGTATTCGTTTCGAACATTTTGAATGCCGCTAACATCGACTTTAGTGGTCGCCTGAATATATATGCAGCTTATATCGGAGGTGGTATCGTCATCCTGGTCATTGCATTGATGATGCTGCGCATTCCTTCGTCATGGCTGTTAAATC
>JBCCSJ010000251.1:0-8503 GCA_039200505.1 Planctomycetota bacterium | reverse complement strand
TCAAGTTAAGCCGCATCAAGTTAAGCCGCATGAATATCGATCCGGAATTCGTATCCCCCAGCACGATTTATTCCACCATGATTCGGGCGATCAATCCGCGACCGATCGCGTGGGTGTCGACGATTTCTCAAAAGGGCATCACAAATTTGGCTCCGTTTAGTTACTTTAACGGAGTTTGCAGCCAACCAGCCGCGTTGATGATTTCGCCAGTTAATAAACCGGATGGTACCAAGAAGGATACTGTCCGAAACATCGAGACAATTGGCCAATTTGTTGTCAACGTCGTTCCGTTTGGACAAGCCGCCAGCATGGCCAAAACCGCGGGCGAATTTGAGTTCGGAGAAAGTGAATTTGAAGTCGCGAATTTGACGCCCAAACCAAGTTTGAAAATCGAGCCCCCCGGAGTAGCCGAGTCTCCCATTCAGTTCGAGTGTGAATTGATGCAAATCGTCAAGATCGGCGATGGTCCGCTGGCCGCCAATGCAGTGTTTGGCAAAATCTTGCTGATCCAGATCGCTGACGAAATCCTGAATGGTGAAGGAAAAATCGACCCTGAAAAACTGGATACCGTCGGACGTATGGGGGGCCAAGATTACTGCCGTTCACTGGATCGATTTCACCTTCCACGTGGTTAGTCCATAAGTCTTTTAGTTCATCCGCCAGGTTTCAATCTTCGCGTGACAAACGTTTCCCTTCCTTGCGTGCTTGAGCCCAAGTGTAATCGAACATTCGTATTTCACCGCTTTCGCCGCACTTAAGACCCATTTCCAGTAATTCCATCAGGATCCGTCTTTGCAGTTCGATGTGAAAAGGAACGCCAAACAGATGGCCCATCATGAAGGGCAGAAACATGGCTCTTGGTGGAAGAGCATGCTGGGTCACGTCGAGAGCTACCGATGGTGAAACGGTCGCAATGCCTCTTGATTCGATTTCGCGCTGAACCAACGCGATTGACTGGTGACAGATCGGTCAAGCGGGCGCCGCAATCACGATATCGGGAGCCTCTGCCTCAACCGCACTTGCAATGTCCCTCGCAAGGGTCTTTTTCAAACGCTGTGGGTCCATGTTGTACCCGATAAAGGTGAAAAAGTTTTTTGACAGACCACCAATCACATTGTCAGCTACTAATTCTCGCAATCTTTCAATCGGAAAAATCACATTCAGGTCTTTCTCCGCGCCGAAAGTCGGATACTTGAGTTGATGGATCTCAAGTTCCGTTACTTCTGAGTCAGACGGCACACGGCGAAATGTATAATCCCCAATCGGATGGACGGTATCAAATGGCAAGCTCGATTTCGTTTGCACGCCGGAAGTGCTGACAAAACAGACTTTGCATTGCGACAGCGGCTTTGCCACTTTTGCCAACGGGATTGAATCGATGTTGGAGATCATCGATCCGGGATAGCGTTGATTCACGGTTTCCCACAAACCGGGCCTTAACTGCTTTTCACGTTCAGAGTTTTCCATCATGTATCCATTCTCCACTGCGCTGGACCATATAAAAATGCAAATGAAAATATAAATGTGCAAGTGTTTCTGGACTTTTTGATTCCAGTGAATCGAGAATAAATTTTCTATCCGTATCGGGCGAGTCGACCATCAACTTAAGTGCTTCGACCCAGCCCTTTTCGATTTCGATTTGACCTACTTTTTCATCGCCGTCGCCAAAATGAAGACGTACGTAGCGAATTAGGTCTTCCCGATTTCCTATTTCGATTGCTTCTTTAAGGAACTTGAATGACATTTTCGTTCGCGTTTACTGTGCTGATGAACTTCTTATTTAACGACTGTGGAATTTTTACCTTGCCGAAAGTGTCATCTTTTTTGAAGGGGCCGCAAGATCTCTCACAAGTCAGAAAAAAGTCTCACTTCCCGCTGAAACAAATCAGGAGTACTTTCGCGGAGCGAAAGGCGACGATGACCGCCTGGATCCTGATCATCAACAAGATCAGACGCGTTAAGGACGATAGGGGTATTTGCCAAAATCCTTTTGCAAGATAGTTGCAAGACCATGAATAGTCGCGCACGATATCGACGACCATTTTGGGCATTCTGGCTCAACAACACAAACTAGAACCGATGGTGAGTCTGAGGAGTAGTCTGTTGGATAAATTTCCGATGGGTTCATTGACCTGATGAAACGCCCGGTTGAATCGATAGATCTTTTTCGATTTGAGCTAAAAACATCGGTAACCTTGAAGGTCGCATCCTTGCGATCCGCATTCGGTAATCCGCTTGATTCGAAATGAGATTTTCGGTTAGTAGAACGCTTTTCTCTGGGGCGATTAAGCAAGTTCAACCGCTCGGAGAGCGGTGCTTCGTGATAGTAGATCCTTTTCTTCGTGGCTTTTTATTGATTTCGGATCTTTATCCACGGGTTGGCACCCGTGGCTACAAACTATCTCCCCTGCCGAACTATCCGTGGTGGAACTTCAATAAACAGCCACGAAGTGGCGGCAGAATCTAACCATGATTCTTTATCCACGGGCTGGCACCCGTGGCTACAAGCTATCTCCCCAACCGAATTATCCGTGATGGAACTTTTATAAAAAGCCACGAAGTGGCGGCATAATGTAGCCATGGGTGTAAACCCATGGAATCAAAAACCAACCGAACCACAAGTCCCGAAGGGACGGCAGAAGCGATCCACGCGCAAATCCTGTCGCCACAACAAAAAATCTTAAGGCGCATCGATCCAATCGGTTTGGCGAAACCGTTTGGCCTTGAGTTGGTTTTCAACAGTAAGCTCATTAAAATAACGACCGACGAAGAAGTCGTTAACAGGGCCGATTTCACCCACTGCGCGGATAGATTATGGATGATTCTATTTCTTTAGATTTGGCCAACCGTTGGCAGACCATTGTCGAACAGTCCACCAATCTATCGATTCAAGAATCTTACGTTGCACTCCAATCATGGAGATCGCAGTGGGAAAAAGAGTACACGTTCCAGGCTCCGATTTGGCTTCCCGATTCTCAGGTCGTTGCCGATTCCAATCTTGGTCAGTGGATGCGACGGAAACAGACATCCAACTATCACGAATTCCACCGCTGGACGGTTACCGACAGAGCAGCATTTTGGGAGGAAGCGATCGAGGTTCTTTCGATCCAATTCCGACACCCCGCCACGCAAACTCTCGACACCTCAATCGGAATCGATCGTCCTGCCTGGTTCGATGGGGCAAAACTGAACATCGTGGAAAGCTGTTTTCAGGCCGACCCAAATCAAGTCGCCATCATTTCCCAAAAACCAGGTCACCCCGTTCAGAAAATGACTTACGGGGAATTGTGGACACGAGCCAATCAGGTGGCCAACAGCATCGCAGATCATGGATTCAAATTAGGAGATGCTATCGGTGTCGTTATGCCGATGACGCCCTGGTCAGTCGCCATTTATCTCGGAATCATCATGGCAGGTTGTCACGTGGTTTCGATTGCCGACAGCTTCGCACCACCGGAGATTGCGACCCGTCTCAACATCGCTGGGGCAAAAGCGGTTTTCACGTACGATCAACAAATTCGTGGTGGAAAGAAGTTACCGCTGTATCGAAAAGTCGCTGAAGCCAGTGATATTTCGGCTATCGTGTTGCATTGCGATCAGTTTTTGAGCCTCGATCTAAGGGAACAAGACTTTGATTGGTCTGAATTTCTAGTCGATCGAACAGAATTTGGACCTGTTGAATGCACTGTCAATGAAACGATTAACGTCCTTTTCTCATCGGGTACGACGGGTGATCCTAAAGCGATTCCCTGGAACCATCTGACACCGATCAAATGTGCTTTGGATGGTTATTGTCACCAGGATATTCGAGTCGGGGATGTGGTTGCATGGCCGACCAACCTGGGATGGATGATGGGTCCATGGCTCATTTTTGCAAGTCTGATTAACCAAGCGACCATTGCGTTATACGAAGACACACCGATCGGCAAAGGTTTCGGAAAATTCGTACAGGATGCGAAGGTTACTATGCTGGGTGTTGTTCCTACCATCGTAAAGGCATGGGAAGCATCGGGGGATATGGAAGAGTTTGACTGGCATTCCATCAAGGTATTCAGTTCCACCGGCGAAAGTTCGCAGCAGTCAACGATGACTTACCTTTCGGTTCTTGGCGGTATCAAACCGGTGATTGAATACTGCGGCGGCACGGAGATTGGTGGAGGATACGTAACGTCGGTGGTGGTGCTTCCCAATTTCCCGGCAGCCTTTAACACGCCGGCTGTCGGACTCGATTTTGTAATGATCGAACGTGACGAATCGAACTTACCCAAAATTGGTGAATCGGGCGAAGTCTTTTTGATTCCCCCTTCGATCGGATTGAGTGTGCGGTTAATCAATCGTGATCACTTCGAAACTTATTATCAGGACGCCCCGAAAATGGAAGGACTTCCCGCCCTTCGACGTCACGGCGATTACTTTCAGTCATTCCCAACTTTCGCAGGACGAGTTTTCGCGGCTGGTGGACGAGCAGATGACACGATGAACCTCGGCGGCATCAAAATTAGTTCGGCGGAAATAGAAAGAGTCCTAAACTCTTTTGAGGGGATCGTGGAAACGGCAGCAGTCGGTTATTCGACGCAGGGCGGACCCAATGAGCTACACGTTTTTTTAGTCACCGCTGATCCGAATTTTGCAGTGGAACCGACGCAAACAGAGATGAATCACTTGCTCAAAAACCGATTGAATCCACTGTTCAAAATTCGACAGATTCACAAAACCGATAGTTTGCCTCGCACCGCTTCAGGGAAAGTCATGCGGAGGCTGCTTCGAGATCGGCTTTCTTCGAGCGTCGGGTAAATCTATTCAAGAATCTGTGCGGATCCATTAGGTCCCGTCGACTTCATATACGCCAACAGATCAAGGATTTCATCCTTGGTAAAATTATCAAGCAAACCGCTTGGCATCATCGAAGTCTTGGACGGCTTCATCTCGTCAATTTCGTCAACTTTGACTCGAGTGAAGTTACCCGGATCGATCATATTCGTTTGGATTTGATAGACGTTACCTGAAAGATTGGCCACCCTTCCGGTGATGGTTGTCCCATCCATCATTAAGAACACAGTCGCCTCATATTGGTCCGAAACCTCTTTGCTGGGATCAATAATCGTTTCCAGTAAATCTTTCGTACTAAAACGGTTGCCCGCTGGAGTCAGATCAGGCCCGACGATACCCCCCTGCCCTTCCATCCGATGACAACGATAACAACTGGCAACAGCAAACAATTTTTTCCCATTTTCGATATCGCGGTTCACAAAAACCGATTCCTCAAGCGGCAGGATATCTTCAAGCGACCAATTCTTGACAAACGGTTTTGCTTTCAAGTCTGCGTAGGGGTCAACTGATTCCGGTTTTTGATTCAAAATCGAATCGAGTCTTGCGATCTCGTTCTGGCTAAGATTTCCGATCGCGTGCTTTTTAATGTTGTTGATATAACCTCCAAAAGAGTTTCCTCCTTTCGATTTTTGAGACTGAAGAAACCATCTGAAATAGTTTTGTCGAAGCTCGTCGGTCCATCCCATTTTCGCATCGGCCAGCATCATCGCATAAGCAATTTGCGGTTCCGGAGCACTGGGTGAATTCATCAACTTAACCACCTTGGCGGTGGCCTGGGGGACTTGAGCAGCTATCAAAAGTTTCGCCAACTCCCGATCGACAAAATCTTTCCCCGTCGGAAAATGGTTTTCTAGTTCGACAACGGGCTGCCATTGCTGAGACGTGAAAGTTCCCATTCGGCAAACCAGGATCCCGTAGTTTCGCAATAGATGAATCTGCTGGGATTCAGACAGGTCTGTCCACTTCAACTGACTTAACAGACCCAAGGCTATCGGTTTGTGTTCCGGGTTGGCCAACCTGGCAATCGCCATCGTGAGTTCAAGAATGCGTTGAGGGTGCGACTCATGCTTGGCACGGTCCAGCCAGCGTTCGATCGGTTGCAATTCCAGAACCGTTCTAGCGGCGTATCGCATCGACCGATCTTCGCTTGCAAGCTGATCCCAAACAAAATCGAAATCGACGTTGGAATTCGGCAAGTGATAACTCTCCAATTTTCGTCGCAGCTGAATGGCTGGTTTTGAAGCAGGGTAAGTGGCCACATCGGTTGATTCATTCCCGCGGTAACTGATTCGGTAAAGGGCAGATTGAGACCGCCGCCCCCCGATCAGAAAATACATCGCACCGTCAGAGGGATTAATGACCAAGTCAGTTACCGGAAGTGCCGGTGCGGAACAGAATTTCTCTTTAGTTCCTCGGAAACTCGAACCGTCAGCGGTCAGATGAACTGCGTAGATCATTCCGTAACTCCAGTCCGAAATGAACAAGCAATTCTGGTACTTTGCTGGGAATTTAGCACCCGTCCCGAACACGATTCCGGTTGGACTTCCGGGCCCCACATTCATTGCTGGAGAGACATTGTCGGGATAGTATTCGGGAAATTTACCTGAACCGTGACGCCAACCGAATTCGCTGCCGCTAACGACATGACAAACCCGAGTCGGACGGTACCAAGGCAGATTCACGTCCCATTCCATATCGGCGTCGTAGGTGAACAGCTCTCCGTTCGGGTCGAAAGCAATGTCGTATTGATTGCGAAATCCCATCGCAACCAGCTCAAATTTTTTGCCATCTGGATCCGTCTTGCAAATCCATCCGCCCGGTGCCAACCTACCAGCAGCATGGCCGCGAGCATCAGGCAATCGAGTCAGCAACTGATCTTCTTGCCAAAGTCTCGGGACTCGGGAAGTTTCAGGATTTGGAAGTTGGGTCGCGTTTCCGGCACAGATGAAAAGAGATTTTTGGTCAGGCGATAAAATCACTGCGTGAGGACCATGTTCCGATTTGCCTTGGAACTCCCGCAATAGTTTGACGGAATCAAACTGATCGTCGCCGTTGGTATCCCTAACACGATAAAGACCTGCCGGGCGTTTTTTCATGTTTGAAAATTCGCTGGCCCCTTTGCTTCTTCCTCGAGCCTTTGGGTCAATTCCATACGACACCACATACAGACTGTCGAAGGCACACAGGAGCCCTTGGGCAAAGCCGATTCCCAATTCAATTTTTTCAATCTCAACACCATCCTGGCCGGGTTGAATTCGATATAAGAACCCGTATTGGTCTGACGCGATTAGTCGCCCCTGAGGATCCGTTGTCATTGAAACCCAGGATCCTTGATCAGCCGGCACAGTGTATAGCAATTCGGCGTGAAAACCTTCCGGCAGTTTTAATTGGTCACCGCTAGAAACCTGCCCCGATACCGGATCGTAAAAAGTCAGCAAACTTGCAATGGCGATCCAAAACACAACCAAGTCACGGTGTAGGACCGCACCGATAAATTTCGACGATGTAATCATGGCTTTTCCAGTCAATGGCATTAACGAATCCGTCCGAAAGTGGAACAATAACAGTTTGGGTTAGAGAGACGACCATGTCCAGTTCGCAACAAAAGACGCTTGATGACTTTCTGGAGCTTCGATCCCGGAACGCCGTGAATCACGTGATTCGGGCCATCGTTGAAATCGGAGTGGTCGAATCACTTCGAAACGGTCAAAAAACATCCGCCCAACTTGCTGACGAACTTAAGCTGAACCCTCTGGTGCTAAACCAGATGCTTGCGGTTGCAGAAAAAACGGAACTAATCGAACGATACGGCGAGGACTACGCACTCTCCAGGATTGCAAAACTTATCCCTCGAGAATTTCTCGACTTTGGCGACAATTATTGGCAACACTTGATGTTTTACGCTCGAACCGGTGCCCCGCTTCCCATCTGCGAAGAAGTTCCGATCTCTGACCGCGACTTTACGATCGAAAAAGCGAGCGAGGAATGGACGACGACACCGGTAGCTCTGACGGCAGCTCAGGTTTTGGGATTGGGGACCCAGCGAACAGGAATGCGGATCCTCGAAATCGCGTCCGGTTCTGGCATTTTCGGCGTCACGTTAGCACACTCCGATCCGGAATCTTCGCTTGTACTGGCCGACGAAAAAGTGGAACTGACACGAGCCGAAAAAACAGTTCAAAGCGTCGAAATTTCAAACCGCGCAAAATTGGTTCCCGTTGACAATCCAATTTACATCGAACCGACTCAAGAACTTCAACCAGGTAGTTTTGACTTGGTGATTTTGGCTGGGCAAATTCAGCGAATGACGGGTGGAGAGTGCCAACGAATTTTTCAGGTGATTGAAAAACTTCTTGATCACCAAGGGGAAATTGCTTTGATCGATGTTTTTCCCGGGCAAGAATCGGGAGACCTGGCCAGATCGATTTTTGATTTAGAACTTGGAATGCGAACTTCACGCGGAAGGCTTCACGATCCACGCGAATTGGAAACCTCACTCAACGAAACCGGGTTTGGGCAAATTCAGTTCGCCCACCTACCCGTTAATCCTTTTTATTGGGGCCTGATCCTGGCTTCCAAAATCGGTTGACATTTCTTACTTTTTAAGCGAGCGAAAGGTCAGTCAACTGATCCAACAAACATTGGGTATCGACTTGAGATTTTTCCATCCATA
>JBCCSJ010000250.1:0-8559 GCA_039200505.1 Planctomycetota bacterium | reverse complement strand
CCGGTCGAACGTCTGGAACGCTCGACCATTTGAAGCGACCACGGAAATCCGATCCGCCTCATCTCAACATCCGTTAATCGACCTGTCTGAATTTTGGCGACATAAGCTTCCGTGTGGACGCGTTGCAATTGGGCATTGGAAGCGGCCGGCGGAATTTCAAGTTGACAAATTTTGCCCAATGGCCCCTGACTAATTCGCTCACGGAGGAGCGTATATTTTGACATCGGAAAACGATGACTTGCAGGAAGCGGTAATTCAAAAGTGTCCGAATAATAAAGTTTCATTGAGTGTCGGCCGGCTATGATTGACATCCAAAATAACTGCAAAATCTGTCAAACATTTACGGCCCCGCCAAGATCGGCAGCGGACTACTGCACCCATAAGTTGGAATCGCTTAAACTGATCGATGATAATGTTGTGTTCAGGAGATAAGTGTCAATGTCAACAGTCGAAATCGAACAAGTACTTGTTGTTAAAACGGAACTCTTTCATAGCTGCGGATATTTTGAAGGTTTCAATTCTGACACTGACCGTTACCTCTCGGTTTTGCTCGATCCAGCCAACACTCAGTATCTTCCGAGAGATGAAATGGAAGAGAATCCTGACTTCAAGCAATTGATTCCCTACTGTATTTTTCGTCATCGTGATGCAGAGAACAGTGTTTACGCTTTTCAGTACACGCGAGGTAGTGGCGGGGGCGAAAAACGCCTAAATGCCAAACGAAGCGTCGGAATCGGCGGTCACGTGTCCACTTTGGACGCGAACGAAGATTCTCCTTACGAAGTGGGAATGCAGCGAGAACTGGACGAAGAGGTCAAAATCAACACCCAGTTCCATCAAACTTTGGTCGGACTGATCAACGACGATTCCAACTCAGTCGGACAGGTCCACTTAGGTGTGGTCCACATTTTTGACGTCGATGAGCCCAAAATATCGGCTAATGAAGCCGCCATTTCCAATGCTGGATTTTTGCCTGTCGAGGATATCGTCACCGAGATTAACGAATTTGAGACTTGGTCGCAGATTTGCCTTCGGAGCCTGTTTTAGGCCGAACTCGAGAGTCCTATGGGTAGGAAATCGCTCAAAAGTCAGTATTTTAACCGTAAATGCGGTAATTCCTTGTCCCGGCCGGCAAAACCTCTGGACAAGTAAATAGCCGTTACAAAAAATGTCGAGTAGATATAAATATGACTTCGTAATCGAAGATACCTATTACTGGAGATTGGATACCAATGAGTGTCACTGTTACTGAAAGAGCTGCCAAGGAAGTTCAGCGATTTATCGAAGAAGGCGAATACGACGAAGGAGCCTTTCTTCGAATTTCGGTTACCGGAGGTGGTTGCTCCGGTTTCAATTATGGACTGAACATCGCGAACGATTTTAGCGATTCCAATGACAACAAAACCGAACAGCACGGAATCGCCGTCGTTGTCGACAAGAAGAGTGATCTGTTCCTCGATGGAACTACCGTCGATTATTACGAAGGAATCGAGCAACGGGGATTCCAATTCCATAACCCTAACGCAAAACGAACTTGCGGATGCGGAAATTCATTCAGCACCTAATCTTAGTGAATTTTTTTCGAAGCCAAAAGATAAGCCCATCGTTATGGGTGGCCGGAACTGACTTTCTATCGAAAATTGCCGGTTAACCGAACCAGATATTTGATATGCCGCACTTGAGTGCGGCATTTTTTTTGTACTAATTCCATCGTTGCGTTAGATGACGGTCATCTGCCAACCAGATCATGAAAAAAGGCAACTGAATCAGCTGCCTTTGGTCACTCATCAAGTCATTTTAGATACAAATCAATTTTTGATCACATCCAGAAGTGTCACTTCAAATCGCAGAGCTTGATTAGGCCCAATTTTCCCTCGACCTTGCGCCCCGTATGCCAACGGACCAGGAATCACGATCTTCCACTTACTTCCTACTTTCATCGCTGAAAGTGCGGCTCGAAAACCAGGAACCACTTCACCGATATTGAAGGTCGCAGGTTGGGGTGGCAGGCCCGAGGTCGGTGCCGTCGTTGAATCGAAAACCTCTCCGTTAATAAATGTGCCGTGATAGTCGACTTTAACGCGGTCATTGTCCCCCGGGGATACTCCAGTACCTTCTTGGATCACTTCGTATTGAACACCGTTAGCCAGTTCTTTGACGTTTGGATTTTCGGCTTTGTTTTTGTCCATGTAAGCCTTGGCAGCCGCAAGGTTCTCTTCTGACTTTAGTTTCATCTTCGCCATCTGCCGTTCCTGAACCAACTTGCCGAAGGCAGACATGACCGCCTGACCTTCTTCTTGGGTCATTCCAAGTTCGCCACCCGACAATGCGGCTCGCATCCCTTCGACAATTTTATCCATGCTAAGATTTGCTTCGCTTTTTTCCATGTTCTGCATCAGCTGGAAGCCGGAGATATAGCTTTTTTTGTCTTGCCCATCTTGGGCTGCTTTGACACCGGCCATCATCTTTTCCACGTCAATGCCGCCGTTTGATTTAAGCTGCATCGCCATGTTGTATCCAGCGATAAAACTGGACTGATCCTCTCCTGAAGCTGCGGACTGCATGCCCTTTTCCATGTCATCAATGTCAGGTTGGCCGCCTTGCTTCAGGATGCTTTGAATCATGTTGAATCCAACCATCCGACTGGCCTTTTCCGTCAGCGTTTTGGGATCATCTTGATTTTGTACCGTCGAGGGCGCGAATCCGGGAGGTTGGGCCGTGGCGGCCAGCGGCACACCAAGTAGAAGGAGGGCGAAAGCGGTCAAAGCAAATCGATTTCGAAACATTGTGTTTCCAGTTTTATAAGGTTTCGCAAATCAAACTTACTACGCCGTACGGATGTCCGCGAATAGTCGAAGCCCAAATTATAAATCCTCAATTTCCGGTTCACTACCGCAAAAGCGCGGGTACTCGGTCAGTCATCCGCGCACGAGAGCCCTTAGTGCTAAAGCTAACTGACAAATCGGAATGTGTTTGGGGCAACCGGGGTCAGCCAAGTAGCCGTTGTTGACCTGACTCTGACTGAGCCTCATCAAGCATCCCTTAGTAACAATTCTATCGGCGATAACCCGTTTTACGTCCGGCTAATGCCAAAAACGGTTGATTAAACGCTCCCCGAAAGCGAACAAGGCTAACACTCCCAGGTGAGAAGACCAATGATTCCATTCCTCTTACCGTTCCGAGTAAATTCCTTTGCCAGAGATAAGCCATTGGATGTCGTCCATCATTTTCGAGTTCTGCGAAAATGGATCTTGAAAATCTTCGACGTACTTTTGCATTTCCAAGCCCAACTGCATTCCTTTTTCTCGGTAACTGGGACTATCCAGCCCGTTAATCAATTCGTCGGGGTCACGTTTTAAGTCATACAAGAATGGTTGATCAGAAAACGAAACGATCAACTTAAAACGGTCGGAAACCGCCATCAACCATCCAGCTTTATCGCCAGTTGAGCGGACAAATGCGACGTCTTGCCATTTCTTGTTACCCGCGGTCTGATCTTTGTCGATCAGGTCCGCAAAATTTCGACCATGGAAAGTTCGATCCGTTGATACATTCATCAGGTCAAGAATGGTCGGTGTGACGTCAACGCTTGTTAATGCCTGTTTAACGACTCTACCGGCGGCCACTTTGGGTGGATGGTAGATAATGAAAGGAACTCGAGCCGATCCCTCCCATGCAACGCCTTTGTTTTGTCGATGGTGTTCACCGCGTAGATCACCATGATCGGATGTGAAAATCACAATGGTGTTTTGGAGCAAATTCTTGTCTTCCAAGTGGTCGATCAAACGCCCGACATTGTCATCGATACATTTGACCATTCCATAATATTTCGCCTGTCCGAATTTTGATTTTTTGTCCGGTCGGCCCCAATTGGGAATGGTGCGTTCATCAACTTCAAACGTCGTTGGTTTTTCGAACTCTTGATCCTCATACATAGTGTCGTAGGGAGCCCTTACGGTATCTGGACCGTGAGGATCAGGGATACTCACCATATAACAAAAGGGCTTGTCGTAATTTTCAGAAATAAAATCGATCGTTCGATTGATCAAAAAGTCGGTCGTGAAAGTCCTTTCGTTGGCTTGCCCCAGACCGTAGCTCGGTTGGCCTTTTTTTCGAGTACCTACCCGCGGACCTTCCTCAGTCAACTCAAGATTTTTCCAGTGTCCTCGGTTGAACATAAAGCGATTATCAGAAAAACCAAATTTTCGTTTCGGCTGCCATTGAGGCTTGCCGTCTCCGTCTAGATGCCATTTTCCGGCGTAGCCTGTTCGATATCCATTTTGCCTTAAGATTTCAGCGAACGTAACGATGCCGTTGGACATTGAAATATTGTTAGAAACAACGGGAGTCGCTTGTGGGTAAAGTCCCGATACAAAACTGGCTCGGGATGGACTGCAAACGGGGGTCGTCGCGTAAAAACTGGTGCACATGGAACCGAGTTCAGCCAGCCGGTCGATTTGCGGTGTGTCAACTACCGAAGGTCCCCACATATACGCCTGGCGTTTTTCCATCGTCTTTCGATAACAACCTAGTGTGCGAAAGTTGTGTTCATCGGTCATGATCACAATCAGATTCGGACGGCTGATTTCATTTTCATTGGCTTGAGACTGATCATGCATCCAAGCCAAAGCAAGCAATAGAATTAGAGTAGACAACGGTCCGAGCATAGTGGACTCCTTCATTTGGATTATTCCAAATTCTGGTTGAGACACCGATCGTCGTCAATCCTCGAGGATTTTCTCTAGTTGTGTGATCTGATGACGGATCCCGTCCAAGTCAGGATTGATTTTTAAAGCGAGACGAAAGCTATCCAGTGCTGCAACAGTGTCCTCAAGTTGCAATTGGCAATGCCCAATCCCCATTGCAGCGGGAAAGTGGAAGCGATTGCAATTAAGAGTTTCAAGACAATCATCAATTGCCGCTTCGAAATACCCTTCAAAGCAGTAAGCGATTGCCCGCTGATTCCAAACTTCTCCCAACTTGGGGTTCTCACGAATCAGTTCAGACGAAAGATCGATGACTTCATCCATTTGGGATTGAGCAACCAATCGGTAAAGTTGTTGGACTGCTGCCTGTTGGCCAGGAGTTCCTTGCCTTTGCCAAATTTCACGAATCCCATGATCAGCAAGCAGGCGAACGGCCCGATCTGGATCGATCAAAGCTCTTCCAAAAATTTCGTTGTTGCGATAATTACCTAAGAATCCCAAAGCCATCACGGCAGCTCGCCGAGAAATTCGTTTTCCAGAACTTGCCAATCGTTCCAAAGTAGAAAGCGTGTAGCATGATGCAACGCGATCGACAAATTCAGCTGAATTTTCATCAGCCAAATATTGCTGGTAAATAGAATCCAGCTTGGGATATCGGAATGGGTTTTCCGACATTTCGATCGCTCTCCAGTGAAATTTTTTGAATGAAAATCATAATTGGTTTACAGTCTCTCGAGTTTAATTGGAGCGACCTTCGTCAACAACGACTCGTTACGATAGTGACAGCAAGTTAAGATCAAATTGGGTTACAATTACTCCGCGAATGTCAAACGATAACGAATATATGGATTAGGTAAATCGATGTTTGTCACCTCAAATTCAGGAACCGACATTTTGATTCGTTATCTATCTAATGTCGCCGTCGTGCTGACGTTCGTTGTAGGCATAATTTTGAATGGAGACTCGTCGCTGGCCCAGTCTGATCGTAACGGTAATCCCGATTGGCGACAGGGAAAACAGCTGAATCGTTTTTCACAACAGGGATTATCGGCATCCTTTAGTAATGCTCCGTTGGGGACTCGACTGAGAGTATTCGCCAAAAATCAGCTTGCCGCAGTCTTTATTGACCGGCGGTTGGACCCGATGCAAGAGATGAATCTTTCGATGCATGGAACTTTGGAACGACTGTATTGGCAAGTGGCACGGCAATCTGGCGGCGACTGCTGTCGAATCGAAGATTTCTATTACGTAGGACCAAAAACGGTGGCGGCCCAGCTTCCGGTCGCATTCGCAGGCCTTAAACAGCAAAAACTTTCAGCCAACTCTCCCAACTGGAAGCGTCGGACACCCATCAGTACTGCACAAGTTGTTGTCCCCAAACAATGGCTTAAAGAAATCACACAAGAAGCCGGAGTAAGTGTTTCCAACATTGATCTAGTCCCAAACGATGTCTGGTCAAAAGTGGAATTACCGGAAACGAGTCTTGAAGTGCAAGTCGGAATCCTATTGGTCGGATTTGATCTTTGGTACGAAAGATCTGTCGATGCCAAAACCATAACTATCGTTCCCTTCCCAAACATCGCATCGGGGCAACGCGAATTTTTCGCCGGTCCGGGGGCAAGAAGTTTGGTTTCCTCAATTCGACCTAAGTATCCGCAGCTCAAAATTTCAGCATCTGGTAACCGGATTACAACCACTGGTGGTGTTCTGGAAATGGCACAACTTCGAGCAGATCTAGTCGCTCAGCAAGGTGAAAACAGATCTGACACGCCTGCTCAGCAGAAGGTATACACGCTAAAAACGAGAGCTGCCCGTGGTTCCATTCTGGCCACGATCGCACAAAGGACGAAAAGGAAATTCAATTACGATAAAAAAAGGTCTGCGATTCTTCGAGAACAAATTACCGTTGAACTCAAAGACGCCACTTTGGAACAACTTCTGGAATCCGTTTTGGATCAAACTGATCTTGAAGTTGAGATCACCGATACCCTACTAAAAATTAAATAGGCAGCGGAGCGACTTCGCAAACCGATCCAGCCATGTCGACTAAAGCTTAAGCGTCAAATTTTATGGGAGTCTCTTGCGGAGAATTCTTTGATGCACTTTGGGGCTCTTTGACTTTCTTTTTACCGTCGCCATCGTCAGATTCTGATTCAGCAAACAACGTAGGCTTTTGTTGGTCGTCGACCGGTTTTTTGATGGGCTTGGGATCGGTCACATTGACGCCAAGTTTCTTTAACAGTTTGCTTACTTCGGCGTCTCGTTTTTCGTCCAATTGCGAGATGATCTTTTGAGTGTCTACCTCTTCTCTGGTGAGCTGAGTGATTTGCTTTTGAAAGGCTTTGGTTTTGGCCAGAAGCTCAGCTATCTTTTTTTGACAATGGATTAGCTTGGTTTCGGAGGTCTTTCGCTGTAATTCGTATCGTTTTAAGATGCCGTCGACACTTTCAGATTTGGCTTTTCTAACGACCTTCTTGACAGCCTTTTTTTTCGTCGTCTTTTTTTGGGTCGCTTTGGTGGATCTGGACTTTGCAACCTTCGTCTTTGCCGCCTTGGAGGTTGATTTTTGGGCCATGATGTTCTCTTGTTGTAGTTTCCCAGTGTTGCTAATCAAAACACGATTATAAGCCAAGGATTTCTCGGCACCAGAAACTCACGTTCGAAACTAAGAATATGTTTGGCTACCCTTTCCGGTCACTCCTGAGCCAGCCCTCGACCCCGCAAGATTGATCCCATCAAAGTTTGTAAGAGTCGTCAATAATCGAAACAGAAATCTCCATGCCCATTCGGATCGGGATTCGACCAACTCAATTTTCCTACACTCGAAACCAACCTTACCAAGTTGTGATTCAGCCAAAATGAGTTGTAGTACCTTGATCGGGAGTCGCTGGATACCTGAAAGCCCTGATTGAAGCGGCGGGCGAAAAAGAAAGAGGCGTCGGTGGGATTCGAACCCACGATGGCGGATTTGCAATCCGCTGCCTTAGCCACTTGGCCACGACGCCACTATTTTAAAAGCTATCCAAACCCAAATTTCCGGTCAAGTAGGCCAGATAATCTAGGCAAAGTTTTACGGATGATTCGGACAATTCCGCTATACCAGTATGGTTCGGAATTATGACGATTGAACTTTAGTCGCATCAACTTGAACTTCCGGCGTATTTCTACCTGATAAGGCAATCGGGCGGCACAGCAGCTCAACTCAATAGATCTCATAATCGAAAAACCTGTGACTACCGGCCATTCGGTCCAGTCGATCACCCGAGATGGCTAGGGAAGAGTTGACGATGCTAAAATCTACGCATAGAGTTGGAGAGTCGGAAATAGAACGATTTCTTGTCTCATTCCTCTTTTGTATAGCTTTAATCTCGATGTATGGCGAACTAGTACCGCTCGGCGGTGGCGACCCAATTCCCTTGATGAAAAAACGAATCCGTGTGGGGCGACGCGATGGCTGTGATATCGTTTTGAATTACGGAAACGTTTCTGGACATCATTGTCTGTTCGAAATCGAAGAGGGCTATTGGTTTGTGAGAGACCTTCGCAGCCGAAACGGAGTCAAAATCGACGGCAAAAGGATCGCTGTCGGCGTGCGTCGCCGTCTTGACCCAGAATCGGAATTGCAGATTGCCAAGCACAAGTACGTCGTCAAATACGACCCTAAAGCACTGGGTGCTTACGGTACGCCCCCGCAAGATGAACAAATGGACGATTTTTTCCGAGAATCACTGCTCGATCGAGCTGGCCTTCGAAAAAAGTCCGATTAACAGCAGTGTTAGCAACTTGCGAGATGAATTGAGGCTCGGTGAGAGTTGAGCCATCAACACAAGCTGGGTGAGAATGTGCTGTTTCT
>JBCCSJ010000249.1:0-8584 GCA_039200505.1 Planctomycetota bacterium | reverse complement strand
GTCATTTTTGTTGACGAAGCTACCGATGACTGGGTGCTTGGACTTGGTCCTCAAATCGAGTCCGACCCCAGATTTCCAGCCCGAGTCAATGTCGAGTTTGTTGAGATCAATTCGCCATCCGAAGTCAAGCAGCGCACTTGGGAAAGAGGATCGGGCGAAACGCTGGCCTGTGGGACCGGCGCCAGCGCCGTCTGTGTGGCTGGTGTCCTATCGGGCAAGACAGAAAGAAAAATCACGAATCACTTATTGGGCGGAACCCTTGTTTTAGAATGGGATGAATCGACGGATCACGTGTTCATGACTGGCCCAGCCACCGAAGTCTTTAGCGGAACCTGGAACGAATCGTGATCTGATCCGGAGTGATCTAAACAGGAAAATTTGGCAAGGAAGCAAAAATTGAATTCAAACACCTCGGCAACTCGAAAGCATGTCCTGATTGGACAGTTGAATTCTTTCGTGCTGCCCTGGTATCTCAGTTGCCTTGACTACAAAATCTGTCACTACGACCGATCAGCCGATCCTGCCCGAAATGAGTACAACGAACATGTTGTGTTTTCATTCTGGCACGAATTCATCGGCGTGATCCTTCCTCGGTGGGGCATGACACCGATAACGGTCCTTTGTTCCCAACATCGGGACGGCGAGTGGGTCAATCAGACCGCCAAAGCTTTGCGACTCAATATTGTCAGAGGAAGTACGACGCGTGGAGGATCATCAGCCATTCGTCAAATGAAAAAGTACAGCAAATTTTCCAGCATCGCAGTCACTCCTGACGGTCCCCGTGGCCCTCGTCGAAAAATGGCGATGGGTGCGGTTTATATGGCTTCATTGTTGAAAATGCCGCTGGTCCCAATGGGGGTTGGAATCTCGAATCCGCATCGGCTGAAGACATGGGATCAATTTGCCATCCCCAAATTCGGTTCCAAGATTCGCGTCATCATGGGTCCCAAAATCAGAATCCCTCGCATTTCCGATCGCGGCCAACTTGAACAGCAGCGACTTGCAATCGAACAATTGATCACGGACCTTTCTGACGAGGCTCAACATTGGGCGGATTCTGGAAAAAAGATGGTCGGTGAAACAAGATACGCCCATCAGCGGCGGACTAACCAGGTTTATTTCGACGGGTCATCGGAACAAAAATGCCCGATACCTAAACTCAGTGTCGTAACAACTTCGACAGATTTGGCAAACGACGCCCCGAAAGTCATATCGCCTGCACGAACCAACGACTCTTTAACAAATCGAGCATCTTAATATCGAACTGACTTGACTTGAGGAGGGCGGTTGGGGCAATCTATTCCAGTTTCAGCGAAGACTACGAACGGTTTTTAAAACACGAACTGACGCCGAATCGTATCGACAAGTTCGTAGGTCCACACAAAAAACAGAGACCTTTGACCACAATCAACATCCCCAACCACTTTCGCGCCGTGACGTTTTAATTGCTGGTCGGGAGAAACTGGGCAACGAATCTTCACATTGGCTCCGTATTCAGGATCGTTTTCGGTAGACTTTGCGGTTTCAGAGATCGAAACGCGAAACTGTTTATCTGGATTTGCCTGAAAAAAGTATTCAACCTCTAAATCATTCAGACTTTGAGATGGGTCTTGGGATGCCTCCTCCAGATAGCCAATTTTCGTCTCGGGGGCATGAAATCGGAGTTCCCAACCGCCCGTTTCGTCAGCAATTTTCAAAAGTGGATCGCCCCAATTCACCGGTTTCTGACGCAAAACATTTTGAACGCCCCAAGTGACAACCGTCCCATCCATGTTCGCATGAATCTTTAGTTCTTCCATTTGTTTTGCGGCGTATTCTTTTTTCTGTTCGTACGATCTAATTTGAAAATCTAGATCCGCAATTTCGCTGGCCAATTGAGTGGATTCTGAATTTTCGCCGAAACCACCGTTAGTGGACTGATTTAAGATGATCTGTTTCGCCGCTTTCAATTTCGTCAGTTTTTCAATCTCGCCCACAGCTTCGCGATAGTTTTGATCAAGCTCGGTCGACCTCAATTTGACAAGTAGTTGCCCCTTTTTTACTTTTTGACCGTGAACGACGAAGACTTCTTCGACGACGGCTTGGTGAGATGCAAAAACCATCTCCTCTTTTTGAGCTTGCAGAGTCCCCGGCATCCGGACTTTAAACGGAACTGGAATCAAAAAGGTTGCCAATAACAAGCCGATCGGAATCGCAAACCAGATCAACAATCGGGCAAAATTGCCGAACTGCATCCGTTGCCCCGCCCACATCAATGGTCGATAAAAAGGGATCGTTGCAACCTGCTGGGCGTTCGCGATCGCCAAGCCGGAATAAGGAATGACGGTGTTGGCCGCATCTACAAATTCCACAAAATCTGGCATCTTTGAATATTCGATTACCATTACCGCAACTATTTTCCCGGGATGTTCTGACGTGCCTTTGGATCGCATCGGGATAAAAGCAAAGAAGGGCACTCCGGAAACTTCGCGATACTCATCAACTTTCTGCTGGATCGACTTGGTGGACTGTTGCTGTGATGAAACGATCGGCTTACCAGACTTTTGAGCCATGGCTGCCAAAGCAGCGGAAGCTTTTAACAATTGAGTTCGTTTTTCAAACGCAGCCACGGAAGAGACAGCGGCAAGTTTCAAACGATTTCCTTTCGATTCAAAAACTTGCACCCTTTCGCATTTTTGAACAATCCTGGCGTCATTGGCGATGACTTTAGTCAGAATCCGGATGTCATACGTCGACAAACACCCTGCAGCAAACTGTTTTAGATTGTCTGTGGTTTCCCCGGATTTTTGGGCCGACGATGATTGGCGATTCTTGAAAAACTGCTCGACGAGTTGACCTACTCCCTGGATGACAGACCGACCTGCTTCGTTACCTGCATCACTAGAAAGCTGAACCCCCAAAATTGCATCCACGGAATCTGTGGACCCCACTCGAAACAAATATTTGCCGGGGGCAGATTGAGAGAAGGGCTCGGAAGATTGAATCGCGTTTTGAAGACCCAACAGAGCATTGGAGTCGGACATAAACGGTTTTCCGTCCCCAGCAGCACAAAAAAAGGTCTGATCGGGTCCAGGCAAAATGACTGCCGTTGTTTCGGATCCGGTAATCGCCTTTAGGGTTTCCAAAACAGAGTCGAAAAACTTGTCCGGCGGAGTCAAGGGGTCGTTTGCTAGCAGATCCAACTGATCCATTAACGAATCGATCAGCCTAACAAAATCCTCAGCGGTACTCACTAAATTCAATCCCTGCCAAAACAAGCGTTAATACTGTTATATCTTAACGCGCTTAGACAACAAAACCGGATAAGCCCTCCAAAACAAATGAAAACGGACTTTTGGCTTAACCGATACAACTCGACATCCAACGGTCACGTACGTTCTGAACTCTTTAACAGTCGGCAGCACTATGATCAAAAAATGGCAACTGATTCTGTTGGCTGTACTCATGATCACGCCCGGCTGCAAAACGACGACCCGGTTTCAGCCTAAATTCGAAACGGCAACCGGGTCGACCGAGCACCTTTATCAAAATCTACAGATTCAAGAACCCGAAATCTCAGTCGAATCCGAGCAGCAGTTTGACACGGGACCGCTTGAGAATTTCAATTTTGATGACCCGGGACGGTTCCAACGGCTTTCCCTCGACGAATGTATTTCGAGAGCCCTGCAGGAGTCCCAAGTGATTCGGGAATTGGGCGGAACGATCCTTCGCTCGCCTGAACTCATCCGTTCCGAAGATGACCCAGCGATCACCTACACCGACCCAAGAGTAGGCGAAGAAGCAGCACTTGCCGAGTTTGATGCAAATTTTAGCAACCAGTTTCTGTTCCAAAATAACGACCGGGCATTCAACAGTTCGTTTGTCGGCGACCAGGGAATTTTAACTCAGGATTTAGCAACCAACATTACCAACCTAACGAAACGATCGGCGACCGGTGGTTTGTTTCAATTGAATCACCAGATTGTTTACGACCGGAATAATACGCCAGCGAACCGATTTTTGAATGACGCATCCTACGATACATTTCTTGCGGCTGAGTTTCGCCAACCATTACTTCAGGGGGCAGGAACAACTTTCAATCGTATTGCTGGGCCCAACAATTTGCCCGGAGTCAACACGGGCGTCTTGATCGCCCGGGCCAATACGGATATCTCGCTGGCAGACTTTGAGCTTGGGATCCGAAATCTGGTTAGTGACGTCGAAAACGCCTATTGGGATCTCTATTTTGCCTATCGCGATTTGGAGGCCAAAATTGAAGCTCGCAATGGAGCGTTTTCGATTTGGGAGAACTTGAAAGCCAGAAGCGGCGAAAAGGGTGAAGCTGAAATTCTTCAAGCGGAAGAGCAGTATTACCTGTTTGCTTCGCGGGTCCAGGATGCTATCCACGGTCAATTGAACGACGGCACGCGAACCAACAACGGAAGCACCGGCGGTACCTTTCGAGGCAATTCGGGCGTAAGACTTGCGGAACGACGGCTTCGACTTTTGACCGGTTTACCTGTCAACGACAGTTCTCTGATCATTCCCAGCGACATGCCGGTCGAAGCCGATGTTGTTTTCGACTGGGCACAAATTAAAACGGACGCGCTGCAGTACCGAACCGAGCTTCGTCGGCAGCGATGGGTATTAAAAAGAGCCCAATTGAATCACCTGGCCAACAAAAACCATCTGTTGCCTCGATTGGATCTGATTGGTCGGTATCGAGTTCGTGGCTTCGGAAACGATCTGTTCGGAAACGATGGATTTGATCCGACCGTGCCTCCGGGAATTGATCCTCAAAATGACAGTGATGCCTTCGCAACGTTTCTTAATGGTGATCTTCAGGAATGGGAAGTCGGAATGGACCTAAACATTCCCATTGGATATCGCCGACAAATGGCTGCTGTGCGAAATTCAGAGCTCAATTTCATGCGTGAAAAAAAGGTTTTGTTGGAGCAGGAAAGAGAGATCATCTACGGCTTAAGTAATGCCGTTGGCGAAATTGATCGCACCGGATCGCTTCTGGATGTGAACACCAGTCGACTGGAAGCGTCCAAAAAGCAATACCGCGCTATTCAGCAAGATTACGAAAACGACGACACCACCATCGACTTGGTGTTGGAATCGCAAAGACGAGTCATCGACGCCAAACTGGATTACTTCCGAGTTCAAGTGGAAAGGATGTTGGCGATCAAGTCGGTCCATTTCGAAAAAGGGACCATCCTTGCATACCATAACGTTTCGCTTACCGAATCGGAATGGAAAGAACGGGATATCCGACAAGCCAACGAACGCGAAATGAACAAGAGCGGAATTGTTGACTACTTTTGCCCCGGCTTAAAAATCTCAAACCCTTCTTCGACACCCGAAATCGGATTTGCGACCGATGAAACGATCCTGCTTTCGGAAGCGGATCAAAAAGCTGGCGAGCAATCGGCTGAACTGGGACGCAAGATCTTGAATGGGGAATTGAAAGATTCGGACGCCCCCCAGTTTGCTAAAACTGGAAAGAAAACTGAGCCCGAAAATTTGGGGCCCGAACACTCAATCCTTTTACAATTCGCTAAACAGCTTGAACAAGCCGATCCTGAAAGATCAGCGGTCCAAGAGGCTCTGGAAGAATCACCGTTGCTGAAACTTGCCCGACTGGCTGAAGAGGCTGAACTGGCAAACAGAAGCCAAGCCGAATCTTCTGATTCATCGGTTAACCAAAGATCCAAATCGTCGCCAGTTCTACCAACCGCCGGTAAGACAGCCGAGGCAGCTAAACGAAGCCAACCTTCCAAGAAACAGGTGTTGGCGAAACAGGTGTTGGCGAAACAGGTATCGACTTCAAAACCGACCTTATCCGCAAAGCCAAGTCTTCCAGGCAAAACCACTGCCAAATTGATCATCAAGAATTTGTCGAAAAAAGATGAAAAGGTGCAAAAAGTAGCCGGCATCGAAGGACAGGGACAAACCCAATTGGCCGGAGGACAGCAAACGCAAAATCCAACGCCGGTAAACAAATCAGTTAACTCAAATTCGATCCAGTGGCCATCGAAACCTGTTTCCAAATCTACCAAGGAATCTGATAATAAACCTGCCAAGAGCGTGACAAATCCAAAAGTCTTGTATCAACCGCCCAGCGAATCACCGGCAGCCGCTCGATTGAAAAAACAGGTCAAATCACTCTACAACCCGCACTTAAACCAAGCAAAACGTTCTTCTAAGAAGCCTTTCTCGCCCCCAAAAACGCCTCCCCAAACATCGATCCAGCCAGCGGTTGATTCTGGTATGTCAAAGACTTCTATTTTGCCAAGTCAATCGACATCTTCGCGCCGCAAATAGTCAAGATTTGATCTACCCCGTTCCAAACCGGGGACGACAGCAAAGGACGCTGGGGAAAGTTTGTCGGAATGCAGTCGATTCCCGTATAGAAACTTGCCCTGAGGATTCGGCTGTGTTATCACCTGAGCGGGACCTGCGGCGACATCTTGGTTGTTACGACCGATTCGCTTTTTATTTCTGCGTGCTTTTCTTGATTTGGGCGATGATCGTTCGCCAAAACTCTTCGCCATGGTGGATGAAAAACTCAACGAGGATCAGCATGAACTGATGGCCGAACACGAGGCGATCGTTTATCACCTGGTTGCCAAAATTCGGCGAAATCTACCAGTGCATTATGAATTTGACGATCTTGTCGGCTATGGAATGCTTGGATTGGCAGAGGCGGCAAAAGCATTCCAACCAGCAAAGGGCGCGAAGTTTTCGACATTCGCATATTTCCGGGTGCGGGGCGCGATATTTGACGGGATTTCCGAATCATCTTGGATGAATAGGGCAGAATATCACCGACATAAACTGAAACTACAACAACAGTCGGAACAGGGAGGTGCGGACCTGGGTAGTTTAAGCCGAGTGGTTGCCCTAGAGCAAGAACATTTAGAACAAATCGCTGGACAGGAAGAACAAGCTCCCTATGTCGAGTGGCTGGAATCGTCAGAAATTTTGGCCCGCTGCGTAAACTCACTTCCGATGCAGGATGAAAGGCTTATCCAATACATTTATTTCGAAGGAATCAGTCTTTCCGAAGCTGCCCAGAGGCTGGCGATCAGTAAAAGTTGGGCCAGTCGCCTGCACGCAAAAATTATTCAAAAATTGGGACAGAAGATGAAGACCTACGAAGACGCTCGACTGAAACGTCTGATCGAAGAATTGCAATAATCCAAAATCGCGATCGCTCCCCTTTGAACTAGCTGACTATCACGAAGAATCACCATGGAAGAAATCATCGACTTTGAGTACGTGCTTCGCCCTATCGAGGAACCAGTCGGAAACGCTCGGATCGAAAGATTCGAAATTCGAAGCGTCCGCAACGCTGAATTTGACAAAGAAGAACAGTATCAGAACTTCATGGAGTATGGCTCTGAATTCGGTGAAGAAAAGGCTCCTGAACCTCCCGATTGGTCTGCGTTGGCCAGAGCCTGCGAAGGTCACTTGGCCAAAAAAGTCAAAGACCTTTGGGTAGCCGCCTGGTACGCCGAAGTTCTTTTGATCAAAGACGGTTTTGCTGGCTTGTCGCAAGCTTTCGATTTTTCGCGACAGATGATCGAAAAATATTGGGATGTGATCGAGCCCAACCCGGCAGGTGAAGACGGCGTTGCCGATACCGTCAAAATGTTTTCTGGATTGAATAACGGATCCAATTTCATCGACCGACTTCGCATGGCGCCGATCACGGCCAGCACCGGCGAATATCCAGCACTTTCGATCGCCACAATTGACGAAGTTGGTGACGATGTGAAAGCCAGGTTGATTGCTGCTTCAGATAACGATTTTCAACAAACTCTTGGAGAAAGTATTCGGGGCACGATAACCAATTTTGAATCGCTCAATGAAACTTTCAAGGAAAAATGTGGGGACGATGCTCCGCCATCAGCCAAGTTACGCGAGTGCTTGAATCAGGTTCTGTCTCGCATTTTGGAAATCTTCCCGTCACTGGAATCACAACAAACCACAGACGATACGGATGGGGTCGAGGACGGCGGTAGCGAAGAAACAGGGCTCGTCCAGAATTCAGCGGGCAATCTGGGCGTTGGTGCGGGCAATCTCGGCGGCGGACAAAGCCACATCCAAAATCGGGAAGAAGCGTTTCGGTTACTCGAAAAAGTAAGTCAATTTTTCCGTGAAAACGAACCTTCGTCCCCAGTTTCCGATGCCTTAACCCAGGCGGTTCGTTGGGGAAGGATGTCGCTCAAAGAGCTTCTGGATGATTTGGTTGAAGATTCGACCGCAAAATCCACCATCTTCAAGCGAACCGGTATCAAAACTGAAGAAGAGGATTCAAACGGGGATAGCTGGGAATGATCCAGTCACAAAGCTGGGGTGTTCAAAATTCATTTGTTGCCCCAAACATTTGCGGACGTCTGCTGTCCCCGTTAGAATCCCGAGACTGCGGACGTTCTTTTTTTTGGCAATCGCTTCCTTTTTAGACGGCGGTGAGACCGTTACAAATAGTAGGATTGCTGATTTTTGTTAGGTATCATTTAGATCGCTACTCTTTATCAATCCAAAAAGGATCAACTACAAATTAAAGGTTATCAAAGTATGAGTGAAAGTAATC
>JBCCSJ010000248.1:0-8722 GCA_039200505.1 Planctomycetota bacterium | reverse complement strand
GAAGATTCCAAAAATGTACCGTTGGCAATTTTGGCCAACGATTTTCTGATCGGAAACCCTGGATTCGAACTTGTAGGTCTTCCTAGTCAAGGTTCGGCAAAAATTGTTGATGGCGAATTAAGGTACACTCCCGACGAGAATTTTGTCGGAACCGATCGACTCAGTTATCGCTTACTTGGCGGCAGTGAGGCGACGGTGGAAGTTGTGATCGAAGTGAATGAATCATTTCAGCAACCGCAAAGCTTGATTGATCCGCGAATTCCAGATGAAATATCTCCTTCCGGCAAGACTCTTCAGGTTTCCAAATTGGTTCAGCTTCCGTTTGATGACAATGGCAGACCGCCTCGTGTCAACATGATGACCACTTTAGGGCAGCGAACTTTTGTGGTGACCGATGGAGCATTCGGAGGCAATGCAAGGATTTTTGAACTTGTCAGCGACTCGGTTGGATCTGTCCAGGCGATTCTATTTTTTGACGTGGGGCAAGCCATTGCGACGTATGGCAATGGCACGTCGATTGACGGAGGGAGTCCGCTGAATGGTTTGCGAAGTGCTGCGTTTCATCCGAATTTTGGCGATAACGGAAAGTTTTACGTAACCTTTGTTGGGACTCGCCCTGAACAAGATAACGGAACGATCTATTTAAGTAATCCAGAAAACCCGGTTGCTGTCGAAAGCGTATTGGCTGAATTCACATTTGATTTTGAATCGAATTCTGTTGATCCCGAGTCGTATCGAGAAGTGTTTCGAGTCGGAATGCCAGTCAACGATCACCCCATCCGACAGGCGGTGTTTAATCCATATGCGGTCGAAGGTGATCGAGATTTTGGTTTGCTGTACATCGGTCATGGAGATGGTAGCGAACAGTCTGCCGTCGCAGGTGATGGGCAAAATCAGGATGCCCTCGGGAAAATTATCCGTATCGATCCACTGGCGACCGAAACCGCCAGCTTTACAATTCCGGAGTTCAATCCATTCAGCGAATCTGGTGACTACCCGACCTACGTTTATGCAGTCGGTTTTCGAAACCCGCACAATCTAAGTTTTGCGATCGGGGAAAATGACGAAACTCAGTTGATTGTTACAGACATTGGTCGAGACAATATCGAAGAAATCAATATCGTGATCGCCGGCGGTAATTACGGTTGGGCTGATCGCGAGGGAACCTTTGTACACCTGAATGGCCCAGGCCAAACTAACGGCGTTAACAGCAACATCGCGGCCCTGCCCGAAAATGATGCCGAAAATGATTTTATCTACCCCGTTTCGCAGTTAGGCCATGATGGAGAAATTGGAGATCCATTTGTAGGGCAGGCGATTGCTGGAGGACACGTGATCCAAAATGGATCTTCCGAATTGGCAGATCAATTCATTTTTCTTGAATTTGCTACCGACGGAAGAGCCTTCCACTTTGATTTTACGGACGCACAGAATCAAACCACTTCATTGGACATCGCTGATGTTGACCGGGACAGTCCGGACGAGTTGACTTGGCTTACCCCGTCAGAACTGACGATTCTGTTCGATCATGATGATGATCCGTTGACAACGCCGTTGGTTCGCAACTCATTGAAAGACGTTCTTGACGACGAACCTGATTTTCAGACCGTTCTAACATCAGGCAAGGTGCGAGCCGACCTTCGACTTGGGCGAGGCCCGGACGGAGAACTGTATGTATTGAACAAGCGTAACGGTTGGATTTACTTGGCAACCAATACCGTGGCTCCAACGCCTGATGAATCCGCTTGATAAAGAGAGCCAAAAAAAGAACAGATGCGAGCGGGGACTCGCATCTGTTCGAAAGGCAGGGATGAGCGGACGCCCTGAGACGGCGGGAGATGAGATCAACTGATGGGCGTTGCCCGCTCACTAGACCACCAGATGCAATTGCCATGCCAAATCTAAGAATCGACTTTTGCCCTGTTTTTGGTGATTGGAACGAAAGTTTCCGTCGCACGGTGAGATGGCTGTCGCAAAAAGAGACGACTTGGTGGGGTCGCCTTTGATTTTGGATTCATCGCGAGTTTTTAAGGCCGATTCGAGCCTGGAAATCACTAATTTTCACGACAAAACAGCTTGCGTAGTTCGGTTGGACTGTAGGGAAAAGCCACTTCTGCAGCGTCTTGCAATGCCGAAAATATCGACGATAGTCCATCCGAAAAATTGGTTTTGGCATATACTTGAGGACGAACCGCGAATTGAATCGCGGCGGCCGATGCTCGGCATCGGATCTCCCAACGACGGACGATTTGGTTCTTTTATGCAACACCTCAGTTCATTTCTTGATGTGCTTCATCGGAGTGGGCTCGTCGCGTCAACGGTCGTTGAAACCGCTCTTCAAGAATACAAATCAGAAAATGATCCGGCGACCGTCGATGGATTTTCGGACGGATTGGTAGAACGCGGGATTTTGACACCATGGCAAGTCGGTCACTTGTTGCAAGGCAAGTACAAAGGTTTCATGGTGGGCCAACACAAAATCCTCAGCGTCATCGGACGTGGCGGACATGCAACCGTTTACCTTGCTGAACATTTGACACTACGGCAAAGTCGCGTCATCAAAGTTCTTTCTCGATCAAAACTTGGCAAGGAAACATCACTGCAAGAACGGTTTGTGCGGGAAGCTCAGGCCACGTCATCCTTCAATCATCCCAACATCATTCGCTGTCTGGATGTAGCGATTTCTCAAAAAATGTCTTACATCGTGATGGAATATCACAAAGGGAGCGACTTGGAGAAACTGGTCAAAAAAGAAGGACCACTCGGTTTTGCTAAAAGCATTGATGTGATGCTTCAAACTATCGAGGGATTGGAATACATCAATAAAGCTGGAATGATCCACCGAGATATTAAGCCATCCAACCTGTTACTCACAGAACAGGGCGTTGTTAAAATTTTAGACTTGGGTTTGGCTCGGATTGCGATGACTCAAGAAGTTGACGCGTCGCTGACCCAAACCTACGAAGACAATCTTGGAACAACTGACTACGTGGCACCCGAACAAGCGGTTGATTCTCATACTGTTGATTTCCGAGCCGATATTTATTCGCTTGGGTGCACCCTATACCATTTGATCACTGGCCGACCACCGTTTCACCAAGGCACGATCGTTCAGCGACTTGCCAAGCATCAAACGCAAATGCCTGACCCAGTCCTCGAGATTCGTCCAGATTGTCCCAAACCGCTGGCTGCGATTTGCTGGAAAATGATTCAAAAGGCCCCTGAGGACCGGTATCAAAGTTATCCCGAGTTAGCTACCGCGTTATCGTCATTGCTAAAGAAACCTGTCCGCGTTGGAGGCGGAGGAGGATCTTCAAGGTTCAATAATCAGTTGGCAAAATCTACGTCGATATCCAACGTTCCGCCGCCTGCTGGATCGCCGAGTCCTGAGAGCACGATCGATACGGCTCCCATCGCTTCGGCCGACGAACCAACACTTGTTGCACCATCAACCGTCAACGAAATTCAAACCGAGCCGTTTGATTCCTCGCAGTCGCAACTGCCGGTTGCGATCCAGCCTACTCCAATTCGGACAAGCCTTGACCAGGGTTCTGAAGGCCCAGCGTTGACGCAATTTGAAGAAAATGCCCTCAAAATTTTACGACGTCAGGAGCGATCAAAAATCATTTGGGGCCTTGCGGGGTTAATTCTTGGGATTGGAATCGCGTTAGCAAGCATTCTGGTCTGGGAATCGTTTCACAATCCCGATCAATATGAGCTACCAAAATCAGTGCGAAGCAGCGATCAGTAATCCTTGTGCTGATGAAGTGTCTTGCGCTTGAGCGCGAATGAGAGTGACCGGAGTTGCTTTAAATCCTGTTCGAAGATCGAGACTTATTCGATTGGTATCCTCTGCACCCTCGATTGAATTCCGGTCCTGCGCTAATGCAATGGGTGTGAGCGATCCGAGATTTGGTTTTATGGCTTAGCTGCCAGCAAACTGTCGGGCTTTCCCGCTCCCGAATTCCTGTTTTCATGGTGATACTAATCGCAGGAAACCTTGTGTCATTATTTGGCAACTCGGTTGCAATAACGCGACGTGGGCTGTTTTTCAAATCCTACTGTTTGAAGAGTCTTTTGCCTTCATTGGATGTCCGTGCGAAATTTCGATGTCACACCAGCCCCACCATGACGAGTCGTTGAAACAACCAAGAAAATCCGTAGCAGGATTTATTTTTGGATTCATCGGTTCCTTTTTTCGAGGATTGCGCGATGTAGATGTGGACCGAGTTGGAAGGGCGGTCTTTGATCACTGCACCAGCCCAAAGGCACTTTACGTCACGCTGTTTGAAAGATGGTGGGTCGTTGCTACCTTTGCATTCTTTGGGGGCTGTCTTGGAGCCTTTCTGATTTCGACGTCAACGGAATCCTATGAAACTCATGGCAGCATTTTAATCTACCAAAAGATGCCGACATTTTTGGACAACAGCATGTCGGTCCCTGATGCCAAAGCCTACGACAGCCTATTTTCGACTCATGTTCAATTGATCGGAAGCGAACTGATCATCGAAAAGGCGATTGAGCACTTTGATCTCGAAACGACTTGCCCGCACATCACCGAAAAAATCGAAGAGAAAATGGGCACCGACGAAGAGATGACTTTCGTCGAATACCTCCGAAATAAGCTCAACGTAGGTAGGGCGGGATCCGGTGATTCAGCCGGGGCATTTGTGATCACGGTCGCCTTTGGTCACGACAATCGCGAAGAATGTATCACCGTGGTCGAGGCCATTCTTCATACCTACCGCGACCACGTCAATCAATCACTTTTGTTTGATCAGAACAGCGCGTTTGACTTGGTTAACCAGACCAAGATGGAACTAGAAGCGGAGGTGACTGCCAGAAGCCTTGCCTATCGAGAGTTCATTAAAACGGCTCCAACCGTTTGGGATCAAACGACTGAAACCAACCCCCATCAAGAACGTGTCAAAGAGCTGGAAAAACAGAGGACGGAGCTGGAACTAAATCGCGTTGCGCTACTTTCTCGAATCGAAATCATGAGTCAAACCCACGATGCAACAACGGGGGAACCGCTCACCGACATAGCCCGACTCGCCTTGATTGACCAGAATCATATTCCTCGGCTGGATGTGCTTGCCAAAATTCGGACCAATGAGGTCAATGCCGAAAGCCAGAAGGCCTACCCTCAGCTTCAGGAAATCGAAAGCATCCGCTACGACGAGTTACTTAAAAAGTACGCTGAAAAGGCTGAAATGCTTCAAAAAATCGGTGCCGATCACCCACGCGTCACCGACCACCAGGCAACTATCGATGTCCTTGAAAGAAAATTGAAAGCGTTTCACGAAACCGAAAAAGCGAAAGGCATCTCGGAAGCCAAGTTGACTGCGAAACAACTGGTGGCTGCCTATGTGCGTATGCTAAGCGAGGAGTATGCCGATGTCACGCAAAGATTACTCTTTCTGGAAAGGAAGATACGATCGGAAGTTCAAAAATCGCATGAACTTAAAAACTTTACCATCAAAGCGAATCAGCTTAAGACAGAATACGAACGGAGCCAAAAGCATTTCGAATCAGTGATGGACAAAACCACCAAACAGCACCTTCTTAAAGAGTTTGGCAACTTCATCGCAGAAATCGTTGGACACCCCCACAAAGTCGAAGTGACTTGGCCAAAAAAGCCCGTCATTTTGGGCTTGTGTACCATCATGGGGATCTTTTCAGGTTCGTTTGTCGCCTTGGCACTGGATCTGATTGCTTACACACCGTTACGCAGAGTGTTCTGGTTTCTTCCAGGATGGCTGATGGGCAACAATCAAGCCGCCATTGCCGTCCAACAAAACAGGTCCGAACAGATTGCAGCTAACCAAGCTAGTTTACTCCCAGTACGATCTGATTCCCCGCCAGTGTCAGCAAAAGATACTGAGGTTTCGTCAGATTCGATTCAATCGAAAGACTGGCAGTCGGTCGAACAACCGTCTACCGAGGTAAGAATTGAGCGGAAAAAGACAGCGGATATCCAACGAGCGAGAAAAGAGCAGTCTACGCCAACCGAAACTGTCGGCAAACCGCGACAACCTGAATCATCGGCTGGAACACTTGCGTCAGTTTTGGTGGAAACACCACTCAGGGAGCCCGCGACCGCTTCCGAGATTTCAAATCCATCCGAGGGAAATTTGCAAACGATGGACGCAAGAAGGACGGTATCGCGAAACGAAAATCGGCATCAAAATCGAAAAAGATCGGAGCGCCCCGCCGAATTAGCTCGCCGCGCAAGAACAGAAAAAGTAGTAGACCAAAATTCGAACAGGAACAAACCTCAAAGTCGTTCCATCGAAAAGCGGTCAACTCAGCCCAAGAAAAAAGCAATAAGAAAATCTCTAACCGATTACCAGCCGCTGCTTGACCCACCCATCGTACCGAGCCAACTTTCAAAACAGGGCGTCAACCGACCGAATCAGCAATCACCAAAACAAAAAAATGATTCGGTGTCATCAAAGCCAAGCGTTACAACGCGAAAAAATTCAAGTTCACGATTTTCAACAAATCAAAACACCCAACCACGGAAGACTCCGGGAATTCAGCCCGTTAGAGACCTGTCACGAACAGAATCTGTCCAAAGCCAGCCTCCTGTGCGTTCACAGCCTGTTCGCAATATTCCGCCTCGGGGGGAACCGGTTCGCAACATTCCGCGCAAAAATCAATCCAAGCCGACCGGTATAAGTTCGCATCCATCAAACTCTGAAATACAAGTATCAATACAAAAAGATATTGAAAAACGAAATCCAGCTCGACAAAAATTGCCGGCGTCGCGAGGTGCAACCATTCGATTCAATCGACGGCCTAATCAAAAACGATCGACTGATCAGGAGGATTAGATTCATGAGCACCGCTACGAATCCAGCGATCTCGTCGCAACCCATCAAAATACACTGGCTGGAACGATGTCACCGTTGGGCAATCGAGACACCTTGGCAGTGGCATGTTGTGGTCGCTTACGGAGTTCTTATTCCGGTTGTAGCGATGAACCTTCCGGGAGTGGGTGGTTTGGGAGCTGCCGATCTGCTGATGCCAATCAGTTTTTTTATTCTGTTTTGTACCCGGCCAATCAACAATCTAAATATTTCTCACCTCGCCATTATCGGCTTTACTTTTGCTGCTTTAATGTCGTTGCTGCAGATCCACCAGTTCAAACCGGCTGTCGACTGTACCATTCGATGGATTCGACTGTTTGGAATCTTGATGCCGTTTTACTTTGGTATCTTTTTCAAAGTCGATAACAAGATTATCGACCGAGCGATCTGTTCGTGGATGGTAGGCGGATTGATTGCAATCATCATCGGAATTTTTCTTCACATTTTTCAAATCGAAGTTCGTCAGGGACAGCAGCGATTATGGATGAACGGAGCGTCAATTCTTCGAGCGGGCGGTTTGATTGGGAACTCGGGTGCGTTTGGTCATATGACGTCGACTTGGGCGGTGATCAGCATGACGTATTTGCTAACAGTTTGTCGAACGAAATTGCGTTTGGTTTTGGCTGGGGGCGTCGTGTTTTTCACGCTTTACGTAATTTACATTTCCTCATCTCGTGCTGCGATGATGCACTTGATGACGGCTGGCGGTGTCTTTGTGGTACTGTTTCGAATTCCAAAATCGCTACATCGCTGGATGGTTTTAGGCGTGGTTTACGGCGTGCTCGGCATTATGCTGCTCGTATTTGCCAGCCAATGCATGCCAAAAAAGAAAGGGGGCGGCGGTAACTCCAATGCGTTTGAAACCAACATGAAGCGATTTATTCCCGGTTACGGTGGAACCAGTGCCGGTGAGTTCACTTCCAATCGAGCCGGTAACTGGCCTGAATACATTGCGATGATGAACGAAAAAACACTGTTTGGATGGGGCTATAAAATGGGAGTCCGAATCCATGAAGAATCGCCGGATAATTCTTACCTTTCGGTTATGCTTGAAACGGGGGTCCTTGGTTTTACCTGCATGTCGTTTTTCGTGGTCGGTGTTTTCTACAGACTGATCAATCTCTATCTTGCCGGTGACCCCTACCCGATAGTTTTGTTGCCTGCCTGCGTTGGCCAGCTGTTTAATTGCATGACATCCGACATCTATACTTTCTGGATTACGATGCCTGTGGTTTTTATGCTGCTTGGCTTGGTAACTCAAAAAAAGCCAACCCCCCAAAAGAATAATTGGTGGCAACCAGGGAAAAATTATGACAATTACCCTGTTAAGACAGAGGCCGATCCGAATAGGTGATTGAAAACGTCGTTGGATCGAAATCAGATCTTTTTTGAAAAGGGCACCCGTAGTTTGAGAAATCGAAAAATCGGTTACGATAAAATTTGAAAATGGGAGGAAGATTTTGACTGCACCGGCGAACTGAAATTTAGAAATGAGTGTTCAAACGCTTAATCCGGCGAAAATCGTAGAAACAATCAAACGACTTCATGCTCGAATCGGAGAACGATTTCCCAATTCGGGCCTGTGTAAGGTTTGTTTTCAGCTTGCCACTATCGCCGAAAATATGGAAGTCAAAGCTGATTGGATCGGCCGCCCCGTCCGTTGGCTCCGCAACCTGACACTGGGTTTATGTGGGTTGATTGTCGGCATCTCGTTGATTCCATTGATCATCCTCGCATTTTCAAACGAAGGACTGGGATTAAGTCCTGACAATTGGTTTGTTGAATTAGTCCAAATCACCGAAGCAGGTATCAACGATGTGGTTTTGATTGGTGCTGCCGTCTTCTTTTTG
>JBCCSJ010000247.1:0-8757 GCA_039200505.1 Planctomycetota bacterium | reverse complement strand
TCGGAATCGTAGGAGTAAACTTCCATGTCACTCGGTTGGTCACTCGGTTTTTAAAAGAGTTTGTCAGGTATCGCGTTTCAATCCGACACGGATTTGAGCTGAGCAAAAAATTGGTAATGCCGTCGACCCCCATTCTGACGCGTTGGGCGGTTGATAACTCCCTACGCAACGAGGGGTTTTTATGGACCGATTCTGAAACTCCTGGTTTAGCGCCTCCACGGTAGCTTAGATAGTTGAGTAGTTTTCTAGCATCGTTTTCCAGATAAATTTTTGACGCCTCCCTTCGCTTGAAGTCGCAGTAGTGTATGGGTTGACCATTGGAACGAGAAGTTGCTCGATCAAAAATTTTCGTAGAAGAATTAACTACCAATTTAGGGTTGCATTTGATTTCTCCACTATCCCAGTCAATTACCGAATTCACTTGAAACCAATTTCCAACAGCGATCCACTCCGGGCAAACCACAGCGCCCTTTCCTGAATTGATTCCCTTAAACTCTATTTTATGACGATATCCAAATAGGTTCTTCGCCAACATTTCTTCATGATGGAAAACGTAATTGTTGTTGGCGTTCGACGCTCAAATTTTTTAGGCATAGCTTTGGGGGCTTCAAGTAAATTCTGCGAACTCAACCATTCCATGATCTGGGCCTGCCTGCCTGCGATATCTTCAAGTTCAAAATCCCACTCTACATCTACCCCTGAGTGCTCTGCAGAATCGTAATCGGCGTGAAGACTTCGCCCTGTTTTGTCTGACTGACGAAGTACAGCCAGATAAGATCTGACAAATTTGGCTGACTCGTTAATGTCGTTTTGATATTCTGTAGAATACAGCTTAAGAAATTCCTTGTGGTCGTAGCCGAAGTTGATATTAACAGCTGTACTTCCTAAATTTTCACGCCCGATTCCCATCTCAAGTTTAATCAATTCATCGCTTTGAACCTGCTCAATAAAATCTTTACCGTACAATTCCCCGAGCGCAACTTGATTGAACTTAGCCAACGCTTTTAAATCAAATGCTTCGATCGAGTAGCTGATTGCTTCATCTGGTATATCAGGGAACGAATCAATTGGTTGGGCTATTTCAAAAATTCGATTCGTTCCAGTTAAGGGAAAAGTCAGCCCATAACTCGTTTCAAAGTCCCAGAAAAAATCCTCCTCTTTATGTTCCATGGAAATAGAAAGTGCTGACCAAGGAATTGATTCTGCCCTTAAAGAATCCCACGTGAGAGCGGAATAGTATCCCAGTTCAATAAGTAATTTTTTGGCCGATCGAGTATTCCAAAACAACCTCACATCCGCGTTTTGGCGAAAATAATTTCTGGCCATCAGGTAAGCCCGTTCGTCTTTTCTGGCAGGTGAATCTTGCACGAGTCTGCGCAAAATTAAATCGCGAAAACTCATGGAAGTTGCAATTACTGTGTGGCCACCGTCTGATTCCGCTACCAAAGAATCGTTGATGATGATTTTGAGATGTTCAGTCAGCTTTTCGTAGGTTTTCCCAGTCGACGTTGGATTAACAGTCAATAATTTCGTGAAAAGAGAAAGAAAGTTTTTTACCAACGTGCATTTCTCTTTTAGTTTCTTTCCATCATCGTGAGAGATTACCACTGCAATGTTTCCCAGCTCCGAGGAGCAGTCCTCTACCAATAATGAAATGGAGGACTGCTCTCGCAAAACAAGATTTAGATCCGCAATCTGGCTCCCTTTCCGCTCAAGACCATAGGGACCCAAATTCAAAAAGTCGTTGGCCAATTCGATCGAATCAAACCAAGAAGGATCAAGGACTGCGAGTCGATCGAAAAAACGTTTTGGCTCATCTAAAGAAACTATCAGGCAGCAAACATCGGAGACCTTTTCAAGTGAATCTTCATCCCCTGCACACCCGATTGGTCTGACGCACGGCAATCCGAAAAAGATAAGCAAAACAACAAAGCTACTTGGTTTCATCTTTAATCCCTTCAAGCAGAGGGTGAAAGTCCATTTTGGACTCGCGAACTAGGTCGTTAAAACCATCTTGGGTGCCAAGGCCTGTCCTCGACTCAACTTCCATCACCAATTCTGTGAGGCTTCCATATTGAAGATATGGGCTAATCGCTGCTCGAATTTTGCACATAAAGAAAATTGCCATGCCTATCAATTCCGCCTTGCATTTCTAAATAAGGATACGCCCGCAAGAGCTTTTCTTTAATATCCAAAAAAGGCGGAACCTGATCAAAGGGGCCGTCAAAATACGAATTTTCCGAGACTTCCAAACGTGAGACGCCAATTAGAATTTTTCGCGATTCACTATCTTAAAAAAGACAAACCTTGAGCGACTTCCTATCTTGGGTCCATACACCGGGTCCCGCTCGGCAAGCGGGACGTACAGCAGTAGGCACCTTTGCCAAAAGGTGCATTCGATTTGTCACTTTGCCCGGTAGGAAATACACACATTTTTAGATTGGGTGAAAAATCGGAGCGAATCAAATCCACCCTCTCGACCGACTCCCGATGCCTTCATTCCACCAAACGGAGTTCTTAAATCTCTCATCAGCCAACTGTTGACCCAGATCACTCCCGATTCAATCTGTCTGGTCATTCGCATCGTTCGGTCAAGATCTGTTGTCCACAACGTTGCACTTAATCCATAAGGCGTCCCATTGGCCAACTGTAAAGCTTCCTCTTCAGTTCGAAAGGAATGTAAAGTCACGACTGGACCAAAAATTTCTTCCTGGCAAATTCGACTTTGGTGGTTTTCGATTTCGTAGATCGTTGGTTCGATAAAACAACCCTGCTCCGATCCTTCCACCACAGCAGGCTTGCCGCCACATAACAGCGTCGCACCTTCTTCGTCCGCAAGTTTTAAGTAAGCTAGAACTTTTTCAAAATGGGACTTTGAGATGAGAGTTCCGATTTCCGTTTCGTCATCCGATGGGTTGCCGATCTTCAGACTTCTCGTTTTAGCGATCAGGTCCTTACGAAATCTTTCGTAAATAGATTCCTCGATCAAAATTCTGGATCCACAAAGACAAATTTGTCCTTGGTTTCCAAATGAAGAATAGACCGTTATAGCGAGTGCTTTGTCGTAATCGCAATCGGCAAAAATGATGTTCGGGTTTTTTCCACCTAATTCAAGAGATAGCTTTTTAAACTGCGGAGCAACTGTGGCGGCAACTTTTTTTCCGGTCGCAGTTCCCCCAGTAAAAGAAACCGCTTTGATTTCTGGATGTTCAAGAATCGCCTGACCGGCAGAATCACCCGTGCCTTGAATAATATTCAAAACGCCTTTCGGAAGACCGGCTTGATTGCAAAGTTCGCCCACAAACGATGCTGTTCTAGGAGTCAACTCGCTCGGTTTGGCTATCACGCAATTTCCCGTAGCCAGCGCCGGTGCAATCTTCCATGTGAAAAGATAAAGTGGCAAATTCCATGGGCTGATGCAGGCAACTATTCCCAAAGGAGAACGCAAAGTCAAATTGATTGCGTTCCAACCGACGCTCTCATGAGTTTCACTTGCGAACTGCGTGATGGCTGCAGCAAAAAATCGAAAATTGGAAGCTGCTCTGGGAATCTCAATCGTTCGAGCCCGAGTGATGGGTTTGCCGCAATCCTCACTTTCCAGTTTGACAAGTTGCTGCGAATTTTCATCAATAAGGTCAGCAATTCGATGAAGAATTTCGGCACGTTTTTCGATCGGCATATTCGCCCAACGATCCACTACTTTTTTCGCGGACTGGCAAGCAGCATCGATGTCTTCCATCGTAGATTGAGCTATTTTGCCGATCACCTCGCCGCTAACCGGTGAGACATTTTCAATCCACTGACCTTTAATCGGATCGGTGTATTGACCGTTAATGAAGTTGAGTGTCGTGTTTTCGGTCATCCTACTTTCCATCGTTTGGTAGAATTGGATGGAATGCCATCGCTTTAATTTCGATTCGCAAATCCGGGTTAGGCAATTGATGAACGGCGACCGTAGTCCGGGCTGGACCATCTTTACCGGCGAAGAATTCGGCATAGACTTCGTTGTATCCTCCAAAATCTCCCATATCCACTAAAAAGGTGGTAATGTCGACGAGGTCGGAAAGCGATGCTCCCTCCGATTTCAAATAGTCGTTAATGTTTTCGAGAACCGCTCTAGTCTGCTGCCGAATATTGTAAGACTTACGGCCGTCAACAATATGAACCCCTTCGATCGAATTGTCCGGCCGACGAGAACTGGTGCCGGACACGAACAAGAAATCTCCCGATCGTTTTACATGGGGATAGGCTCCCAAAGGTTGGGCTTTGCCGGCGAGCACTTTTCCGTCAGCCATCAAATCTGTTCCTGTCAAAATTCAAAGCCTGTATTGTAAACTCTGATTTTAAAAAAATTGATTCCCATCACTATTGAAAATAAGTTTTCGCGATGAAACCCAATTCGGCAACAGCAGATTCAACTTTGCCACTCGATACGAATCAATTCTGATATGCTGGTTGATGTTCTGAAAAACCAAGGGCTGCAAATGATAAGACTCATAGCAAACCAAATTTGCAATAGACCGTCCACTCCGTTCGGCCCATTTCCCTTGTTTAAGTGATTTCACCGTGGAACCTTCCCAACAAACCGATACCATGAAAAATGGAAAGCCAACTGCGAAGCTGGATGCAAAGTACATCTGTTTTCCCCGCTATTTTAGACCCATTCTCGTCACGGCTGTTATCTACGCGATACTTTTGTTTTTCTTCGTAGTCGTGAGCGGGTCCGAGCCTCAATTCGTGCTGGTAATGGGAATTTTTGCAATCGTTAGTAGCGTTGCCTTGTTAACGTCTGCGTGGTCAGTGTTTGGGCCCGGCTGGTATCTTTACCGTCTGGTTTGGGCTCACATTTTTGCCGCAATACCAGCGTTTGGAGGCATAATCGGCTTGATGATGTGGGTAGCGTTCGATTTTGTTAGGGATGCTGAAATCATGTTCCTACTGCCAACGCTGATATCGGTCATTCCTGTTTCTATCGGATCCCAACTTTTTTTCTGGATTCTGCGTGGCTTTTTCGGTTGGCAAATTGTCGGAGAAAACAATTCAATCAATCGCCGATTCGTACTGAAAGATATTTTTGCGCTAACTTTTGTAATTGCCCTTGGTTTCGCAGTCCCTCAATTTACGACTAGCTCCTTTGATTTTGATGGGGCCTACTACGATGTCGAATCTGAAAACGAAGATTTGAGTTCGGAGGAACGGGCTCAACTTCAGAAACAAGAAGAACAGCGGCGGCAAGCAATGGCTCGGTCGATCGCCCTTTCTGTTTATGGCTCACAAGCCGTCGGTGCATTTATCGCGACCATGATCTGTTCCCCTATCCTCTTTTTTGTACTCCGATCCAAAGAAGGCACCATCGGTTGTTTTTTGTCAGTAGGTTATCTATTCGGTTTACAATCGGCACTGATTGTCGTCATAAGTATTATCAGCGGTGCGCCGGGAGGAAGCGTCGGCGAAGGCCTGGTCTATCTGAGCATCCTCAATTTTATGTTTGTTGCCAGCTGTACGGTGCCGCTATTAATTTTGCGAGAAAACGGGATCCGACTTGTAAAAGAAGTGGCTGGCAAAGAGGTCATTCGCGACAAGAAACAAGAAAAAGAAGCGGCAAGCGTCAACAGAACCGATAATCAAAGCGCGAAACAAGTCCCACCGAACACCGACACTTTAGCAAATGAATGATCTTATTTATTTGCATCAAATATCTTCTTGAAAATCTTCTTGGATTATTCCCTTTGTCAGTCAGAGCCTGACCTACTGACGGCGATTAAGCACAAACATATTATTCATTTCTTCTATTGCCTTCCCCTCGTCATAGCAGAGTTCCCCGTCGCGGCCGCAAAAAACCGCGTATCAGCCTCCCTTTTATCCGGCTAGTCTTTCGAGTGGACAAAAACCGGGAATCATCCCAACGGTCTCTAACAATGCCTACAATATGCCTGATCTTGTAAAAATTAATTGACCCGACTTTTCTATTACCGGGGCGACAATGGATGAGAGCAAAGAGCTTGAAAAGATTTCGATTCTTTTTCAATCACAGTTGCAATTAGGAGCTTCGCCGTCAATCTCCGAGTTTGTGTCAAAAGCTGACGATTCGCTTCAAGCTAAGCTGTTAGAAAATTTGATTGAAATCGAAGTTCAACATCGAATCGGCAAAGAATCTGCCAATCGAGATTCTAGCGATCGGAACTCGGATCTGGATGTCACTCTACCGCCTAAAGTCCAATCCGATGTCGGGGATATGACTCTACCGCCCAAAGGCACTTCGAATGACGACGATGTTACTATTCCGCCCAAAGGCTCTCATGCCAACTTCGAAGATACCGCGTTACCGCTGCCGTATCATAAATCGTCCCAAATTGGTCCCTACAAACTTCTTCAGAAGATTGGAGAAGGTGGTATGGGTGCAGTCTGGATGGCTGAGCAAAAGGAACCAGTCCGAAGGCGGGTTGCATTAAAACTGATCAAATCTGATCTGGCATCCAAAGAAATCGTTGCCCGGTTCGAAGCTGAACGCCAAGCTTTGGCGATGATGGATCACCCCAACATCGCCACAGTTCTCGATGTCGGAACCACCGACAAAGGGGACCCTTTTTTCGTCATGGAACTTATTCAGGGAACTCCTCTGAACGAATACTGTGACCAGCTTGAACTGGGCGTCAACGAACGACTTCGTCTCATGGTTGATATTTGTGACGCGATGCAGCATGCTCACCAGAAAGGAATCATTCACCGGGATCTTAAGCCAACCAACGTATTGGTCACCGAGTATAACGGCAAACCCGTACCCAAAGTCATCGACTTTGGTTTGGCTAAAGCGCTTCAACATACAACTCGATTGACTGATAAAACAGTCTTCACGGAATTCGGTCGTGTCGTTGGCACGTTGCAGTATATGTCTCCCGAACAGGCACAGTTGGATTCGATGGATGTCGATACACGCACCGACGTCTACTCGTTGGGAGTGATGTTGTATGAACTGCTTGCCGGGAGCACACCACTCGATCGCGATACCATGGCCCGAAACGCGATACTACAGGTATTGGAATTGATCCGCGAGAAGGATCCGGATCGCCCTAGCCATCGGCTCAGTTCTGCGTCCACCGACTCTGCCGAAATCAGCCGTAAACGTCAGATTGCTCCGTCCAAGCTTCAGCAAATCTTACGTGGCGAGTTGGATTGGATCGTAATGAAAGCGTTAGAAAAAGATCGCAACAGGAGATACGAAACTGCATCTGGATTTGCCGCTGATCTTGAGCGTTATCTTCGTGACGAACCGGTACTGGCTCTTCCCCCTTCGTTCAATTACCGTTTCAAAAAGTTCGTTCGTAAAAACCGGGTAGTCGTCACCGCTGCGGCATTGGTCGCATTCGCTCTGGTTGCAGGTCTTGTCGGTACCACTTGGGGTTTATTTCGCGCCTTGAATGCCGAAGCTAAGGCACTTTCTGCGAACAACAAAACAATCGAAGCTCTTGAAGCGGCAGAAGCCGCCAATCTAGAAGAAGCTACTCAACGAAGATTCGCAGAAGCAGTCGCTGAATTCGTCGAAAAAGATTTTTTGGCCCTTACAAGTGTTGAAGGCCAGTTGAGGCGGATTGGAAACCCAAAAAATTCAAATTTAAATAAAGATACAACCCTGAGGGAATTGCTAGACCGGGCTGCCGACAAAATTGATCAAAGAGATGATTTGGAACCCAAGACTGAGGCTCGAATTCGGCAAATCATCGGGGCAAGTTATCGGCTTAATGGAAATCCGAAACGTGCCATCTCATTCTTACGTCAAGCCAGCGATATTCTGAAAGAGGAATCCGGCGACGACGATCCTAATACACTTTCGGCATTGTCTGATTTGGCACTCAGTTATCAAGATGACGGCCAACTAAATAAATCCGTTGATTTGTTAGAAATGGTAAACCAAAAGCGATCTGAATCACTTGGCGAAGAGCATCCAGCTACCGTTTCTTCGATGGTAGACCTCGGCTTTGCTTACGAAAAGAAAGGGGATCTCAAAAAGGCTGTCAAAATTCAAAAGGAAGCGTTGGATATTCGCGAAAAAAGTCTTGCGGAAGGCGATCCGATGGTTTTGACAACAAAAAACAATTTGGCCAGTAGCCTTTTTCTATCCGGCAACCCAAATGGTGCTCGCGAGATACTGGAAGAAATAATTGAGATTCGACGAAAATCTGAGACTACCAACCCGATTGCGTTGCTTAGTACGATTACCAATTTAGCCACGGTCTATTATGGTCTTGGCTTGTACGAAAAAGGATTACCATTATTTCAGGAAGCCCATGATGGGATGACAGAAGTTCTCGGCAAGGACCATCCAGAAGTATTAGAAATGATCAACAATCTGGCTGCTTGCCACGGAGCAATTGGTGACCTGACAAAGGCGGCAGAACTTTACACCGATGCGATCGACCGAGAAAAGAAAGCCCTGGGTCCCGATCACCCGACTACGTTAATCACGAAATATAATCTGGCCGGAATCTACCGAGAGCAAGGACGTGTTCAAGAAGCAATCTCGTTGTTTGAAGAGACTCTCGATCAAATGAAGAGGCGTTTGGATAAAAACCATCCCGATATTTTGGCGTGCATGAATTATCTGGCGTCGTCGTATTGGACAATGGGACAACTGGACAAATCGATTCCACTTTTTCAAGAAACGGTTAAACGAAGCGAGGAAAAATTGGGGCGAGGTCACCGAGAAACCCAAGTCGCTCTGGCAAACCTAGGCGTCAACTATCGTGACAATGATCAGTT
>JBCCSJ010000246.1:0-8806 GCA_039200505.1 Planctomycetota bacterium | reverse complement strand
AATCGAACTTTCTTGATGCACGGTATCACCGGAAGCGGCAAAACCGAGGTTTACATTCGAGCAATCCAACGGGTCGTCGAATTTGGAAGGCAGGCGATCGTATTGGTTCCTGAAATCAGCTTGACCCCGCAAACACGTCAAAGATTTCGAGCGAGATTCGATCGCGTTGCAGTTCTGCATTCTCATTTAACGTCGGCTCAGCGAGCTTGGCATTGGAATGAAATTGCCAGCGGAAATGTCCAGGTCATCATTGGAGCCAGAAGCGCCATCTTTGCCCCTGCACCCAACCTTGGTTTGATTGTTTTAGACGAAGAGCATGACGGTTCGTTCAAGCAGGATAACGCTCCACGGTACCATGCCCGCGACGTAGCTCAATCGCGGGCTCAATCCGAATCGATTCCCTTGGTCCTTGGATCGGCAACTCCGTCTTTAGAGTCTTGGCAACGAGCAAAATCTGGAGCCTACGAAACACTTTCTCTGCGAAATCGAGTTCTCGATCTCCCGCTTCCCGATGTTGCCACGATCGATATGCGAATCGATTTTAGCGGACGAAAAAGATTCGGACCGATCAGCCAGAAACTCCGCCAAGAAATCACCTCGGCCTTGAAAACGGGAGGTCAGGTCATTTTATTGTTAAACCGACGAGGATTTTCCACCCGCATTCAGTGTCCGGCCTGCGGTCACGTTGAAACTTGTCCGGATTGTTCGATCCCGATGACTCATCACAAAGAAGGTAACAAAATCGTATGTCACTACTGTGATTATCAAAGTCCTCAACCCGATCGATGTTCTCAGTGCCGAAATACATCCATTCGATTCTCAGGTCTGGGAACGCAAAAACTGGAATCGCACGTCAAAGCGATGTTTCCCGATGTTCCATTGATGCGGATGGACACCGACACAATGAAAAAACCAGGCAGCCACGAAAAAGCATTGGCAACATTTCGTAATGGTGAAACCAAAATCCTACTCGGCACTCAGATGATTGCCAAAGGGCTGGACTTTCCCAATGTGACATTGGTTGGTGTCATCAATGCGGACACCGCTTTGCACCTGCCCGATTTCCGTGCTGCCGAACGCACTTTTGCCTAGCTCACTCAGCTTGCAGCTCGACCCGGTCGTGGGCGCCAGGCCCGACCTGTTCTGGTCCAAACCTTTAGTCCAGAAAATAAAGCGATTGAAGCGGCGACGCGGCACGACTACGTCGGATTTGCCAATTCAGAACTTCCAGAAAGAAGAGAGTATGGCTATCCCCCTTTCGGCCACCAAACTCGAATCGTCATCCGCAGTGAAAGCGAATCCAAAGCTGACCAAATGGCCGATCATATCGCTGAAAAAATCTCTTTCGCCGCAGATGAAATGAAAGCCGAATTTACGCTGCTGGGCCCCGCACCGGCACCAGTCGAAAAACTAAAAGGTAAATTTCGGTTTCACATGCTGCTCAGTTCGTCGAAGCCAGACGTCCTTCAGAAAGTCATCAAAAAAGCCAGCGAACTCATCAAAACGATCGACGAAGTACAATGGATCATCGACGTTGATCCGCAAAACATGATGTAATTCTCTCAAATCAGACTTTTTTTCTTGGATCGATGGTACAGGAATTCCTATGGTTTGCCATGATCTCAAAATCTAAAATGAGGTGTTCAAGCTTTTATTACCAGAAGAGTCGATGGCCAACCGCGGGATCAGAAGGTTACTAGGAGAATCCAACCTTGAGCGGAAGATCCGCATCATGTTTGGCATCTGTTTGCTTGGTCTGATCGGCGGTTCTTTTTGGTACGTCAACTACATTACCGAACAACTGATTAATCGGAACACACGTGAACAGGCAAACGGATTAATTTCGGATCACATGTTTCGAAGTCACTTCAAAAACATTCAGGGCTTTGGTCAAAAGACACAGCTCAACATGAGTGCATCTGAATTGTTTTCATTGTTTGCCAACCAGGAATCTTCGATTCCTTACCAGGCAGAAGTCGTAGTTCTGGATGATTCCTTTAGTCGACACCAGATTCGCCCGCGGTTGGCGACTGACCCGGTCGAGATTGACTATTTGAAACAAATCGAAAACCGCACAATCCAACTACAGAAACACGAAAACTCACTGCACGCCGACGTCGTTCTTGGCACTCCCAAAGAAAACCCCTCAAAGCCTCCTCCGCTTTCGGAGGGTGATAGGGACGAAGCCAGTTTTTCCGACGGCCAAAGTTTTTTCTATTACTCCCCCATCACTTTTAGTGCTCGGGCACAATGCATTGGATGTCATTTTCCGACCGGCACCACGGGCGATCCTGCGAGTAACGAAACGATGGCTCGATTTACATCGCTGTTGGCAGATAAGAATACGGAATCGGAAACTGAAAAAAGCCTTTTACTGGAACAGAACGCGTTGGTGCCTCCCATGTTTCTCCGGGTCCAGTTGGACAACCAAATTACGCAAAACGCGGTAACTCGAAGCCAAGCCATCTTGATCACAGTCGCAATCGTAACGGCCGTTATCTCAATGGCATTGTTGTGGTACATCGTGCGAATTTTTGTGGTCAAACCTCTGGCACACTTGAAAACTTTGACCGAAGAAGTCAGTCATGGCAACATGGACGTTCGAGCTGATGTCGACACTGGAGACGAATTCGAAGAATTGGCCAAATCTTTCAATCGAATGTTAATTCACTTGATGGATACCCAAAACGCACTTCAAGAAGCCAACACTGACCTTGATCGTAAAGTTGACGAACAAGCTCAGATGAATTTAAAGCTTTACGAAACCAACCAGGTCAAAAGTGAATTCCTGGCCAACATGAGCCACGAACTTAGGACGCCACTCAATAGTATCATCGGATTTTCAGAAATCTTGGAAAACTCCAAAGCCATTGATAACAAACAGAAACGCTTTGCGGCTAACATTCGCAACTCAGGTCGACTATTACTCGATTTGATCAATGATATTCTCGACCTCGCAAAGCTTGAGGCGGGAAAAATGGAAGTGAAACCGACTGAGTTTCAGATCCACCAGCTTATCAGTGAACTGTGTGAAATGCTTCGAGCTCTGGCAGAAAAGAAAAAGATCCCGCTGGTGTTCGAAAGCGAACCCGATCTGCCCGACGTTTATCAGGATAAAATTAAAGTTCGTCAAATCGTTACCAACTTGTTGTCCAATGCCATCAAATTTACGCCCGAAGGCGGTCGCATCCATGTCAGAACGCGACGTCTACCTGACGATCGCATTCAGATTACTGTCCAGGATACAGGAGTCGGTATTGCTCCTTCTGATCAGAATATTATTTTTGAAAAATTCCGGCAGGGCACTTCGGCATTGGGTGACGATGCCCTGAAACGGGAAGTCTCAGGTACCGGTCTAGGTTTGTCGATCGTGAAAGAGCTTTGCATCCTACTTGGTGGCCAGATTGAGCTTTTTTCGGAAGTCGGTAAAGGGAGCACTTTTACTGTCACTCTCCCTTGGATCTATCAGCACAGCCCTCGAATCAATTCGGAAATTACCGAATCGATTGATCGAATCACCAAGCAACAACGGGTCGACATGGCTCGCTTGAGTGCCAGCCCACCGCCTCCCGAACCATCGGCTAACTCTACCCCCTAATGCCCAGAGCGTGTCGAAGGGTGGCAAACTTCAAATTTTCGTTACAATTGGGCGGACTCCCAGTCGCTTTCTAAATTCGGCGAACATAAATTTTGTCGTCCGGATCAATTACTAATTTTTTCTAATTCTTAAACGTGACGAACCAACACGAATACGATGTCCACCTTTTTACCGACGGTGGATGCAGTGGCAACCCTGGTCCCGGAGGCTGGGGGTTTATTTTAAGACACCTTCCGTCCAGCAAAGAAATTGAAGAATCCGGTGCTGAAAAACTGACGACTAACAACCAAATGGAATTAGAAGCGGTGATTCAGGGACTCACCACATTAAAGCGACCTTGCCGAGTCGAGTTATTCACCGACAGCGTCTATGTCGGAAAAGGAATGACCGAATGGATGAAAAAATGGAAACAGAACGGTTGGCAGCGACGTGATGGAAAAAAGCTCGTTCCGGTTAAAAATGCAGACCGCTGGAAACGACTTGATGCCCAACTTCAGCGGCACGTAGCGGTCAAATACACTCGAGTTGCAGGGCACAGTGGTCATGCGGAAAACGATCGAGTGGACGAACTCGCTGTTGCGGCTTACCAAAAATATCTTTAGTGCAGCGTGGAAAAGCTGCTTAAATAGGCATGACTGAAGCCACCGAAAACCCGACGGAAAAACTTCTTCAGCCGATCCAATTCTTAAAAGGCGTTGGTCCTCAAAGGGCCATCCTGTTGGAAAAACTAGGAATTCGAACGGTAGCGGACATCCTCTTTTTTTTTCCGCGATCTTATCAGGACTTTACCGAGCTTCATCAAATCAACGAGCTACAAACCGAACAGCTCGCCAACATCGCGGGAGTCGTCGACGATGTAGACCAAGTCATCTCGGGTTCCGGCAAACACATCCTTTACGTTTCGTTACGACAAGACCACCATTACTTACGAGCTGTTTGGTTTAACCAGTCGTTTTTAATGCAAAAATTCAGAATGGGCCAACGAGTCGTTTTTCGAGGAAAATCAAAAATGGTTGGCGGCCGATTTCAGATGAATCATCCCAAGGTCATCTGGCTCGACGAAACCCAAACGATCGAAAACGAATCCCAGCTATCTCCGATCTATCGGTTGACCGATGGCATCCACCAGAACCAAATGCGGCAGATCGTTAGCCACACCGTAGATCAACACGCTCACCTTGTTGAAGAAGCTTTTCCAGATGAGTTTCGTGACCGAGTCGGCGTTTGCGGCATCGAAGAAGCGATTCGACAAATCCATGCTCCCAAAAATCAACAGCAAGTGGATAACGCAAGGGCAAGATTGGTTTACCAGGAATTATTCATCCTGCAACTTGCTTTGGCGATCCGTAGACACCGTATCCGAAAACAAAACGTATCTCCTTTGTTGGAGCTAACGCCGAAGATCAAAGCCAGAATCGAAAACCGGTTACCATTCGAATTGACAGAATCGCAGAAAATTGCGTTTTCGGAAATTGCTGACGACATGGGCAAGCCCTTTCCGATGAACCGGCTGCTACACGGCGAAGTCGGCAGCGGCAAAACGGCAGTTGCTCTTTGCGCGATGCTATTGGCTGTTGCTAATGGAAATCAGGCTGCTCTGATGGCTCCCACTGAAATTTTGGCCCAACAACATCTTCAATCGATCCGCAGTCTACTATCGCACAGTCGAGTTCGGATTGAAATTTGGACGGGTAGTTTAAAGACGGCCAAACGCCAACGTATCGCCGCAGCAATCGAAGCCGGACAAGTGGACCTGCTGATTGGGACTCAAGCTATCGTTGCGTCCAAGATAAAGTTTCACCAACTTGGCCTAGTCATCATTGACGAACAACACAAATTTGGAGTGAAACAACGAGCTCTATTAAAGCAAACACGTCATGACCCTCATTACCTGGTGATGACGGCGACGCCAATTCCACGAACCATATCTATGACGCTGTTCGGAGATCTTGATGTTTCCACGTTGCAACGAACCAGCGGCGTCGGCCAGAAAGTGAACACCTATCTTGGCAACGAAACCAACCGCCAACAGTGGTGGGAATTTTTTCGCAAGAAACTAAACGAAGGGCGACAGGGATTTGTGGTGGCTCCGTTGGTTGGGACCAAGCAAGATTCTGAACTCAATAGTGCCGAAGAACTTTTTGAATCGCTCTCCAACGGCCCGCTTGAAGAATTTCGCCTTGACGTACTCCACGGCAAACAATCACCCGAAGATAAAGAACTTGCGATGGCCCGCTTTGTCTCCGGAGAAACCCAGGTCCTCGTCGCCACTGGAGTCATCGAGGTTGGAATCAACGTTCCCAATGCAACCATCATGACAATCGAATCGTCAGAACGCTTTGGCATCTCTCAACTTCATCAACTCCGTGGAAGAGTCAGCCGCGGAAGTCACCCTGGATTCGTGTGTGCATTTTCGACTTCTGATGATCCTGAATCCAATGAACGATTGACCGCGTTTTCAGAAACAGACAATGGTTTTGATTTAGCGGAAATCGATCTGGAAATTCGTGGTCCGGGCAATTTATTCAGTACCCAACAGAGCGGCTTTCCTCCACTGATGATTGCCGACTTGATCCGTGATGCTGACGTACTTCAGAAAGCGCAACAGGACGCAAGACGACTCGTTGAAAAAGACCCGGAACTGGAAGATCAATGCTTACACCGGCTTCGATCACTTGTGTTTGCCCGCTACGGAAAAGCACTCGACCTAAGCGATGTTGGCTAGCCGACGGTGCTGGCAGACTGATGAAAATTTTTCAGATCGCGAATTTGCTATCACTTCGATTCTTTTTTTAACAACACCTTGTAAATAGGTATTGCTTGGGTTTATGCTATCGACAGAAATAGTGTTTTTTTGAATACTATTTGGTTCGAAAATCCAAAAAGTATTAACTGTGATCCTTGGCTTTTTTTAAGTAAGCAACTTGGTTCCGATGGACAACGGATTGGCAGGAACCACCATGGGAGGGAATCTTGATGGCCAATCATACATACAACAACGGGCAACCCTATCGGCTGGCACGCGGACGATACGCCAATGTTCGCCCCGTCGAATACCGGTCCGGGAATCATCCGATTTTATCGGGTCGACCATCAACCGAAGAATTTCTGGCTGCCGTAAAAAGAGAGATGAAGATTCGGTTTTATAAACAGGCAAGCATCTCGAATTACCTGTCGATTCTCAACAAATTTCTCGCGTGGCTAGGTCAACCACCTCATCGAGCTACGATTGAAAACGTTCGGTGTTTTTTGGAACTCATGGTTGACGTCGGCTCTAGTCCATCCCACTTGTCGGTTTCATTGTCCGCAATTCGAACTGCTTTCGACAAGTTTTGTGGTCGAGACATTACGTTAGGTTTAGTAACCCCACGCAAGAAAAAGACTCAGCCTGTAATTCTATAAACCGATGAAATCCAACGAATTTTGGAGGCAGCACCTCGCACCAACATCAAACTTGCCATAGGCATTATGTATTCAGCGGGGCTTCGAAACAGCGAAGTTTGCCGCCTGAGATATCGAGATCTTGATTTTGACCGGGGCATTATCCGGATCCAACAAGGTAAAGGAGCAGCAGACCGAACCGTGATGCTTCCACAAACGATCGCAAAATTACTTGCCCAGCAATCCGAATTGTATTCTGGCAAAGACTATCTTTTCCCAACACTTGGATCGAGAACCGGGCGGCATATGTCACCAAGAACTCTTCAGCGATGGGTAACGCAAGCAGTATCGATCGCAGGCATCAAAAAACGAGTCACACCACACTCTTTTCGGCATGCCTTTGCGACGCATCTTTTAGAAAGCGGAATCGACATTCGACAAATTCAAAAACTACTCGGACACCAACGCCTTGAAACAACCACAATCTATACCAGGGTTGCCAAAGAGAGATGCACTCGGGTGACCAGCCCGCTGGACAAATTGGACCTTAACAATTCTCAATCTATTCCAAACCAGGCCTCCGAATCTCAATCGAAAAGAACTCCGTCAGGTAGTGGTGTACTGAAACCTGAAATTCATTTAGTCGATCAGCCTGTGGGTAAAATGAAAGTTGTTATGGAATCAGATTCCAGTCAACAGCGATCTCGATTTCGGATCGAGATAACAGGGAAGGGCCGAGGCAAACAGGTAGTACTGAACGGAATCAAAGTGAGCCAAAATCGACTCGGGTGGATTCAAATCGATTTGCCAACGATGGAAAGTTGGTCGAATAGTCTTTCGCAACTTTCAAAGGCTCAAAAAGAAAGAATCGAAAGCCCTCAATTTTATGAACAGTTGCGCGATATCATTGCAGAAAAGTTTTTAGCTCAACAAACTCTTAATGATTTTCCGTGATCATCCAAGCGGCATTGAATTGGAAGCAGCCATTTTGGTTGCGTTCAATTAGCTGGTGAAATTCCCCCACGATCTCAATAGCCCATCGAATTTCGGCGTTTATCAAACGACGAAAGTGTAGATAACCAACGAGCGATTTACTGGGTGCGAATTCCGTGCGAGGCTTGAGCTTCACTCTGGGTCATTTGGAAAGAACTGGCTTGGTTGCTTGTCTCGATAGCCTAGCTGAATGGCAAAGCAGCAGAGTCAGAGGCGAAAAGGCCGCAAGAACCTAAATAAAAGAGAGCAGAACCGGCAGCCATAACAGGGCGTAACGTTCCTTGATGCCCATTTAAGCCATTCCTATTCGCCCGGGCCTAGTTTTCCTGAATTTTGGTTTGTCCCGGGTTGGTTTTCCTCGGATTTGGTTTGCCCTGGGTCGGCAAATTTCGCTACGGTGAACGTTCACGAGAGTGTTGGTGTCAAATTTTTAGAAGTTACGGCAACTGCTCCTACGCTGCGGGCTAAATGGCAGGAAAATTCAATTACTTTCTAAAGATCGGTTACACTTAATACTAATTCTGTCCGCTTGAACCAACTTTTAAATGGTAAAAAGAGACGATCTGACGGCAGCCCTTAATGGGGGCTACAGCTTTAGCTCGAAAAAACCGATTTGTTTTGCGGAAACGTCCTGCAAATCCATCACGGCGAGAAGATCAGGATCCAAAACATTCCCACCGCAGTCAACAAAACGTGTCCACACGAACGATTTTTTTGCTACTATTCTTAATAGACGACACACTGTCTTACATTAACCCGTTGTACGCCACAGACAAAATGGGCATCCGCAAAAAAGGGCGAGCACAGTTCGATTTCAATGGACGCCCCTTCGTT
>JBCCSJ010000245.1:0-8890 GCA_039200505.1 Planctomycetota bacterium | reverse complement strand
ATTAAGCTGCTGTTGAGCCCAAACGCTCAACTTTTCACGAAAGATTTTGGAGTTGTGGCGGATGTCAACTGGAAGTTGTTGACGAATCAAAATTTCTTGGATCCCGTTAGTCTGCCAATGTTCGGACATTATCTCACGGACTTCAGAAATCAACCGCTTCTGATCGGATTCGTTTCTTGGAAAAAACTCTCGATGGGGTTCCAGGATGACGATAGGTCGCTGATCGCCGACGTCTCCGATACCTACCAACGCGCTTCGGTAAATTGAGGGATGCTGATTGACAATCCCTTCGCAAGGAATCGTAAATAGAGGTCCGTCAGATGTTCGGACCCGGTGACCTTTTCGCCCGCAAAACCAAAATCTTTCTTGATCGTCGAAATATCCGACATCACCCATCCGGTGCCAAATCAATTCTCCATCGGCAATCTTGTGATCAGCATTGGCCGAAACCCGAGTCACATATCTACGAGTGACCACTTTCCCTTGAACGATCAACTCACCGACCGAACCGGGTTGGACTTCAGTGATTTCTGAAATATCGGTAATCGGATCGTCATGGATCTCAATCAGCTTCCACTGAATCCCTTCGAATCGATGTCCAACACAAGTGCCAGCGCCGTTTCGGGTTTTGGAAGCGGTTTCTTCAAGTACGGTTGTCGCAGAATTGCTGGCGACCGGTAACGATTCGGTTGCCCCATAAGGTGTATGAATCTCTCCATCGGATGAAATGATTTTTTTCGTTTGTTCCAAAATGTCGGGTGCTACTGGAGCACCGGCCGTCAAAACTGTTTGGATAGATGGAAGTTTGACTCGATTTTGAAGGCAAAACTTGGATACGGTATTCCAAAGTGCTGGCGACCCGAAAGATTGGGTCGCCGAAAATTGCGAGACGGCGTCGATCAGGTTGGGAGGATGAATTTCAGCCGGGCGAGTCGCGTCCATTTCAGGAAACACGGTGGTCACGCCCATTGCAGAATTAAACAATGCAAATAACGGAAAGCCAGACACGTCAACGTTGCCGGGAAGAATTTTGTAGTACTCTCGGATCTGTTCAACTTGATTAATAAAGATTTGGTGCTGGTAAAGTACTCCTTTGGGTGGGCCCGTACTGCCGGTCGTAAAAATGATGGCGGCATCATCTTTGGAAGAAATGTTGACGTTATCAAATTCATTGGGATTCAATTTGAAAAAAGCTTTGGCTGATTTACATTTTGGAAAAATCCCGCCGACTACCACGTTTAGTTTGCACTTGGGGAACTGGCGGCGAAAAAGGACCCTAGCCAAATGAGCCTTGGGGATACCAACGATCCCTTTTGGATCCGCTTCGCTGAGGCAAGAAATCATATTTTCTTTTCCCATGCCGGGATCAATTAAAATCACCGTCGCACCTGACTTGAAAAGCGCGAAAACATGTTTGACAAATTCGAGGCCCGGTGGAACCATCAACGCAATTCTTGTGCCCGGACCGATGCCCATGCGATGAAAACCAAGGGCAAGCTGATTGCTTGAATTTTCGAGTTCTAAAAAAGTAAGGGTGTCGTATCGGAGTTTCTCGCCAAGTTGGATTTTCTTTTTCTGCTTTTTGGCAGGAGCCGCGACAGCGACCGCATCAGGCATTCTTGTCGCGGTCTCGGTAACACAATGGCCGATATTATTGAGTTCAGAAATGGACCATCTATCGATGGAAATAGATTTTAAGGTGGCCATAATTTCAAGGGAAACCCACGAAGGGTGCTGTCATTTAAAAGCGAAAATGCGACAATTCACAAACTATCAATGCGAATGGGTAAATCAAACCTCCGGAATGAATCATGGATATTGATATCTACCAACAATGCCCGTGTCAAAGCGGGAAAAAAATCAAGTTCTGTTGCGCTAAAGAAATCGTCAACGATCTCAATGTAATTCTCAAAAAAAATAGAGCGGGACAATCACAGGCAGCTTTGGATCAAATTGACCGGGTGATCAAGAAATCCGGACCAAGGGATAGTTTGCTTACGATCCAGACTCATATTTTGATTTCGACGAATCAAATCGAAAAAGCCAAACAGGTCAATCAGCAATTTTTGTCGCATAAACCGAAACATCCGACCGCATTGCATCATAAGTCGTTAATTAGTCTGGCCGATGGAGACATCGGTCAGGCAATCCATGATCTTCAGGATGCCATGGATTCGATTACTGGAAATGAAATTCCAATTTCGTTTGGAAATGTTTTTCAGATTGTGGGACTGGCAAATTTAAACGCCGGTCGTCCGATAGCCGCTTTGGCCCATCTTAAATTTGCGGCCTTTTTGCGAGGCGAGGATCATCCCGAGATCAGTGAAATCTTAATTCGATTTTTTTCCAGCAGGGAAATTCCAATTGTTGCCAAGCAAGAATTTCACCTCGACCGCCCGATTGAGGGTGTCCCGTGGCACAAGAAATATCTCAATGCCCATCGGGCTCTCGACCGCGGGCAGTTTCGCAAAGCCTTAAAGTTCCTGGAAAAAATCGAAGCTGATTTTCCAGGCCAAAGAATTGTACTACGAGCCATTGCGATCGTACACGGTTTTTTAGGAGACCACGACAAAGCGATAGAAGCTTGGCGTGAATTTGCCAAACTCCAAGGGATTCCAAAACTGGAAGCGATCGAAGCTGAATTGATTGCGCTGACCCTTGATCCCACAAGATTTTCTAATCCACTTTCCATCTTTCGCCGAACGAGTGAAATCAAGGATTTGGATCGAGTCAAAGAAATTGCGTTATCGAATCCAAGGCTTATCCGTCTTCAAGAATTGTCAGTGGATCCATTTGATGAGGGGCCTGCTCCGAAATTCGTCTTCGGCTTGTTAGATGGTGAAGGATTGACACCGGAAGACGAAATCAGTGCTGATGTGATTCCTGAATTTGTAGGGGAATTGTTCATCTATGGCAAACAGACCGACCGGCCCGCGCGACTTGAAACGATCGTCAGCGAAGGTAGCGAAAGTACCATTTGTGAAGAGCTGCTCGAGTCATTGTTCGGGGAATTCCTCGAAGGGGAACCTAAAGTCACTCAGATTGACCAGACCACCGACATCGCCAACTTATTGGATTTCAATTTCCAAATCCCGTCGTTTCTGCCAGCGACAAAAGGGACCGAGTTATTAATCGAAAAAATCCAGGAAACCATATTAGAAAGGTGGACAGAAGTATGCATTCCAGCTTTGGGCGGGAAGTCAGCGAGGGAGGCGGCATCTCATCCTGAGTACGAAAACTTGGTTTACGGACTTGTGTTGCTAATCGAAGCTTCGTTGGCTAACGGGCTGCTGGATTTAAACCTTTTTAACCTGCTAACGAAAAAACTACAGCTTGGTGAATTGGGAACTTACTCGCATCCCGAAGACGGAATCGTCACCTCACCGATTCTCCAGCAATTTCTGGACCCTGCAGAACTCAGTGATAAGCAGCTGCTGGGAGTTCGAGAAATAGCCATGAAGATGGTGAATGTACCGAACCTCAAGAAAATTTTGCCAGAAGTTCTCAAACGAGACACGATTGATATCCCAAAAGATATTCACTACTGGGCCCTGTCTCAGATCGCTTCTGATAACGATGAAGCATTTGAGTATTTAGAAAAGGCGAAAGAGTATGCAGCAAAAACAGAAGGGCGATCGGTAGGCATTTGTTTGGTTCAGGAACTGGACTTGAAAATCATGCGAGGTCAAACTGAAAGCGTCGGCGCGATCTTAAGCGAGATTCAAACGAAACACTTGCACGAACCCAACGTTGAGTACCAGCTTGTCCGAGTCCTCGACAAATATGGCGTAGGTCCCGAGCAAGGTCCTATCCGGCAGAGGGCATCCTCGATGCCTGCTTCCCCGATCGCGGCCCCATCGTCGGCGGACCAACCGGTTTGGAGTCCACAGGCTCCGACCGAACAAAAGTCTGCAGAATCAGCACAGGCCGAGTCAAAACTTTGGCTTCCTGATTCATAATAGGTGTGGTTTCGAATTTCAAAGTGTGACTGGTTAGCTCGTGGCAAACTTCATCGTCCGATACGGAACGCTTCGTTTACTGGGTGTTATGGAAGCCCAAAATAAAGATTCGTATTCGCGAGGCAGCGAAGTAGTGGTTCGGTCCGATCGTGGTGTCGAGTTAGGGCAAGTGCTTTGCGAAGCAACGGATGATGCACTTAGCCACCTCGACCAACCCCCGATCGGACAAATCCTTCGCAAAGTGTCGCCAGACGACGTTTCAGCGATTGAAGCGATCGACTCCAGTCGCGGCTACAAAATGAAGGCCTGCCAAAAGCATATCAATGAACTTGGCTTGGATATGCAATTGGTGGATCTTGAAGAACTTTTGGGCAAGGAAAGGGTGATCGTATTTTACCTTTCCGAAAAAAGAGTCGATTTTAGGCAACTGCTAAAACGATTGGCTGCGGAATTTAAAACCCGAATCGAAATGAAACAGATTGGCGTTCGTGACGAGGCCAAGCTTTTGGCTGACTACGGAGACTGTGGCAAACCAGTCTGTTGTAACAATCACCTGGTTAAAATGCCGCCGGTTTCGATGAAAATGGCAAAGCTACAAAAAGCAACTCTGGATCCCACCAAGATCTCTGGCCGTTGCGGAAGATTAAAATGCTGCCTTCGTTATGAGTTCGAAACCTACGAGGCGATTCAAAAAGCGTTGCCTAGGGTTGGGGCTCAAGTGCTGACCCGCGATGGAAAAGCACAAGTGATTAGTCAACGATTGATCACCGAACAACTTTTAGTTGAGACTGAAGATCATCGGAGAATCGTGATCGAGGCTTCCGAGGTATTGTCGGTTCTCAAGCGGTCTGGCGAAACGCGAAAAACGAAACCTAAAACAAAGCAACCCATCCCGCTTGATCAGGAGAACGAATAATAAGAAAGTGTCTCTTAAACGTCGATAACTTCTCTCAAAAAAGAGGATAAATCCTGAAAACAAAATGAAAAATCACTAGCAAGCTGACGGGCAAATCCATTTTTTTCGATTGGAAATAGTTGACTGATGAATACAATGTGGGGGTGATCGATGAATTGGTAAATGAGTTGTCGCAACCGCTTCCAGTTGCTGTCCTCCACTATTCGAAAAGTTTCCAAAAATGACGGATGATTCTTATTCTCTGGTTCAACTCGTTAACCAGGATCCAAGGTACCCAGTCGACGCTTATTGGTTCGTCAGAGAGGCACTCGCCTATGCGGCTGATTCGCTGGAACTTGGAGCATCAATTCTCGAAGAGGATGACGATGAACTGGAGCTTTCGATGCAGAAAGCAAGACGGGAAAGGCATCTGACAGGACAGCAGCTTTGTGAAGCGATCCGTCAATACGCGCTCAATCAATATGGCTATATGGCCAACGTCGTATTGAAAAGCTGGAATATCGACAAAACCGATTGCTTCGGAGATATCGTTTACAACATGATCTCAATCGGATTGATGAAGAAATCGAGCGAAGATCGAAAATCGCATTTTGACAATGTGTTTGATTTCGAAGACGCCTTCGAGAATAACTTCCAAATCTGTGCGTCGTCGACTGCCCGTCGGACTTATTGATAGTCGCAAGGAAATTTGAGTCAGAATTCGAATAAGATTTATTGGTTCCCAGCCCATCGAGCCAACGGTGCCTTCAAAATAGCGAATGAGTCTTGCACTTTTGAGCCGGTTGAAATTCCCCGTTTTTGGTAAATAGCAGAACACTCTCACCAAAAAAAAAACTGGACGATTGATGAATATCGGGTTCGTTGGTAACGTATTCGAAATCAATCATCTTTTATTTGTTGTAGCGAAACCATGTCAGAAGATCAAAATAACGTCGAAGATCCATCCGTAGATGAGGTCAAAGAAGGGGTTCAAAACGAAGGAGTGACACCTTCGGATTCCGGAGCAGGATCAACGGCCAAGAAATCAAAAATCTCTCTTCCTTTCATTTTGCTTGGAATCTTATTGGTTGGCGGTCTCTGCCCGATTCCTGATTTTGATGGAGACGGAAGCATGGACATCGCCGGCAAGTGGATCATGCTTCAAGTGATGCGGACCCAGGAAGAGGGAAAAGTGGGAGGACCAACCGCTCCAGATTTCGGTGAAATTGGCGAAAAGCCGGAAAACCCACCTCTGGTCGGTGCAGGCGGCTAGTCGGCTAAGGCCGGCCCAATCCAACTCCTTTTTGGAAAGACTCTGTGCTGGACTAAATAAAAATCATTTAAGTCCAGCTTTTTGTTGAAATGCACCAGTCTATGTCGATGATTGGTGATATCATTTTTTCCTCTACAATCCTCTTTGCTGGACCTCGATATGTCGAATGAGAGCACTCAATCAGAGCCACCCTTGGCCGAAAGCGACCCGTCCACGGCAACTTTGGCTCAAGCGAATTCCGCGGCCAGACGAGTTTCGCAAACGTTGACGATCGGGATTATCGCTTTGCTTATTGGCCTATTGATTCCAGTGGGAGACCTCGATGGGGATGGAACTTCCGATATCACAGGTAAGTGGATCATGTTCCAGGCAATGAAGGCAGGTGAGAGCGCCCAGAGTGCAAAGTTACCATATTTGGACATGGATAAGGATACGGATAAATCGAATGCAATGGATGCATTAGCAGCAGCGACTACCAAAAATCCTCCGCGAAAGTGGTCGCTTTCGATGGAACGGGAACAAGAAGAAGAATTCATGCGAGAGAAAATGAAGGGCATGACCGAAGAGGAAAAAATGAAGCTGTTTCCGAAATGGGCTTTGGACGAAAAGAAGGCCAAAGAAGAACAACAGCAGCAAGAGCTGAATCGCACCAAAAAAGACATTTCGGCCGATTTAGACAAAGCAAAATCTGAAAATCATGAATCGGAAGTAGAAACCACTGACCAACCACTTCCGAAAGAATAGTCAGCTAACTCTTGTCATCAGAGACACATTTTCAACACACTCGACTAACTGAAATCTTCTGTCTACCGAGCGAAGCCACCTTAGGCTGAATGTCCAGAAATTCCCGCAAATTTGCCGCTCGAATTCTACGGCGACCAAACTCTTCTTTTGGATTTGAGTCCACCCAAGAATGGGTGCTGCTTGCCAGTGCTTTCACAAGACTGCTAAGATTTTAGTGTTGGTTGGGATTGGTGTTGACCGTCAGATCCCGGATGTTTTAGGTTACTTTGCTGTGTCATGGAAGACATGAGATCCATCGCAGCAAATTCGGCGTCAACTACACCGGCCACATGGAAGTGGTACATCAGGATGCCGCATCATCTGCTATCGACAGATCGATTGAACCAGAAAATTCGCAGACCCTATTTAGACTGGGTCGGTCCGATTCGGGTTTCGATGCTCTTCCAACGACGAAAAGTTCCTTGGAGTAGCGATGTCCTTTATCCCTGACAATGATGCCAAAGATCGGGTCAAACAGGCGACTGAGATCGTCCAGTTGATCGGTTCCCATTTGAATCTGCGAAGACAAGGTTCTGGGTACGTTGGCCATTGTCCTTGGCACGACGACAGTCGCCCCAGCCTTCAAGTAAATCCAGCCAAACAAACCTACGTCTGTTGGGTTTGCGATATACGTGGCGATGTATTCGATTTCGTTATGCGTTACGAAAAGGTGAACTTCCGTGAGGCATTGGAGATTTTGGCGGAAGAAGCCAATATTCCCCTGGGTACACCCAAACAACCCGTTGCGATTGGCAGTGCTCAAGACAAACAAACTTTGTATCGAGCGATGGCTTGGGCGGAACAGGAATACCACCAGTTTTTGCTTCATGCTGCGGCAGCCGAACCTGCTCGCGAGTACCTTTTGAATCGAGGCATCAGCCAAGAAAGTATTCGTAAATTCAGGCTTGGCTTTGCCCCCCTGAGTTGGAATTGGTTATCCGACCGGGCTGAAAAAACTTCTTTCGACAACCAAATTTTGGAAGCCTGCGATCTGGTGGCAACCAACAATCGAGGCGGATGGTACGACCGGTTTCGGGCAAGAGTCCTGTTCCCCATTCGTGACACTCAGGATCGACCCATTGGAATGGGCGGAAGAGTTTTGCCGGGACTACTTCCCAAAACTGATACTTCGCCAGCAAAATATTTAAACTCTCGCGAAACGAGATTGTTTTCAAAAAGTAACAACCTGTATGCTTTAAACTTGGCAAACGACGCACTACGGGAGATTGCAAAAAAAGACAAAACCGCCCCCCGTCGACTTACGATTGTCGAAGGTTACACCGACGTCATTGCAGCCCACCAAAATGGTCTTAAAAACGTGGTGGCGGCACTAGGGACGGCACTGAATGAGAACCACATCCGTTTGATAAAGCGATTTGCGGACGGAATCACCTTGGTATTGGACGGAGACGATGCGGGGCAACGCAGAGCCAATGAAGTATTGGATATTTTCGTCGAACACGATGTTGATTTGCGGATTCTGACTTTACCCGAAGGTGTCGACCCGTTTGATTTTGTAATGAATAGCGGCGGTAACGCATTTCAGGAAATCATCGATGCTGCTCCCGATGCCATTGCACACAAAGTTGAAAAAGAAACCCGCGGGATTGACTTAATCAACGATTCGCATCGAGCCAACCAGGCTTTGGAGAGCGTGCTGAAGACTTTGGCGAGGGTCCCTGTCACTAGAATTTCTCAGTCTGCGGCCAAAAGTATGCGGCAAGAACAGATTTTGATGAGATTGTCACGACAATTCCAATTGGACACGCTTCAAGTCAAACGTCGCCTGGCCGAAATTCGTGTCGCTTTAAGCCCGAACCTAATGCCACAAGATCAACTGGCCCCTGATGCCCAACCGGCATTGGATTTTTCACGGTTTCGTTTAACCGAATCGGCTTTGATTCAGCTTTTAATTACCGAGCCCGAATTACTGGACCGGGCTGTTGAAAATATCTCGCCTCAACAATTTGTAGAGGGGAT
>JBCCSJ010000244.1:0-8923 GCA_039200505.1 Planctomycetota bacterium | reverse complement strand
GGTCAAACAACTGCGACATCCTTTTCTATTGTCGTTGGAAAGGATTGAAATCTACGAAAACCAACTCGTTGTCGTCACAGAGTTAGCTGACGGTAGCTTGGCCGACGTTTTCAACGAATACATCACTGCTGGGCAGACTGGAATTCCTCGCGATAAACTTCTGAAGTTCCTCAAAAGTTCGGCTGAAGCATTGGACTATTTGAGTGAAGAACATGGACTTCAACATCTCGACATCAAACCTGAAAACTTGTTAATGATTGGTGGTCATGTCAAAGTCGCTGACTTCGGCTTGATCAAAGATTTACAATCTCATGACCAGTCGTTAATGACCGGCATGACACCTACCTATGCAGCCCCAGAACTGTTTGACGGCCGTCCTCACAAAAATAGTGATCAATATTCGCTGGCGATCGTTTACGAAGAAATGCTAACCGGAGTCCGACCGTTTTCAGGAACCACGGCGGCTCAATTGGCTGCCCAGCACATGCACGGTAAACCGAATTTGCGACCATTGGATAGCCATGACCAGGCGGTCGTAACTAAGGCACTGGCAAAAGATCCCGAACTTCGATTCGGCAACTGCGTTGAAATGATCGAGGAACTCGCCAACAAAAAACGTCTTGTCAAAAAAGCGATACGCAGGACCTCCAACCATCGGCAGGATGAAGCCGACACGATGATGCTGAGCGGAATTCTTGAAGCGACACCCACAAATGTTGGGACCGCCATCATATCGGACACTCGCCTCCCATTTCAGGCATCTGAAATTGAAAACAGCGATCCACCGGAATGCGATCCCCAAAACTCCACTTTTCGACCCACGCTAGTTGTTGGGATTGGTGCAACGGCCAATCGAGTTGTTCAAAAATATAAACACCAATTGATTAATCGAAACGGCGATTTTGAAGCGATGCCTTCGGTGCGAATCCTTTGTATCGATACCGACCGCGAAGATCTGATACGGCTCCAAAGAGTCGACCAACCATGGATGTTAATGCCCAGCGAAGCACTCGAAATTCCTCTTCGCAAGCCACAAGACTATCGAGACCGTATCAACAGCAATGAATTCGGCTGGCTGGAGCGACGATGGATCTACAACGTTCCTCGAAGTCTACAAACCGATGGTCTACGTCCGCTGGGCAGGCTCGCCTACGCAGATCATTTCGACGAAATCAATCGGCGCATTCAACAGGCCATCACCGAAATCGTCAAAGTTGAAAACGTCGTCACGACGGCGGGAAGTTTGGGAATGTCTCCGGGCGAACTCAAGCCGCGAGTCTTCGTCGTGTCATCTATCAGCGGCGGAGTCGGTAGCGGAATGTCGCTTGATTTGTGCTACACCATCAAATTAATTTTGCATGAAGCAGGCCTGCCAAGCGAATGCATTAACGGTTTGTTTCTGCACTCCAATTACCAGCGAACCCGAGACCCCGGTATTTCGGCAGCAAACGCGTTCGCATTCTTAACGGAACTTCGACACTTCATCGAAAATGGCTATCCGGGTGATCTAACGCTCGGGGTACCAGATTTTGATGACGAACCACCGGTCGACAAAATTTACATCAACGAACTTGGAAACAATCTTTCTCACACCGAATACGAACGTCAATTAGGAAAAGTCGCTGAATATATCAGCCTGTCGACGACCTCGGTTTGCTCTGATTTTTTTGATCAATGTCGCAAACTCGAAGATCAGATCGATCACCTTACTCTGCGTACCTTTGGGCTCAGTTCTGCCGGTCCCGAATGCCCAGAGCGTAACGAAAAAGCGGTGAAGAAGATCGGAAATCTCCTGATTCAAAAATGGACCCAGACCGAAATTGTTGATGACCTGGACATCAATTCAGTCGTCAACGAGCTGTTAACCGCTTGCAAATTATCAAACAATTGTTATCTCGATAGCTGCAAAGAATTTTCAGATCAGTCCTTTGACCGATCAATCGAATCGATCAAAAAAAGGTTTATCCAGTTTTGCTTGAGTAAAAACGGAATCGTTTTTGAAGATGTCGAATCGTTCCTCGATGGACTTTTTGGCGAAACCAACCAGGGAGTGGTCGGGGCTGAATCGCTGAACCAGATGAGCGAACTTGTTTCACAGGCCGCCAAAAATGCATTTACTCTTTTAGAACAGGGGCTAAATCGACCGATCGAAGGAACTAATCTTGCTATCGGTCGGGTACTACGAACCCAAGAAGTTGTTTCAGATAAACTTCGGAAACAGCGAGAACAGTTGTTCCATCAACGAGACAACCGCCAACGAATCATTAGCGAAATTTGCGGTTTGATTCGCGAGTATTCCCAAACCCATACTAGCCAGTGGGACTCGACAGCGGAGGAATTATTAAATCAATATTGCAACCAAAGATTCGAACTTTTCCTACTCAATTTCGCCATCGGATTTGTAGAGTCCTTGATCCATTCCGTCGAACATGTCCGCCAGAAGTTTTTCCAATACCGAAGCCAGATTACCAGCCTTGGCTCCCACATGATTTTGGACGACGAGGATGGAATCATGGAGACTTCGGTTTCGATGTGTGACATCGCCATGATGAGTAGAGATTGGATTGACAACTCGATGGCAATGATGGCTGACAAAGCTGAATTGGTTGTCAAAGAGACCTTGATCAAAGATGCGGGCGGCGGTTTGAGATTCCTTGAAAACCCAACGCTCATTCACGACCGCTTGATCGACACAATTACCGAGGCTGCCAGATCGGTGTTGGCCCACACGCGACTAAGTGTTTCGTTGGATCAGGTGATTACCCACAATGGATTGACGCCAACTCAGGTCGTCACTTGGATTTCGGAACAAATTAGCGAAGCTAAGCCAGCGATTCGAGAATGCGGTGGTGCGGCGAGGCTATTGATTGGATTACCAAGCGAAAGTGAAGAGTCGCTTTTACCAACAGCGATTGACAAGCAATTCGGTCTCAACGGAAAAACGATCTACGGGACTACGGGGAATTTGATTCTTTGTTTCGAAGGAGAAGCAGTTCCTCTGGCCAACGTGGCTTTCCGACTGCTCGAATCTCGACCCGACGCGATTGAACTCGTCAAACGGCTGCATACACGAAAAGATGTCGAGTGGATTTCACTAAGTGATTTGATCTGATCTGATAAAACCGACTCAAAACCGCCAGATATAATCCACGAATTGGTGGTTATCCAACACCGGCCTCCCCATCCGGAGAGGCCAATATTGAAAATTCGGCAAAGAGCTAGATGAAAAGTGGGGTCGCAAATTAAATTGCCAATCGCTTGTCGAATTTCGATGGCTCGTGCCCCCATTGGACCCACGATCATTTAATACTGACAATATTTCCGTCGGCAGGCTGTAGAAAAAAGCTCCACTGCTCGTCTTGGCCCTTGATCTGCGTTCGCTGAACTGACCCGTCGGCCCGGCTGATCAGCAGGTAAGGCTTCGAGGAATCCTTAAGTAATTCCGTAGGCTTCTCCAGATCGACATTCCAGTCAACAGGTTTGGTCCAAGGCACAGCGATCGTGTCAGGAACCGAAGCGATCAGCATCGTATTGCTGGACCCGTCGGTAATTTTTCCAAAAGTAATCTCCTTGGCCCCATTGAACATTAGCCCTGGGCCGGCGGCCACCTGAAAAACTGTCTTTCCGGAACGATTCTGTTGGATGAAATTTGGATCGGGATTCCAATAAATCTCGGGCATCTCTCTGATCAACTTGATGTTATCCTCACTATCCCAAGGCTGATCTAGTTTAAACTTGTTGAACAAATCCACTTCACCCAAAAACGGAAGAATCTGGACTCGCCAACTTAACAGGGGTGCACCGTTGTTCGGATCGGCGATCACCTGAGTTGGAAATTTTCTATAGGCAGACTCGTAATTGTGCATGGCTAACGTAAGACTCCGCAACTGTTTCAACGTCGCTGCCTCCGCAGCAGCCGCCTGAGCCTTTTTGATTTGGGTGGACAAACCTTTGGCGATTCTGTCCAGATTTTCCATCGCTCTGTTGGTGGACAGCGTTACCTTGGATTCTGCGTTAACAGGTTCAATTAATTCAGCCAATGCCTTTAACTCAGCATTGTTCATTTCCGAATTGGAAGACGTTCCATTCAGCATCCATGGAATCCACTCGGCAATTTCTGATTGAACCAGACTTGCTGTTTCCGGCGATTTCGTTTGAACGCTCATTGTCAAATTCGCCATTGGAATTGTTTCCATTTGCAAACTGGTCCATTCGATTTTATCCGCCAAAATCTGGCCGGTGATTTTTTCCGCTGGAACTGGAAGGTTGGTTAAAAGTTCTCGGAGTACGCGACGAGAATCAGCGTTTCCAAACAGGATCAACCCAAGACTTCCGTTTTCGGAACCTTCCCATGCGGCATCGTAATTTCGAACATTTTCTGTTTTGCTTTGAAGTAACCTAATTTGTTGGTCCGTTGAAGCGAGCAATATTTCAGAGCCTTGAACCGCACGGTTTACGAACATCGATTCGCCTATACCAAATTTAGATAGAATAGGCATAAACAGTCGCACCAGCCCCTGACTAATTTCAGCCGCCTTTTCGTCATAGGCTTGGATCGGTGGATTCACTGGAACCACCAAAGATGTGCCTCCCGCCTGAATATCGCTGGTCCGCAGGATAAAATAGATTCGATTGACTCCGAGCGATTTAAGATTGGCGATCTCTTTTTGAATCGCCTGAATTTGCCATTTACCTCCAAAGATTTCAAGAGTCGCCTCCAAGCCAATCTTCTTGGCTGCGGTAACAAGCGAATCGACATCCGTTTTTTTGAGGTCGCAATAACCGATTCCGATCACATCTTGATCTATATAGGCATCGATTTCTTTGGGTTGCTGAGCCTGCGTCGGTGAGACGATGAGCCCCAAAATCAGAGTAAAAAAAAGAGCGTTAATCAAAGTTCTCATGATCGTTCCTAATAAAATTTTGATTTGAATAGGCGTGGCGTCGCAGCACGCCTGTTTATTTAGCAAGCTTGATTTCGTAAACCGCTTTTAAGGAACGGTTCATGGCATGTTCCAGGTAAGCGGTACCGTTCTCATTCCGATAGGGAAAAGGCAGGTTGGTGATTGGATCTATCCGGACCGGAAGCGTTAACTCGTCCAAAGAGTTCGGGAATTGCCCCGTTTTGGCAGCATGATGTCGTAGGGACTCAATGACCATAAGTGCGTTCAATTGGGCCTGAGTTCTAGCCGACGCGTACCTTATTTGCCCGGCAGCCGGCAAGAAAGTTTCTGCCAGTATTTCACCAAGTTGAGTGGGCCGTTGAAGGCGATTCAATTCTGTTTCGAATTCGGCCACCCTATCGAAAGGAACATAAAACATTTTTTCGCATTCATCGGTGATTCGTCGATACTCTCGAGTCCCATCGATCAGGATCAATTGGGCAACCGACATCGACTCGAGTTGCTCTGACGTAAATCCCGATTTGGCCAGCCGACGTTTGGCGGTCGAATAGCTGGCCAACGCTAATCCACTCGGTTTCAGTTTGATCACCTCGGGGCCCGGGTTATTCTGAACAACGACTCGAAAGATCGAATCGAGAGTTGACTGTAATAGTTCGTTCCACTTCTCGTCGGTATATTCTTTGGATTCGATTCCATCGAGTTCCTTGAGGTATCGCATCCCCAAACTTCGTTCCAGTCGTAGGGATTCTCGAATATCGATGATCGGTGTTTCGAGTTCCGCAAGCGACCAGTACATGTTGGGCGAATCCTTAGTTCCAATGAGTTGCAAGACGGCTCCATTGGCCATTCCTACTTCAGCCGTTCCAACTAAGCCAGCGACCAAAAACTTTAATTCGTTGACATTCTGCCCAAGTTTGTAAATCATCCTGATCGATTCGACGGAATCCTTGAATCGCCCTTCCAGCAAAGCCAACCTGTTTCGAAGTAGTAAAATGCGAGCCATCGATCTGGTTTGCTGGACGCTCGGTAATAAAAACTCAATGGTTTCTGGACCACGTAAGTCTTCTAATGCCAATCCCCAATCTGCATCACGACACTTGGTCGCACGTTTCAGATGGTTTTCAACATAAAATTCGAATAGGCTCACCGCCGATTTCAAATCACCGACGGGGATGGCAGTTTCGGGTGTTTCCAATTCGTACCAAGTGTAAAATTTTTCTCCAAATCTCGCTCGAGCCGCCTGCAACGGTGCATCAAGGCTCCGTTCACCGAGTGATCTCAAATAGTGTGTGATCGCGTTCCCTGCGATCGTATTTTCCGGTTCGACCACCAAACGATGTTTGAAAGCAGGAACCGATTCAGCCGCCGGTGTGACCGTAAGTTGGTAGCGATAAATTGAACCATCATTGTCAGGGTCATAATTAACCGTAACATCAGCATTGACAATGCAGATCCATGATACTGCCAAAGCCAGTGCTAAAAAAAAGCTTCGATGAATGCGCATTTTGACCTCGTTCAATTAAAAAAATGATACAGAAATCCTTAAAGCGTTTGTTACAACCCGAGTTCAGGGAGCAAACGATTTCTTAATTCGAAACTGGAATGAGCAGTCGGAGACTGGATAACCGACCGATCCATGCCCGAAAGTGATTCAAGCGAGACATAGCTGATTCTTCCCTGTGTGATTGGCCCCGAACTCAATTGTTGCCCACGGTCCAATCGCTCAAGTAATTGAACCGGATCAACGCTTGGTAACGGCAGGGGCCTATTTGCCTTGACAACCGAATGGCTCTGAATGGATTCTGAAACCACGGAATTGGGATCTGGCTTTTTGTTCGCAAGATTTTCCTTAGCCATGGAACCTATCGAATGAAAATTCAATAAACTGGCCAATACAATGGCGGCGGATGCGCTGGTCAGCGCCAATACTTGCCAGAACCAGGACCGAGCCATTTTTTCGGATGCCCTGACAGAAAATTGAGTGGCAGCCACACTTGACCGGTCCGCCAGAGCTGCCGCATACCCGGCCCGATACATCAGTTCCTCCTTTGAAAAACTGACTGGTTTTAAAGCAGCATTTCGCAAAGACGTTTCCAACGATTCGAGTTCAGGTGTTAATCCGGATTGGTCAGACATTTTGACTCCAAGTGAGTTCTCATTTTTTTCAAGGCCGAAGCGTAGTTCCTTTGGGCAGAACTGGACGATGTCGAAGTGATGCTTGCGATTTCGTCCCACGTCAAACCGCTCCAAATACGCAAAATAACCCATTCACGTTCTTGACGAGAAAGTGAGTCTAACGCCACCACCAACTCGCTTTGTTGTTCGACGTTCTGCAATTCGTGATCAACTTGACTGGCTTCCCAATCTGGTTTGGCCAATTGTTGCTCTCTTTGCTTTCGTCGTTGATCCGATCTCGATTGGTTGATAGCCCGGTTACGAACAACCGAATAGAGCCAGGCAATCGGATTCGTCGGGCGGTTGGTCTGGGTCGCCAACTCAACAAATGATTCCTGAACGCAGTCCTCGGACTGGCGAGTCCATTGGGCTGCGTAAAGCGCAAGATGAGCCGAGTGTTGGTTCAACAGAACGGCAAGTTCCTGCGGCTCGATTCGCATCAACGATTCCAAGATCGTACCAAGGTTTGTGTCTCTGTATTAAAGACACCGCGAAAGGCTTGGCTTCCCAGAAAAATGCAAAATTTTAATTTTTGGCATTTCGATGGTCATCGTTTTGGAGATCAGTCGGCAATCCCGTACCGCCCGATGCAATAAATGGCGTTAAATAGATCTTTGATGCCGATTTTCTTGCCTTCCCGGTAGGTACGGCTGTCGTAAGAGATCGGAACTTCGGTGAATCGGTATCCGCGTCGAGCCAGTTTGGCTGTGACTTCCGGTTCAATTCCAAACCGATTTTGATCGATACGGATCGCTCGGATGGCATCCCGCTTAAATGCTTTGTAGCAGGTCTCCATGTCGGTCAACTTCAAGCCAGAAAATAGATTTGACATCTTGGTAAGCATCGCATTTCCGACACGATGTATCCACGATTCATCCTGAACGATTTCGCCAATGAATCTCGATCCGTAAACCACATCGGCTTCGTCACGAAGCAACGGGCTGATCACCCGGGGAATATCGCGTGGATCGTATTCGAGATCGGCATCCTGTACGATCACATAGTCTCCGGTAAAGTTTTCAAACCCGGTGCGAAGAGCCGCACCTTTGCCTTCGTTCCGGCCCTTGAGAATCACCTGCACACCGTCGAGCCCCGAAAGATTTTCCAGTACTTCGCGTGTACCATCAGTCGAACAGTCATCAACAATGACAATTTCTTTAGGGACAGGCAACGCAGCGACTCGGCTGACTACTCGGCCAATGGTTTCAACTTCGTTGTAAACTGGAATGATGATCGACAATTGGTAGTCTGTCTTGTCGATCAAATCTGTATCGGCAATGGCTGACGAATATGCTGAAAGTTCGGATTCGACAAGTTGGCTACACCTTTCAAGTCGACCAAGAATATTCGTCAGATCAGCATCGCGGGGTACCGGGTAAGCCTTGGTCGCGATTTCAACAGGACGCGTCAATTCGATGGTGGATAATACCGGAGCGACATCCTGGTTGGTGGTTCCCATTGAAATTTCTCTCTCGCAAAAAAGTAAAACCTCAGAACTCTACCACTCGTTCAGCGCAAGGGTCGTATCCTCGTGAAACTGTTTTGACGACCCATTATCGTGGGGCAATTAATATCGCTTAAATAGACATAATCGGATCCTGAATTTAATCGCGACCACTTCTTTTTCGACAATCGAGAACGTGCATCAAAGTCTTTGATCTCTTGCGCGCAATTAAAAAGGCACGGAGGAAATGTTCTCCCGTGCCGGCTTCTAATTTTCGATTGAATGGCTGCCGATTAAACAGCTTTTGCGACCTAGTCCCAGTCCAGTTTTCCACCGGTTTGGTATTCGGTGACACGGGTCTCAAAGAAGTTTTTCTCTTTCGCCAAGTCCATCGTTTCGC
>JBCCSJ010000243.1:0-8952 GCA_039200505.1 Planctomycetota bacterium | reverse complement strand
GGATAAGCCTACGATAACAGTCGTTTCGTTTATGTTTTTCAGAATTATTGTCATCCGTTACGAAGACGCCCGGCGCCCCTTTGATTCATTTAAATTATGAGTAAACTTAATTGGGTAGATGGCTGGACACTGAAATTACTTTTACCATTGACCATGACGAGACAGGTTGCAGTAACTGGATTTGGGATCAATAGTGCTCTTGGAATGGGCATCGAGAAAAATGTCGCCAGGCTCAAGGAGGGAAAATCAGGACTCATATCGGTCCGACAATGGTGGGAGCCCTACCGATTTAAGTCGCTTGTGGCCGGAGACATTCAGGTGGAAGGCCTGGAGGAGATGTTTGATCGCAAACAGCTTCGATTTTTGTGTGAGCCAGCCCTGTTAGCGGCCGCGTCAATGCAACATGCAATCGAACATGCAGGGCTGACTGACGAAGAAGTTCAATCGCCTGAAACTGGAGTGATCGTAGGCACCGGAGCGGGTGCCAGTATTGATGACGTTCTATTTTTGTGCCAACGGCTGGACAAACGTGGGGCCGCTAAAGTGGGTGCTTATCATGTCCCTCGAATCATGGGATCTGCCTTGTCGGCCAACCTAGGCAGTATTTTTAAGATCCATGGCCATTCTTATTCAATCACTTCGGCATGTGCAACTTCAGGACACGCGATCATGCTCGGTTTGGACACCATTCGTTCGGGCCGTCAAAAACGGGTTTTCGTGGGCGGCTCGGAAGACATCAGTGCTTATTCCGCCGGCTCGTTTGATGGCATGAATGCGTTGTCTTCCGGATTCAATGACGATCCTCAGAAAGCTTCTCGGCCATTAGATAAAGATCGAGACGGATTTATCTTTTCGGGTGGGGCTGGGATCTTGGTGCTGGAAGATCTTGAAACTGCTCGATCAAGGAATGCAACGATCCATGCAGTGATTGCAGGAGCGGCAGCCAGTTGTGACGGTGACGAAATGGTGGTTCCCAATGGGGCAGGCGCAAAACAAGCCATGACTTCAGCCCTCAAGGATTCCGGGCTAACCGAAAAAGACATTGGCTACATCAACCTGCACGCAACTTCGACACCCGTCGGTGACGCTGCTGAATTGACAGCCGTCATCGATGTGTTTGGCCAAGACGTCCCTGCTTTTTCTTCGACAAAATCGATGACGGGTCATGCACTCGGGGCAGCGGGTTCCCAAGAAGTAATATTCTGTATCTTGATGATGCATCATCATTTTCTTGCTCCTAACATCAATTTGGAAAATCCCGATCCGCTGGTAGGTGACTTACCTATCGTGCGCGAAACAACCCCAGCTGATTTTAAAGTGGCCCTAAGCAATTCGTTCGGGTTTGGCGGTACCAATTGTTCTTTAGTCATTGCCAAAGAACCTCTTTGACGGGGCAATTGAAATGAAACGCCGACTAGCAAGTTCAGGCCCAATCCCAACTGCAATCACTGGCTCGGTTAAGGTGGCTTCAAAAAGTATCCGAGCGGTACAGCAGGATTTTAACGATTTATTGGAGTTGGCCGGGAAAATTTCACTTGCGTCCAAAACAGGTCATGATTTTGTAGATCTATTCCAACTTGGGCTTCGACCACAATATTATTTTTCACTTTTCGATAAAGAATTTTTTCTGACCAGCGTCAAACAGATTCCCGAATTAAGATTCTTCATTTGCTATGTTGTGGAACGCAAAAAGAAGCCACGAATATTTGCTCGAATTTTCTACAAAGACTTATCACTTTGCTGGCGCAGTGCATCTCATTTCGCCATTGAAAATGATGGTGCAATCTGGATTGGTAAAGGGTCTGTCCGGGAAATCGAAGAAGGGGGTCAATCGTTCGAAGTTTCCAATGAATCTACCACCGACCTACCGTTCGAGATGCAGGATGCCCTTGAAGGCTTGATACGCAAAATCAAGCGTCCCCGAGGAAGCCTGGAGATGATCGAAATGGTGCTTCGGCGTGGGTCAAATCGTCGCGTTGCACCGTTTCCTGATTTTGAAGTTGAAAGAAAAAAAGCAGCGTCTGATTTGCGTAACCTGATTAATCGCGGTCTACCCGTTGCTTGGTTTTCAAAACAAGGCGATCCAAAGAGCCTCGTTTTTCAAAAAGGTTACGCTCCTGACTTTCGAAAAGGTTTAATGGAGCAGACGAAATCTTACAGCACTCTCTACGGCGGCAACCTCGAACGATTTCGGGTTTTATCGTGCAACCGTGAAATTCAATTCTATTTTCTGAAAAGTCCCCTATTCGCATGGCTTCTGCCTGCCCAGGCACTAACCACTCAACTTTCAACCTACGGTGTGCGCACGATCGATGTCGTGGCCGATGACGATCTATTCATCCCACCTTATGAATATCACCATTTCGAAGAGACCGAATCGGGGCCGGAACTTTATAGCCAAATTCCAGAAGGCTACGTGGGGGAAGTATGCCCGATTGACGAGTTGAAATCGGATGCGTCGGCTTGGATAGAATCCTTACCAGTCATTCAGGAATTTCGAAAGACGATTGGCAGTTAACGGCAGCAGATTCTCATTCGCTCGGTCAGATAAGGTTTGATGGGGAACGAGTTGGAAAAGGGAAAGACGGATTCAGGCCTTCTTCTTCATCAGAATTCCACGAGCCACTTCATCAAATTCCAGTTTCTTAAAAACACCAACTGCTGCTTGATCGGAAATGGGAGTTTGGGCTTCGACGAGTCCAATCCCTTGTTGCATAAGATACTTGAGCGACTGACCGACTAAAAACGTGGCCAGCCCGCGGCCCCTGGAATCCTGGTTGACACTCAAATCGTAAAGCCCTCGCGCGTTGACTCCCCAGTGGTTTGCCAAGGGTTGCATGTCCCAATAAAGAACGTGGCCACAAACTGAATCGGTGGAACCCGCCTTAGGGCATACCGTAAATTGTTCCCTTTCTGCTAAACCCAGTGTGCAGCTTTCCCACCAATTCCGTTCCAGCGGATCAGCGATCGCATTGATTTGGTACTTCTGCGTAAGAACGCGTTGAATTCGGTCCATGTAGGGTTTGAACCCAAACAATTCCCGCTGATAGACGCCAATCCGATCAAATTCTTCGAATGCGAAAGCTTTGAGGGACTCAACAAAATCAGCATCTTCGCTCAACACACCGGGAATTCGACTACCACCGTAAAGCCCTGCGTAAAAGGGAGCATGAGGGAAACAAGTGGCGGCATGAATTTCTTTGACGCCTCGCCGAGATAAATAATCCAGCGCAAGTTTCATCAATTGGTGGGCAACTTCTTTTGATTTTTCTCCCGGCACAACTTTGAGCTGACAAATAATTCCGATTTTTCGATTCAAGTCGGAATGAGATTCATTGACCGCAAAGCCGGCATGTACAAATCCTAGTGGTCGACTTGTTGATTCATTTTCGTCAATTGCCAAAAGATAACCTTCCGGATCAAAATACGTTTTGGCGTAAACGTGATGATCCAGCATCAGTCGGGAAATGGACGAAACTTGTCCGCGTAACGGTTTCTGGTTCTTCCAGATTTCCGATATCAAGGGCGGATCGGTATTAAGAAATCTTCGGTAGTGGATCACAAATCAATCGGCCAAACAAACTCACGATCAAACTTGCGTTAAGATAACATGATTTTTGGAATCTCCCAAACCTGGCTTAATCCGCCCGATAAGTAAATCTTAAGCTGCTTGACTGGCAGACTTTTTGCGGACTGGTTTGGGTTTCCAGCGTTTGTGTACCCACCAATATTGTTCTGAGCATTCATAAATGGCGACGGCGATGCGATCGTTATACCACTGAGTCAGGCTTTTGACGTCGGAAAGTTCCGGTTCTAAATCGATTGGGTCCGCAATCCCGGTACATCCAATTTCAAATTTCATTGGGTGCTCTAATTGGCGGCCGTAGCTGACCATCATGGGGGCTTTGCCTGTCAGAGTAAATAACGCGATCGCTTTATGACACGATGCCGGTCGCCCCAGAAAGTCAATCCAGCATCCTTTTGTCCCGGCATGCTGATCACCGAGAATGGTCAGAATATTGCCACTTTCAAGAACTTTTTGAACTTCCGGCGCACTACCATCTTTAGGCAAAATAAATTGCCCGTTCCGTTCCCGGAATTGATTGATAAAACGGTCCAAAAATGGATTGTCCAATTTTCGGGCGACCGTGTAAGAGGGACACCCAAGGAGACCTGTCACGTAGCCGGCGATTTCAAAATTTCCATAATGGGCCGACACGGCAACCAACGGTCGGTAATCGATCAACCGATCGGTCATCATTTTCTTGTCACGAATATGAATGTACTTTCGCCAATTTGAATCGTGAATTTTGCGAGGTGCATGCGCAATTTGGCAACCCATCAAAAACAGGTGATACCACATCTTTTTTGCAATAACTCGACAATCATCTGGTTTGAGATCAGGAAAAACACCAACTAGATTTTCCCGAATTACCTTTTCTCTGAAACAAATGACATCCGTTGCAAACCAGGCCAACAATTGGCACAACCGGGCACAGGTCTGGATCGGAATGATCAGAATAAAAAACAGAATGACTTGAATTGCAATGCTTTCAAGTCTGCGTTTCAGTTGCATTCCGTTGCCCCTAAAATCTGACCTAGTAACGACAATTTAAAATGAATGAACGGATTTGAAGTGATCGTTCCAAATCGAATCTACTCAATCTTCCCGCCGTCCATGCTTTACAGATTCTATTTTGGTCTGAGTCACGCAATGTTCAAAGACCAATCTTGTTTGGCAGAAATCGGGATCAAGTTGAAGGTTTTTAAGGTTGCTGTGACTTCTTTTTTCGTCTCATTCGACGAAGTTGATACCAATAAATCGGTCTGTCAATCATGATAAAAACCAATTGAAGGACACTATAAATCCCTAACGGAATCAAAATTTGGTATCCACCGATGACTCGATCCATCAACAAAAGTAACGACGTCCAAACCATCAAAACCAAGATATGGCGGATTTCAAATTGAATCCTCTGTTTGGAATCTGGGTCGATTCTTTTCCAAACTCCCTGACGATAGGAACCAATCAGGGCTCCTTGACAACCAAAAAACATAGCGATCGAAATGCAAACCGTTGCATAAACTGCGGGACCAAAAAGAGTGATGTCAATAAAAAGGAACATCCAACTGACGCCCAAAAATCCTGACAATCCTCCAAACATGACCACTGCGGTGCGGTGTCCAAGGTTTTCTCCAAGCGTCCAGTTAGACCCAACAATAATTCCAACGGCAACCGAACTAGCCAGTACAACGATGACGAAAACGCAAATCGCAATCAGGATGTTAGCGAAAATGCCTAGGAAAAATCCACCAATTCCAAAGCTGGAAATTAGCGAATAAAGGACTGGCAAACAGGTTGGCACCATCGCAACCAAAACCAGCGTGATGATTAATCCGGGCCACGACTGTTCGATTGAAGTGGTTATCTCGTCACCCAATTCGAAACTCTGCCATTTTGAATCTGAATTCGGTGGCAAATTTTTGGTCGAAATACTGGACATCAGTGATTGCTCAAGTTCGTTTTCGGGCTTTAATCACAGGGTCCTTTTTTAACGGTAGCGGGATCGGTTTGCCAGTTTCGGCCGATTTATAAATCGCCAAAATGATTTCGACACTCCGACGGCCTTCGTAGCCGTCAATTGAGGGTGAAGTTCCTTGTTTGATTGCTTTCAACACGTCGCGAAACTGTTTGACGTGGGCATGGTGACCGATGGCGGCTGGGTCCGCTGCACCTCCTCCGGTTTCAGTCAAATTCTGAAAATCAGCCACAATTTTTTTGTCTTTGGCCGTCATCTTTGCAAAATCCCAGACCTTGATGTCTTCTTCTTCGATTACCGCAGTGCCATGGCTTCCGTGAATTTCGATCTTTTTCAGCATCCCCGGATAAGCTGCCGTGGTTGCCTCAATGACTCCCAATGCACCGCTTTCAAACACCAACGAAGCCGTCGCCACATCCTCTACTTCGATACGTTCATGAGCTAACGTAGCGGTGTTGGCCGTGATTGAACGGACCGGTCCCATCAACCAGGTCAGTAAATCGACACTGTGAATCGCCTGATTCATCAGCGCGCCTCCACCATCGAGGGCCCAGGTACCCCGCCACGCTCCGCTATCGTAATATTCCTGCGTTCGAAACCACTTCACGTAAGCGTCGCCAAGGGTCACTGTTCCAAACTTGTTGGAATCAATCGCCTTTTTCAAAGTGATGCTCGCATCATGAAAACGAGACGGAAAAATCGTTGAGCAGACCACGTTATTTTGCTGACAGGCGTCAATAATTCGATCGCATCGTTTCAACGTGATTTCGAGTGGTTTTTCAATGATAACGTGTTTGCCAGCTTTGGCCGCGGCAATAGCGGGTTCCATATGAGCCCCGCTGGGCGTGCAAATTGTGACGACGTCGATTTCGTCAGATGCCAACATTACATCCAAATTATCATACGCGGCACCACCAAACTCTGACGCCAATCGTTGGGCTGATTCAAGTCGGCGAGAATAACAACCTGCTAGTTTCGCACCCTTGATTTCGGCAATTGCTTTCGCGTGAAAATTCGAAATCATTCCACAACCGATTATGCCAAAGCCTGAAGCCATCCTGAATCCTTTTTAGAAAAACCATCGTGCGAATAAAATAACTTGGTCATGACAAAGCGTTGTTATAACTTCTTCGGATACCGAATCTGGTTCACTTAAAATTACATTCAACGTAAACCAGAACATGCTAAATCCATTAAGTGCCATATGGATAACGATACACGGCAGGATGCTTCCGGTTTGAAGAAAAATGTAGCCAAGCCCCAACCCGAGTAAAAATAGAGGTATCGGCGCAGGTCCCTGACCAAAATGTGCAAATGCGAATAACAACGCCGAAACTAAAATTGGCCAATAAGAACTCAATCTCAATGGCTTCATGCGAGGGATAGCGACCGGATGAGATTTCGGTCCGCGGTTCTCTGGACTTAAAAAAGGGTTATCGGATAAAAGGCTACCGGCGGGAAGGGACTGCGTTCTTTTGTTGACATTGGGATTTGCTTTTGTCAGCGGGATTGAATCGGATCCCAGGTTCAAACTGCTCCAACCTCCGTTTAATTTCTCTTCAGGCGTCGCGTTGCTTTCTGGAATCAACCGATGCAAAAAACCTTGCAAGACTCCCCGGAAGAAAATCTCTTCTGAAATCGGAGCCATCACCACGGCAGCAAACCAGGTTGCGACAATCGTAAATAGACTTGCGTTTTGCACCAATAATTGCTGAGTCGAATGCTTATATTCCACGTATTGAGTAAGTATCGCTTGAACTCCGAGGATCGGCGGAATGATTAAAAAAAATCCAGCTAGTCCCAAAAACAGGTCGCTTCGAAGCTTGCCTTTTTGAATGAACGCAGCAATTGGCGATCGGTATCGAAGAAGAAGGTAGCTCAGGGTCACGACCGAAATGAGGAGTTGCGACCCCGCAAGGAAAGAGAGTAATTGAGCTAGTTGTATGGCGTTGGGTTCTTGTCCCTGCTGGAGGCCTAACTTCATTTGTCCAAGGGTCAAAGCAATCCCCTGCCCTGCAAACCAAAAGAATAACAACCCTAATCCATCGGTCAGTCCAATCGGCTGTTCGATCCCTCGAAATTCAATGATTGCCTGCCCGGTGCGAATTCTTTTGATGCAAGTGGCCAGCATCCAAAAGAAAAGCCCGACCATGACAATCAGGCAAAGGAAAAATAATGGATTCAGCATCACGATCCGAGGCAATTTGGTGGAACGGTTGGTTCCAGATTTCGAGTTGAAAAAAGGCTGATTCTAGAACCAGAATTTTAAGGGCGAACTGTCATTAATGACGAAAATATTTTGCTGCCGCCTTCACATAAAGCCAGCCCGAATGAAGAGTTGACGCAACCGAAAGCCATACCGAAATCACGATCGTCCAATGCAACCAAGTTTCCAGCTTATCAGTAACTTTAGCTAGGGCAAGCAGGCAAGCAACGACCGCGCTACATTGAAACCACATCTTGAGTTTGCCTGCCATTTTAGCCGAAAAATCACCTCCCGCTCCTTCAATCATCGATCTGAGGACCGTCACAAGAAGCTCTCGGCCCACCACAATAACGGCCATCCAACCAGTGATTCGCCCATACCAAACAAAGTCTTTTTGCATCGCGATTGCAATCAAGATATACATGCCACAAATCAGAATCTTGTCACAAAATGGATCCAATACCCGTCCCAGTTTGGTCACCATGTTGTACTTGCGAGCGTACCAGCCATCCATCCAGTCTGTCCCGGCGGCCAACAAGAAAATGACTAATCCAATCCAATAAAACTCTAACTCCAAAAAGGCGAAACAAACGAACGCAAGTCCCAGCCGGGCAGCGGAAATCTTGTTGGGCACATTCCAAATTTCAGAAGAATCGCTACCAATCCCATTCACTTTTCCATCCATCTTGAATCTGGCCTATGAGTCCTTCCTTATTTTTGCCTCCAGTTTCTCGACAGATTCTTTAGCTCTCGATCGAATTACATCCGATTTAGAACTTTCCGAAAGCGAGTTCAGTTTTTCGATCGCCCGTTTGATCGAACTTGTCGACTTGGCAGCAGACGCACTATCGATGGTTCGAGTTTCTCTCACCAAATCTTTCAGGTAGCGTATTTTTGAAACGGAACGGTTAAAGTCGCTGAACTGGTCTCTTAATATTTTTAATCCACCAAATTCTCTTTTCAGCCTGAAGGCACTCAAAAGTCCGTCAACCTGATCTTCTTCAGATTCCGATTGAACAGATTCCAAATGAGAATCCAGTTTGTCAGATACATCAGAAAAAATCTGTTCCGCCGCACGATTTATACTTACCATCGACGCCGCGAAGCTTTCGATTTTGCCTGGCTGCCCTATCGACTTGACTCGATTGAGTGCTTTTACCGCATCGGCAAATTGTTTCGATTCGTAAAATTGTGAAAACTCGGCAT
>JBCCSJ010000242.1:0-8962 GCA_039200505.1 Planctomycetota bacterium | reverse complement strand
CAACCGCCGAAAATACTTCTCAATGGTTAAGTGACGATTGGAAGAACATGGATCGTTGGGAATATGCAATTTTGGATTTTGAAGACACGATGCCGGCCGAAGAATTGCAAAATCGATTGAATCATCTAGGGAATGATGGCTGGGAATGTTTCCAGATTTCAGGCAGCCGCTATTTCTTTAAAAAGCCTTCGACAAGCTACCTTAGAAGCCTGCCGTTTGGCGACGTGATCAAGCTGGTACCGCTGATGCAAGGGGCGGGATCGGAACGAAAGTAGCGAAAAAAGGCGATTCGAGATAACGTTTAAGTGGTTTGCCTTTGTGGCATGGGCTAGAGTCACGTGACTCGTTACCGATAAACTAATCGAATCCGATTTTGGCTATTCTCTAATCATCAGAGCATTTATGGCAGAAAAAAAGAAAAAAGGTGGGGGATGCTTTGGCTTCTTTTTTGGCATCGCCGTGATCGGAGTCTCTATTTCCGCCCTTTGGAAGAATGAAACTCGGTTCGACTACCACAAAGCTGCTGGCGACTGCGTAGTTTTGGACGAACAACATGATCCGGCCGACGATACTCCAGAAAACATCTGCTACGGTGGGGCGATGGATCAAGAGCTCACGCTAAAGGGATCCTACGTAGAGCAGTTCAAGGGGTTTCTGTATGTGGATCGCAACGCAGAAATTTATGCGTGGGACCGAGATGAGGATTCCGATGGCGACGTGACGTGGACAAAGCGTTGGATGAGTTCGCTACAAAGCAATCGGAAGAACAACGATCTAAGTAAACAGCTTTCATCCGATCGTATTATTCCCTCTGAGCACCAAGTTGGACGATTGGAAATTCCAACTTCCGAACTGATCTTTATTGATAACGAGGTGAAAATTCCGGTATCGGAATTAGCGCTGATCCGTGAGAACCTAAAGATCAAGGATGATTATTTTTACTTATCGAAAGGTCGAAGTGACAGGCTTGGCGACGAGCGGGTTTCATTTGCTGGGATTCCAGTTCCGGTCAAGGCGACTTATTTTGGAAAAATTGAAAGTGGTTTAGCCACGCCCGATTTGACGAACCAACGGACGATTTGGATCAACCAGATGATCGGGGATTCAGGGGTCCTCTACTATCTTATTTGTGGTGATCGCGATGAGGCACTAATCAAATTAAAGAGCCGATTAAATTTTGTAAAGTGGCTTGTCAGGGGCATCGGTACCGCGGCGACTGTTCTTGGGTTCTTGATCACGCTATCCACAGTATTTGGAATTTTGTTTCACATCCCAGTGATCGGACAAGTCGCGCAGACGGGTGTATTTTGGGCATCAATTTTGCTAGGAGTCCCTGTTGCCGTGACCACCATCGCAATGAGCTTTTTGGTCGCTCACCCTATTTGGTTAGGGTTATTAATCGGTAGTTTCATTTCGGTCTTTTGGTACCTTGGTTCCAAAGCCAAGTCATCTCAACAGCGTGTCAAAAATCAGGTAGAACAGCAATACGGCCGGAAGTTGGAAGCCGACGATATCAAGCTACTGGAGTTTTCGGAACTCACGCAGATGGCTTTATCCAACGGAGAAATTCCCGATGATGAAAGAGAATTCTTGTACAGTTGGGGGAAACAGCATGGATGGGACCAAGCCTACTGCGACAGGCTGATTGATGCAGCCAAATCTGGGATCGTTTCCGCTGAAGAAGCAGTACCGACCGAACAGCATTTGAAGAATTTGATTCGATTGGCGTTATCGGACGGGCAAATGTCGAAGTACGAAATCGATGCTATCAAACAAGCCGCTGCCCGATTGGGATATTCGGATGCCAGAGTGAAAAGCATGGTGCAAGATATCCTTCGGGAAAGTTAGCTCTGCGTACAGTTTCCTGTTTAATGCGGCAACCCGATTGGAAAGATTGGATTTACCCGACGACCTTAATCATTTGAAATTGCGAATTCGGTTGGGCAGTAGTCTGACTAACTCGAATTTAAACTCGGAGTTCAAGGCACCATCCTGACCTAATTTCGGATAAAATCAGCTATCTGGTTTCCGATCTCTTTTGAGGGTCTCATGTCGTTCGCACAAACACAAGTCTCACCCAAGGCAGCGAATTCTGAGATCCGATCGAGTAACACGTTCCGAAATTTGTTCACTTTAAATTGGACGGACGGCTTTCTGCTATTTTCGTTTATCACGTTGAGCACTTGCGTGCTCACCGCTTTTTCAGCGTCCATTGCAACGAACTCGTTGGCGAGCGCTCCTTACGCTCCCCTTTTTTCAGGCTGGATTGGACTCAATCTAGCTGCCGGAATGCTAGTCAGCTGCGGTCGATTTCAACCGACTAGCTACCTGGTTGTTTCAGGCACTCTTTTGATCGGACTGCTTGTCCATTGGGGAACAATAAGCTTGCTGATCCCATCCCAGTGTCTTGAATCGGTTGTCGCGGTATTTGGAAACCAGGAAATGGAGAATGTTTGGCCATTCCAATCGGCTTGGATCTGTTTTGGATTTGGATTGATTGGGATACCTGCGGGTTTTTTATCAGGAATCATCTATTTGGGCTTCGTCCAGGTGGCCCTTAGAATTTTACGAGCCAAATGGTTGTTTCGACTGACTGGAAGCAATCGCACTAAATCATTGTTTGTCTTGATGGGTGTTCTGTTTGCGATCCACATTGCAACTCAGTTGTTAGATTCCCCTATCCATCTCCTAGTGAATCCCAATCTTCTGAAATTCTCAAAATTACCAATTGGGATGCTACTTGACATCCTGTTTCAATTTTTGGTTTACCTTGCATTGATAGGGTTGATAATCTGTTTCATCGAAACTCGTTTTCCGCTTTACACTAAATTGCTCACTTCCATCTTGATCATATTGGTGGGATCGGCGATCGCTCACCTACCTTTTTTAAGTTCTCGTCTCCAGTCAAAAGAGATTTTTTCGGTAATTTCCGGATCATCTTTGCTCGGAATTGCTTCATTTTTTCTTGGGATCGTTTTGGTCAATTCTCGGACGATCGTTTCTGGCCAGTCGAATCCTAACAAGATGAACGACTTACCTTCAGTTTGGACTTACCTGTATTTAATACCTGTAATTGTTTTGGTATTCATTGGGTTTCGATTTGTCGATCCGCTCTTGCTGGTTTCAAGTCAACGCGATCAGAGTCTTTCAGTGCGATGGCAGCGAGCAATTTATTCCCGAAAGATTAATCATGAAACCAGCGGTGCCGCTAGTTTAATTTCCTACGCTGGTCAATTCATTTTATCTGTCAAGATTCGTGATGAAAGAGACGCTGATGTTTTAAGAAACGAATTCGATCTGGAGCAGAATTCCATCCTTTTGATCAATAATGCTCAGCCATTTGTTGATTTTTCAAAACTTAACAAACCGTTGCAAACAGTTCCCCGTCGCAATTCGATTGATGGTCTAACTGTCATTCTGGCTGGCGGTGAAATTGATCAGGATCAAGCTAAAGACATCCTTGAAAGAGCGGATTTTTTAAGTGTGACAGGCCAAATCAAGCTTCCAAAAATGGACGAACCTATTCAGCTCGTTAAAGAACCAGGTTGGTATTTTTTTCAGAAGTTGGACGGACAGCGACATTCCTTCGCCAACTTTTTTTCAACGATGCTTTGTCGGCCGGGAGCGGCCAATGTCGCAATTTCGGGGGAACTTTCTGACGATGAGTTGAATGCTGTATTTGATATGATTCAGATTCGTACCGTTTTTTTGCAAAATGCCAATGAAAAATTGATTCATGCCCTCAAAAAACGGATTCAGGCTGATCCTTCGATATCGCTCGGGATGTTGAATCTGTACCCCGATCCGAATCAACCCAAACTTTGGTTGCATGTTCTAGAACTTGTACTCGAAACGGATTTCAATTTGAGCTTTCAGCCTGTAAACGATCCGCCATTGATGTGGAAACTTTCGTTCCTGGCAAAAGGAAGAATCAGCTTCCTCAATGCAGCCTATTTTTTGAATCTGAACAATGAGCAATTTCAACAGAAGGCTGATCAGGCTGGTTTGATCTTTGAAAAGAGGGGTGGGCTTATCGATTCGGTTTGGTTGCCCGAATCGTCTCTCATTGATCAGTATCCTCAATTATTTGAGTCGCTTCGGATACTTCGGCTGGATGTCAGAAAAATCAATCCGTCGTTTGCACCAGGTTCGGTGCTCGTCGATTCAGTAGACCTGCGGAAATTATCTGCTTTAGAAGAACTCTATTTGCCAGCAGGAGTTCAGCTTGATGATCTGGAATTTCTGAACAACTTGACCGAGTTGAAAAAGCTGCAGATCGCGGTGCAGAACCGGGATCTGCTTGGAACTGAAGCAACTGGATTTGAGGTCTGTCAAAATCTTGAAGAGATCATCTTTTTTGGCAAACCGGATGACCAGACGATTGCCGAATTGAATCTGCTACCCAAACTACGAAAGATCAAAGTGGTGGATGACTTGGCGGAATTGATTTCCAAGTCTGAAAGGACTGAATTCAAAGACCTGTTTGAATCGGTTGAGGTCGAAATCATCGATTCCCAAAAGTTCAAACCGTTTGTTTCAAAAGCTTGGACGAATCATCTGGTCCGGTTAAAGGCCGATATTCAACAGGCGATACGAAAGTTAAAACAAAGCGACGAATTGGACTAATCTACCCGACGCTCAGGGTTGAAATAACGAAACGTTTTTACGACACCGCCCTTAAGAAGCGAACGATGCCTGACCTATAGAAATGGTACCAGGTCGATGGCCCGTTGCTAAAGGAAGAAGGTGTGCCGCAGGCCTAGCGTAAAAACCATGTTGGACGTCACTTAAGCGTGGTCAATGCGTGAGGGACCCACGGTAAATGTTAAGGTTTTTTAAATCGCCCTCCTCGTCGAATGCGCACCAAGAGTTCCAATAGCTTGGGCGGATTTGTCGGTCAACGAAGTGAATCGGGGCGAAGCACAAGTGCGCAAATTGTCCACCAGCATGGTAATCAGCTTTGCGGTGTCCAGTGATAAGCCCGCCTCCAGTGTGGGTTATGTGAATCGCGGGGTTCAAGGTCAACAGATAATTGCTGACGTAAGCACATGCGAAGCTAATAATCGAAACAACGATTAGTAGCGTGCGTAATTTGAAATTTGCCAAGTGTCTCGCAGTCATTTTTGGGTTGCGACGTTCAACAATTTGTTAAACGACACGAATTGCGTTTTAGGCCCGCCGCTATGCTTGATTCCGGTGGAAGGAACGAACGGTTTGTTTGGATGTTTAGAGCGAAAACTCTTCGATGTTCTTTCTAACGTCGCTCATGAATTCGGCTGCACCAACTCCATTGGCAATCCGGTGGTCGAACGTTAACGTCGCCGTCACCATCGTCTTAAATTTGAACGAATCCCCATCGGGGACCGGATGCATATAAGCTTCGCCAATGGCCAATGTGGCAACAGCGGGCGAAACGATCGCTGGAATTCCGATTCGCATTCCGGCCTTGCCAATGTTGGACACGGTCACGGTGGTTGCTTCGTCAGCCTGATCTTTGCCGTCGCGTGCCGCTTTGACTTGTTTTTGGTAAGCTTCAAAGAATTCATCAGCGGACATCTGATCCGCTTTTTGCACGACTGCAGTCACCATTTCATCTTTGGCCAACGCCACGGCGATTCCCAAGTTCACGTTTTTGTAAGTCTTAAGAGAATTGCCGTCAGTCGTTAATGAACTTCGAAACTTATCGTGTTCTTTTAAGGCTTTTACGGTCGCCCAGCAAGCCATCGCAAAGCCGGTAGGGCCCTTGGATTCGCGGACTTTTTCGCGAGTTTGGGCAATGTTGGTCCAATCCCAATCGCTCATGACCGAAACTGGGATACAGGCTTTGGCACCTCTTGAAAGCCGATAATTCAAAATCGCTTGCGATTTCGGTAACGGATTGACCTCATAGTCTTCGGAATCGACTTTGGCCGCCGTCGAAGCCAGGAAAGCATCGACGTCTTCGGGCATCAGTTTTTTTCCTGCTGCCGGGATTTCGTCAGCCCGATCCAACAGGTTTAGCTCTTTAAGATACTTCCTTGTTTTAGGAGGAATTAAAACCTTGGGTTTGTTTGACGATTCCGATTTTGTTTCGGTGACCGACGTGGCGGGAGCAGCAGGGGCCGATTCGGGGCCGTGGCCGACTGGCATCTCTTTGACACCTTCGGCGACTTCCATTTTTCCAATTTCGGCACCGATCTCGAGGACTGTTCCGGGTTCCACTGTCCATTCGACGAGCGTACCGTCATAGGGAGACTCGACATCGGTGGTCGCTTTGTCGGTTTCCATCACGTAGATTGGATCGTCCCTATTAATGGAGTCTCCGGGGTTCTTTAAAAACTCAACTAGCAACGCTTCTTGAAGTCCCTCGCCAAGTTGAGGGATTCGTACTGAAATGACGGGCATACCGCGTCAGTCCTCCATGGTGTTTCGAATGGCTTTTATTACACGGTCAGTATCAGGAAGAGCCGCGTATTCGTAAACGGGGTTATAACCGATGTGGACGTCGGGCTTGGATACCAGTTGGGGAGCACTGACGAAATTACAGAAGGATTCCGGATCTCCCATGATTTCACTGATGATCATCTGGCCGACGCTGCACGATTGTCCGTCCTCTTGGACGATCACTAATCGGCCCGTTTTTTCGATCGACTCAAGGATCGTTTCTTTGTCCCAAGGTTGAATCGAACGGAGGTCGATGATTTCTACCGAGCATTCTTCGGCTAACGCCTTGGATGCTGCAAAGGCCTGTTCGATGCAATTACCCCAAGTCACAAGTGTGACGTCGTCGCCTTCTTGACGAATTCGAGCTTCACCGAATCCGACGGCAGGGATGTCCCCGTCCAAAGGCATTTGTTGGCGGAACAGGTGTTTAGGCACAAGAAACAGGGTCGGGTCATCAGTGTGCATTGCTGTCCACATCAACGCGGTCGCGTCTTCAGGGGTACTGGGGACAACGACTCTCATTCCGGGAAAATGAGCAAATGTCGATTCGTTAGCCTGCGAGTGCCAGATCGAACCGCCTGGCAAATAAGCCCCATAGGGTGCGTAAAGCACCATCGGGCAGGTCCAATCCCCATCGGTCCTCCATCGCAGCGTGGACATGTTTTGGCTGACCTGATTCATCGCTGGTCCAATGAAGTCGATGAATTGGATTTCGAAAATCGGACGCTTGCCGTAGGACGCCATACCGATTCCAACCCCCACGATCGTCGCTTCGGCCAACGGAGAATTGAATACTCTGTCGGGATGAAGATCCGATAGATCAGAAGTTAACCCGAACACGCCTCCTTTGGGAGCCTCGATGTCTTCTCCGAAAAAGTAGAACGAGTCGTTTTGGGCTAATCCATTCTTGAAGACTTCATTGAGGGCATCGACGATTCGCTTGCGATCGCTACCTGCGACTGGTGGCGGTCCCGGGTTGGCTGGTTCGGCCAAGATGTTGACTTTGTAATCTTCTGGCGAGGGATCGGGTTCGTTTTCCGCAGCAATGTAGGCTTCGTCGACATCTTTGTTAATTCTCGCTTTGGTCGCTTCCCATTCATCTTTGGTCAGATCGCCTGATTCGATAAGCTCGTTGGCCAATACCAGAATGGGATCTCGATCCGCCATCGCTTCGATTTCATCCTGCGGTCGATAAACTCGGTGGTCATCTGAACTCGTGTGCGAGCAGAGCCGATCCAATTCAGCCACGATCACAGTTGGTCCTCCACCATTTCGGGCTCGATCCATGACTGGAGCTACCGCGTTAAAGACGTGATCGGGGTGGCGGGCATCGATATGTAATAAGTGCTCTTCGTTAAAGATTCCCAATTTGAAGGGATTGAATTTTTCGGTGTTGGTGCTGATCCCGTAGTTGTTGTCCTCGACCACAAAGATCACTGGCAGTTGACGTTCGACGGCGAAGGCAATCGCTTCGTAGAATTCACCTTGGCGTGAAGCGGCATCGCCGACAGTGGCAACCACCAAGTTGGGAGCTTTGTCCAGTTGCATCGCCCAAGCGACGCCACATGCGGGTAAGGCATTGGCACCGGTCGGAGTGGGAACACTCCAGATATTTTTGCTGCGATCCGAATAATGGCCGGGCATCTGCCGACCCCCGGATGATGATCCCCGTTTGGCAAAATAAGCACTGGCTAATTGAGCGTTGGTGATGCCTCGGGCCAAAACCATAGCCCGGTCACGATAATAAGGGAACAGATAGTCGTCTTGCTCCATGAGCATCGCGATCACCGCCAACGTCTCGTGTCCCATCCCTGCAACCTGGAACCACCCTTTGCTTTGCCGGTGAAGGACCCCCTCGCGGCGGTCGCCTTCGCGGCTCAAATACATCAACTCAAGCAGTGCGGTACGGTTGTATGTCATTTGCAATTGAGAACTCATTAGTTGAAACAGCTCCAATCAATGAACTGGATTTTACGAAATAGGGTGGTCTGAGAGCGAACCAGTTCCCTGATATCAAAACATACCCCGCGGGAGGTGGATGAGGCGCCCCTTTTCTCTCCCGAATTTGGCAGATGGAATTTTAGCTGCCAAAAAAATACCATCAAGTGCGTCTTAAGGTCCCTAAGGCCACATATTGAATTCACCATGGTTCCGCGAAAAAACGTACGGACAGTGAAATTCAGCCCGCCTCAAGGTTGCAATGATGGAATGGAAACTTCCGTTAGTCGCAAGGTTCCTTGCCCCTTCCCAGCTTGGCCAATGAATCGGCAGCGTTTGTTCGTGGAGCGATTGCCGCCCGCAATGAATGGGTTTGTAATCGAAGTCACCAAAGCAGCGTAGGCTAAGCCTGTCATTTAATATCGAATGCTAGAGCCACGTAGTTGAGGAATCGTATCGATTGCGATTCGGCAACCCTGAACGGGAAAAGTGCCCCAACCGACAATCCTTGAAACGAGCAGGCCATTTTTTACAGTTTCCGACGGAAGCACGCGACGCGTGAAGGTTCTATTGTTAAAGTGAGGTCTAAGTTCAACTTTTG
>JBCCSJ010000241.1:0-9038 GCA_039200505.1 Planctomycetota bacterium | reverse complement strand
CGGTAACTTGTCACCGCTTAACGAACCCGATGCACCATAGATTGTTTCGCCGTCGGCCCGCACCACGTAAAGAATAGGAATTGCGTTGCCCGATGTTGGGTGCTGACGATTCCATTTTTGGAATTCCTGACTTCCAGTATCCAATTTGAGTGGCACAAACTGTGACACGATGGGAGCGATTTGAGGATCGGTATTCAATCTTTTCAAAATCGCATTACAGGGTGGTCACGTGGAACTGCCAGCCACCGCAAAAATGGGCCGTCCCGACGACTCGGAGATCTGAATCGCACCTTCGAGGGATTTAGCCGGCGCATTTTGAGCCAATCCAAATGACGGAAATACCAACAAACATGACAGCAGTTTGGGAACAGTGGAGCGATTCAGCATGGGTGATCCAGTCATTCAATTTCTCGATTTTCGTGATCTGCAAGGGATTTAGTCGGCGAGAGGTTGGGCGTCTTCAATTTTGAATTCACCAGCTCGTTGGACCACTTTGCCCGTTTCTTTACAAGTACGAATCTGCTCCGGACCGTTCCAAAATTCATCCATGATGACGTGCAAATCATGATCAATGTGGGTTAGCCGAAATTCAGCCTCGTGGACAAGGTGCAGATCGTCTGGACAGTACCACTGAAGTTTATCTTTGGTTCCTTCCGGTCGCGGAAATTCGACAATTAAGCCAATCGTATCGGCGGGTCGTTGCGGTCGGTGGGGCACGTGACGGGGGAGCAAGTACATTTCACCTTCACGAATCACGACATCGTGGGATTCCGTTCCATCCAAAGGACGAACTCGAAGGGCGATATCCCCTTTCAACTGATAAAACAATTCCTCGGTTGGATTGACATGATAATCGTTGCGAGTGTTAGGGCCCATCGAGACAAATACGATGACATCATCCGATTCTTTGTAGAACTGACGATTCATGACCGGAACTTTGAACTCATCGCGATGCTCTTCAATCCATCGCATCAAATTGAATGGCTTTGTCCCGGGCATCAAAATCTCCAAACATTCAAACCAATTTCAGCATCGCCTTACGCTTGCTGGGGACATCCGTTGCAACGGCAATTAAATCATACCCTTGGTAGGCGACCACCTCGCAAGGGACGATGTCTCCTACCTCGATCGGATCTTCAGTTTCGGTCACAAACACTAAACTATCGACGTCCGGAGCATCACCGTGGCCACGCCCAATCCATGCACCAGGTTGATCTGGTACTTCTTGGTCAATAATAACTTCAATCGGTTGTCCAAGTTGCCGTTCGTTGTAAGCGAACATGACTTCTTGTTGAACGGCCATCAATTCGGCTCGTCGAGCTTCTTTCAATTCATCGGGCAAGTGTCCCTTGATTCGAGTCGCCTGGGTACCCGGCTCGTAGGAATACGTGAATACTCCCATTCTTTCAAACTGATGCCTTTTGACGAAATTGACCAGTGTCTGGAATTGAGCGTCCGTTTCTCCAGGGAACCCGGTAATAAATGTCGTTCGAAGAACCAGATCCGGGATGATTTTTCTCATCAAGTCAATTTGTTTCTCGGTATTTTTCTGATTCACCCGTCGAGCCATTTTTCGCAACATCATATCGTCAGCGTGTTGTAATGGCATGTCGATATAAGGCAAAATCTTTTCCGAATCCGCGATCACATGAAGCAAGTTTTCGTCAATGTACATTGGGTAGAAGTACATTAATCGGATCCAGTCCAGCCCCTCCACCTGATTCAATTTGGATAAAAGCTCGGCCAAACGAGGTTCGCCGTACATGTCGATCCCGTAATAGGTCGTATCTTGGGCAACGATGATCAATTCGCGAACACCGTTGGCAGCTAACTGTTCTGCCTCGGCGATCACTTCTTCCATTGGCTTTGTGGCGTGCTTGCCTCTCATTTTGGGAATCGCACAAAAGGTGCATAGCCGGTCACACCCTTCGGAAATCTTTTGATAGGCAAAGTGACGTGGTGTGATTTGTAATCGATCCTGGTCAGGCAAAGCTCGGATTGGAGCCGGTTGAAAAACGACTCTTTGTTCGGCTTGGTTGCCAAGCAATCGGTCTGCAATTCGAGTAATCTTTTCTCGACCAAAAACACCGACTAAGGAATCGATTTCCGGACGGTCCTCCAGCAGTTGTTCTTTTTGACGTTCCGCCAAACAACCGGTAACAATGACGCCTTTGGTTTTGCCCGCTTTTTTGAGCTCCAACATTTCGTCAATTGCACCAAACGATTCTTTGCGAGCCTTTTCAATAAAGCCACACGTGTTGACAACGACGAAATCACTCTCTTCTGGATTGCCAACTAGTTGGTACCCGTCTAGCTTGAGCAATCCCATCATTCGCTCGCTGTCTACCGTGTTTTTGGGACACCCCAAACTGACAAAGGAATAGGTCCCTTTGCAATCCTTGGTTTCCGGCATTTGCTGATAGTCAGTCATTTGCGATTTTTAAAAAATGATTTCTAAAATTGGAGAATCGGTAGTAGTTAGACCGGCGACATCCTAGCCATTTTGCCAAATTTTAAATGGATACCACATTCTAACCAGTCCAAACTAACCGCATGCCAACGATTAGGAGCACGTGAAACCTAAAGTTTGTCGGTTTTTAGGCCGATCCGCCCACTTCGAAACCAACACAGACCCTTATTGAACGGTATCCTCGGGACTGTCTTGGCCAAACAGGTCGGTGGCTAAAGCTCTTTTACAGTTAGTCTTCCCGCATTTGGCAGTAGCTTTCGTATCTTCGAACATCAAGTTTTCCGTCCGCTACAGCCCACTTTACCGAGCAGTCTTCTTCGTGAGTGTGAGTACAGTCCGGGAATCGACAAGTATTGATAAACGGACGAATATCGCGAAAAAAACCGGCGATCTCCTCTGGAATCACGTCCCAAAGTTGAAATTGTCGAATCCCTGGTGTGTCAATTAAGTGTCCACCGTTTTCCAGAGGAATCAAATAGGCGGACGTTGTAGTATGGCGTCCTTTTTGGTTCTCAGAACTCACGTTGCCTACTTTGAGCTGAAGTCCCGGCTCGATCGCGTTCAAAATCGACGACTTTCCAACTCCTGATTGCCCAGTGACCACACAATCTCGGCCGCGAACCAAACGGTGAAGCCGCGAAATTCCGAGTCCGGTTACCGTAGACGTGGCGATAACCGGATAGCCCATTTGGCCCCAAACTCCAAGGACTGGTTGGAGGTCAGCAAGATCGACGAGATCGACTTTGTTGATCACTATCACCGGCTGGATGCCTGATTTTTCGGATGAAATCAGATAGCGGTCGACAAGATTGGGCTTGAGTGTCGGTTCGGCAGCACTCGCAACAATCAGCGCAAGATCGACATTGGAAACGATAATTTGTTGACGTTTTCGGCTGGTTCGACTGATCTGATTTCGACGCGATTCGACTCGGACGATCACGGCCTGGTTGTCGTCGGGATTGGTCGATGCTGGCTGAATCGTGACATAGTCTCCGGCGACCACGACGTGCTGAAGATCGGTTGCCAACGATTTCAGAATTCCGCGTACAGTACACTCGTATTCCCTACCGTCGTTTCCTGCAACCATACTGGTTAGTCCGTGAACCCGAACGACTCGCCCATCCACACATGTGCCCGGGTCGACTTCCAATTCCACCTGAAACCCGGCCGTTTCATCGTCGACTTGCTTTCCTGATACCGTCCGTTTTCGGGTCAGTTTTCCCTTGCCGGAAATTCGCTCTCCCTGCCGAGAATCTTGCAGCTTTTCAGCATCGAGACCAAAGTCACGGGTAAAGTCCTTTTTACGAGTCCGACTTTCGTACTTCTTTCGAAATTCAGCTCGAACTTTGTTTTTCGATTTTTTCCTTCTGGCCATCGTCTGATCGTAGCTCCCGAGACCTCAACCGAACAAGGTGACGCAATCTTATTGGGAATTCAATTTCCTCAAAATCCACAATTCAGGTAAATACATTTGCATTAGAAACTGAAGTCGCACCGAACCCGCTGGACCACAACCATTGTCAGCGAAAGCGATGCAGCGGTCAGAAATTCGATTGCCTTTTGTAAATACTGTAAAGACGGATTGAATTTGAGCGTAGTTGGGAAACAAAGTTTCGTTTCTTGAGTCGGTTGGTATAAACTTACACTTGTCGTCAGTCGAAGACTGAAAATAGGCTGGATTTCAATCGACGAACCCTTCTGACTTAGATAGCACCGTGGCCAAAATTCTGTGCGTACGAAACGATGAATCCGACGTGGCTGAATTGGCCTTCGTCAAAGATTCGGACCTCGAAGTGACCTATGTTTCCAACTGCGGCAAAGCCTTGGAAATGCTTCGGGAAAACGAATTCGATGGTCTCTATTGTTGTGGGCAAAACTCCCCGCGGGACTCACTTACCGAATTGTTCCGCTCGAAGGAAATTCTGGACCTGATTCCGGAAGCCCTGGCACTACTCGATGCCGACAATCAAATTGCTTTACACAATGCAAGGCTGACCAACTGGTTTCAAAAACCAAACATGGTCGGCCTTAATTTTTATGATGCGATCGGACCGATCGATATTGTCGGGGACGAACCGAGTCCACTCGCGACGGCGCGTTCGACCCGCCAACCCTGTACCGCCACATTGATGGTCGGTGATCGGTACTACCAACTGTCAGTGATTCCAGTCATCAAAGCGGACACTAAGGCAAGATGCGAGCAAATGTTGGTCTCTCTATCTGACTGTACCGAAAACATTATGCTGCGGCAAAAAATGGAAGCACTGCATCAGGCAGGCACCGTTTTGGCGGATCTTCGCCCCGAAGAAATTTACGAGATGGACAAAGAGCAGAGGATCGAATTGCTTGTCGACAACATCTTGCACTTTACCAAAGACCTTTTGAAATTTGATGTCGTTGAAATTCGCTTGAAAGATCTCGAAACAGGCATTCTCAAAGTACTGCTTTCCGCCGGGATCAATTCCAAAGAATCCAAAGGAACCTTAAGGGCCAAATCGTTTGGTAACGGAGTGACCGGATTTGTTGCCGCGACTGGGCAAAGCTATTTATGCGAAGACACCACTGACGATTCGCTTTACCTGAATGGCTTGATGGGTGCCAAAAGCTCTTTGACGGTGCCGTTAATTTTTCACGAAAAAGTAATTGGGACTTTTAATGTCGAAAGCCCAGAAATCGGAGCCTTCACTGAGAACGATCTGTTGTTCGTTCAGTCGTTTGCCAGAGATATTGCAGTTGCGCTGAATACGTTGGAACTCTTGAACGCTCAAAGGACTGATGCCGCGATTGAAAGTGTCACCGAAATTCAGCGAGCGGTAGCCAAACCCATTGACGCTATTTTAAACGACACGGTTCACGCAATTGAAAGCTATATTGGACACGATCCAGATGTGACCAAACGCCTGCGTTCGATTTTGCAAAATGCCCGTGAAATTAAACGGTCCATCCAAAAAGTCGGTGAGGAAATGGCACCCGGGGATCAAGTACCTGCAACGGTCCAAGTCGGGCAAAGATCAACACTCAAGGACAAACGTGTTCTGGTCATCGATGCCGACGAACAAGTACGAGACTCAGCGCATCTACTGCTGGAAAGATATGGATGCGATGTTGAAACCGCCCACGAAGGACGAGAAGCAATGCTGATGGTCCAGAATTGTGACCATGAAAACGACTATGACGCGATCATTGCCGATATCCGACTTCCCGATATCGGTGGCTACGATTTGCTGATGAAGCTCAAAGCAATTAACGTCGAACCACCCTTAATTTTGATGACCGGATTTGGATATGATCCGGGCCACTCGATTGTCAAAGCACGGCAGGCAGGCTTAAAAGCCAATGCATTGCTGTTCAAACCGTTTCGCCTCGATCAGCTGCTGGAAGTCGTCGAGTCGGTTGTTGCACCCGAAACCGCATCGCCATCTACTTAGATCAAACTTTTCCAACTTTGATTCGAATCTGCAAAAATCGAATGGGTAGGAGTACCCTCGATCCAATATTATCGTTACCTTGATCGGGGAAACCCTCAGGTAAATTTGCGATTTGTTTTCACCAGGTTGGCTTTCGCCCCTTGATCTTTGCCCTACACTTCGAACGAGGTCGTCTTGGGTACAGGTCCCGTTGGAACGGCTTTTGTCATGAACTACTTTCTGCTTTGATGGAAAAATTATGTTGGATTTTGCCAGATGGTCATTGTTTCTGATCGGGCATGTTGGGATTTGGGCGTTTCTTTTCAATCGCTCGCATTCCACAGCCATGATTCGAAGTATCCGCAAAGCAAGTGAAAGGGCGGCAATCCTGGTAGTGACACTCCCGGCCATTTGGATCGCCGTTCGAATTCTGACCCTGGGAAGCATCGGATTTGACACGGTGCTTGGAGACGGCTGGTTTTGTTCTTATGCGGCTGTCTGTTCGATTTGTGGAAGCCTGCTGACGATCGCTTGGGCGATTCGAAAAATTAAATTCAGGTTGCCCAAAAAAGTCAAATCGACAAATCGTCAGATCCTCGATCTGCGAAATGAATTGAAAGCCCCGATTTACCATGGGACTCTCCCAAAACTGCTCGAGAAGATTCCATTCAACGAATGCCACAAGTTGTCGTTGCAAAACATGGAATTCGAATTGGAGATGCCGAAAAATCTTGCAGGTCTTAAGATTTGCCATTTGTCAGATCTTCATTACACCGGTCAAATCGACATTGGATATTTCCAACGAGTGATTGCCGAAGTGAACCGATTCGATCCAGATTTGGTGGTCATCACTGGAGACATTGTCGATTCGACCGATTGCCTTGAATGGATTTCTGAGACGCTCGGACAAATCCAGGCTAAGTCTAAAGCTGGGATTTACTACGTTCTGGGAAATCATGACCGTCGAGTTGGGGACGAACAAAAATTACGCCAGCTGCTTTCATCGGCTGGCATGGTTCAAGCTTCAGGAACTTGGCACGACATCCAATGGAATGGTGCCACGATTCGCATCACTGGTACGGCGTTACCTTGGTTTTATGATTCGAAAAGGTTGGGGCCCGAACCGGACTCTGCCTGCGATTTGAAGATTCTTTTGAGCCACAGTCCTGATCAAATTGGTTGGGCTGTTCAACATCAGGCTGACCTAATGTTCGCTGGGCATACTCATGGTGGTCAAATTTCACTTCCAATCATCGGCCCGGTCATCGCACCCAGCTACTACGGTGTGACTTTCGCATCGGGAACATTCGATATCAATGGGACATTGATGCATGTCAGCCGGGGGCTTTCTGGAGATGAATCGATTCGTATCGGAAGTCCGCCGGAACTAGGGTGTTTTTCCCTCACAGCCAATCCGCAGGCCACTGAGTCCAAACCGGTGTTGAACCAAAAAGGATCGCTGGACACGGCGATGGTTCAATCAAAAAATCAATTAGAAGGTCGTAAGTCGGTAAAGCCAATTGCAGCCAGAATGAAAAAAATAAATCAGTCAAAGATGACCGTCGGCTAGGTTTGACCGGTTCCTTGACCTGCTTTTCATTAAGTGAATTCGTTACAGCTGATACGAATGCCGTGCCTCCTCAATCATCTGTGCTTCCGTTTTGTCAGGAAAAATGTGGTAACCAGGCGCAGTGATTGGTTTGACTTGATTTACGTCAACAACGACGACTTCGGAAAAGGGATAGTCTCCACGAGTGATTGTTTCCAGTTTCGATTTCATTGAATCAAATTCTTCGTCGCCATGTTTCGATAACCTGGCCAATCCTTTCAGTTGATATCCCTTCTGAGAGAGGATACAGACAAAACTGACGCAGACTTGTGCATTTTTGCGAATATTGCTTACGCTTTTCGGAGATGCAATGTTGGCAATGATGATCTGATCCCGGCCGTAAGGAAGAAAAACTTCTTTGGGCGATACATTCGGAGCCCCATCCGAATCCGCAGTAGCCAACCAGCAAAGTACACTTCGGCGCAGATAATTTCTAACATCATCCGTGATCCATTTATTCAAAGTAAATTCCTCGGTAGTCTGACTGGCCAAATTTTCGTTTCTGAAATGAGAAATTGATTTATCCAAACAGGTTGCGAATCATCAGCGAATGTTTGCCAATAATGATGTTGGCGGGCAATTCGGATCAAAATAGACTGCTCGGCGGGGCTGGAGCGATTTAGGAGTTTAGTAGGACGAACGATTTCTGTACTTTGCCCACGAACTGAATGAATCGCATTCCGTTTCTTTCGTTAGCCGTTTTATAATGAAATTTGCAATTCGCACATCACTTCAACCGTTTTAGTCGAACGGAACTAGTTTGGAAATCCAATCACCAATTCGGAAGCTTGCCAAATCAGCATCTGTGATTCTCAGGTTGGTTCCAATTTGGATCCTGATTTTTGCCTTTTTAATTTTGAAGGCCAATTTGGTTGGCGACGAAGTCAATTTTTCGCGCGATATTTTGCCGATTTTGTCTGACCGATGTTTTCATTGCCATGGACCGGACGAAACTCATCGGGAAGCTGACTTGAGACTGGACATCGAAGCAGACGCCAAACTTGATTGGGGGGATGGCAAAGGTCCCATTCGTCCCCATGATTTATTGAACAGTGAAATTTGGCAACGAATTATCACAGATGACCCTGATTTGGTCATGCCGCCGCCAGATTCGCATCGAAAACCGATTTCCGACGCCGAAAGAAGCAAAATTCGCCTGTGGATTAAAGCAGGTGCTAAATGGGGGAAACACTGGTCGTTTGAACCGCCTATCCAAGTGCCGTTAAAGGAACCTTCAGCCAACCCGATCGATGTTTTTGTCCGCCAAAAATTGAGTGAAAACAATCTTTCGCTAAGTCCGCCTGCAGAAACATCCAAACGATTGCGGCGGCTCTATTTTGCATTGACAGGTTTGTCTCCTTCTCAATCAGCGATTCAATCGTTCGAAAAGAATCCAACTGCGGAGGTCTGGGAACAAAATATCGACCGCATTTTCCAGTCAGATCGGTACGCCGAACGCATGGCAATGTGGTGGCTGGACGCAGCTCGATATTCGGATTCGGACGGTTATCAGCAAGATCAAACGCGAGAAAATTGGCCGTGGCGAGACTGG
>JBCCSJ010000240.1:0-9079 GCA_039200505.1 Planctomycetota bacterium | reverse complement strand
TAATTGAAGCAGTTTTTCACGGACAATGCCCGGATTAGCATTCGGATTCAGTTTGCGGGATTTTCCAATTAATGCTCCGATCGCCTTGGTATTTCCGTCTCTAATTTGTGCGATGACCGCGGGGTTATCAAGCACCAGCTGTTGGCAAAGAGCTTCTAGTTCGCCCTCGTCCACCGGTTGAATCCCCAATGCATCCATAGCTGCCTGAACTGAAATCCCCGAACTGATCATTTCTTCAAGGACCTCTTTGGCCCTTGTTTGGTCGATCTTCCCAGTATTGATTTTGGATAATAGTTCAATCAATCCAGATGCAGGAATCGGATAGGAATCAATATCAAGATTCTCCTCATTCAGATACCGTAGTACCTCTTGAGTAATCCAATTGCAGGCCATCTTGGAATTTCCACAGCCAGCAGCAACTGCTAAAAAATAATCGACGACCTCCCTTCCCTGCCCCACAATGACGTTGGCATCGTAGGCGTTGAGCTGGTGCGAGCCAATCAGTTCCTGGCGCCAAGATTCTGGTAGGGTTTCCAAGTTCGATTGGATTGCAGAGATTTCAGACTCGCTTACCCGGACTGAAATCAAGTCGGGATCGGGAAAGTACCGGTAGTCAGCCGATTCTTCTTTTTCTCGCTGAACTGTCGTCGCCTGTTTGGTATCGGACCAGCCCCGAGTCTGTTTGGGAGCATCCTCAATGGTAACGCCAGTCAGCTGCCACGATTCCAGTTGTCGCTGAGCTTCGTAGGCAAGTGCCCGTTCAGCATTTCGAAAGCTGTTCATGTTTTTGATTTCGACGATCGGTGTGGCAATGGTTTGGTCATCGAAATTGATGTGCAGATTGATGTTCCCATCGCACCGAAGATTGCCTTGCTGCATATTGCAATCGGAAACTCCAATGTAGGTTAGAATCAACTTTAATTCTTGCAAAAATGCTTTGGCAGCTGCCGGTGAACGGAGGTCCGGTCGGGTGACGATTTCTAACAATGGGGTTCCCGTACGATTTAAATCGATCTGAGAACAGCCGGTAGAGTCAGCACCATGGATGCTTTTTCCGGCATCTTCTTCGAGGTGGGCTCGTTCAATTCGAACCGTGGTGGATTCAAATTTTCCTTTCGGGTCGGAAACCGTCAATTCGCCAGGTCCACAAATAGGTTGGTCAAACTGGCTGATTTGGTAACCTTTGGGCAGATCGGGATAGAAGTAGTTTTTTCGATCCCATTTGGTATGTCTGGCAATTTGACAATCTAAAGCCAGCCCTGTTTTGATGGCCAAGTTCAAGGCCTGCTGATTGATGACAGGCAATGAGCCGGGAAGTCCGACGCACACCACGCAGGTCTGAGTGTTGGGCGGGTTGCCATATTGGGTCGAACATCCACAGAAAAGTTTTGATTCGGTTTGCAATTGAACGTGAACTTCCAGCCCGATCACAACTGTAACATCTTCGAGATTGACTGATTCACGTTTTTGTTGAGAAGTCACGACGATGGTCTCTGTTGATGGAAATCAGTCTGTTTTTGAAACTGGTGACCTGCCGAAAGCAAAGTGGATTCCGCGAACGGACGTCCTTGTAATTGCAGTCCAATCGGTAATCCGGATTTCGAAAAACCGCATGGAATTGAAATGGCCGGGATGCCAGCCAAATTGGCTGAAACGGTAAAAATATCCGCGAGGTACATCGAAATCGGATCTGACAAATTGGATCCAAGTTCAAACGCTGGCGTCGGTGTGGTGGGACCAACGATTAAATCCACTTCTTCAAAAGCAGCGTCAAAATCATTTTTGATTAACCTCCTCACTTTTGACGCTTTTAAATAATAGGCGTCATAATATCCTGAACTTAATGCGTAGGTTCCGAGCATGATTCGATTCTGGACTTCGGTTCCAAAACATTCTGCACGAGTTTTAGAATACATCTGTTCCAAGGAATCCGCCACTGCGCGAGTGGTGTACCGCACTCCGTCGTATCTGGCAAGATTACTGGAAGCTTCGCAAGGTGCAACGATATAGTAGGTGGCAACGGCCGAAGCAGAATGGGGCAGACTGACGGTTTTGACATCGGCACCCAGGTCCGCAAAAACGTCGATGGCTTCTCGAATTGCTTTTTCGACTTCGCTGTCCAAACCGTCACCAAAGTGTTCGGTGCAAACACCAAGTTTGAGACCGCTGATTGGATCCTCAATACGATCCAGATAATTTTCGGTGGCGACATTGGCAGACGTGGAGTCCCGCGGATCGTAGCCAGCTACCGCAGACAACAACAAAGCACAATCCTCAGCGGTCCAAGCCATCGGTCCGATCTGATCGAGGCTGCTCGCAAATGCAATCAACCCGTACCGGCTAACTCGGCCATAGGTTGGTTTTAATCCGGTGATACCGCAAAACGATGCTGGCTGTCGAATGGATCCGCCGGTGTCACTTCCAATGGCCAAGGGAGCCATCGTACCGGCTACACACGCTGCAGAACCGCCGCTTGAACCTCCAGGGACATGGTCCTTTGACCAGGGGTTGAGCGTTGGTTTGAAATAAGAACGCTCGGTCGATCCTCCCATCGCGAATTCGTCGAGGTTCGATTTTCCGAGGACGATACCGCCCGCTAATTCAAGCCGGTCTACGGATGTGGCGTTGTAAGGCGGCACAAACGTTTCCAGCATTTTGGAACCCGCGGTTGTCCGTAAGCCCTTGGTGCAAATCCCATCTTTGACCGCGATAGGAATCCCACACAAAGGACCGATAGACTGACCCCGACTACGTTTGTTGTCGATAGCCTTGGCTGTTTCGAGGCAATTTTCTGAAACGCTGATCATCGCGTTGACATCATCGTTGCTCGATTCGATCTCCCCCAGAAACGAGGACACGACGTCCAAACTGGAAGCATTTCCTGATTCGATCAGGCGGCATAGTTCGACTGCCGAATACGATGCGAATTCATTCGGCATTATGATTCTCGATCCAGAACCTTTGGGACTCGGTAGTACTCACCGTCACTGTCGGGAGAATTCTTGAAAACTTCATTTCGAGGCAGGCTTGGGGCGACCGCGTCTTCCCGAATCGCATCTTTTGATTCAACCACACCATAAAAAGGTTCGATCCCATCGGGACATTCCACCGACTCAAGTTGATTGACGTACTCAAGTATCCGACCAAGTTGAGATGATGCTTCGTCCATGCGAGCATCATCTAATTCGAGCTTCGCTAATTTGGCAACTTGTTTGACGGTTTCCAAATCTATCGGTTGAACCATGGCAATCTCTTTCTTTACGTTGGCTATCTATTTGTCAGCAGCCTTGGAATCGGCAGCAGCCTTGGGACTACCGGTGTTGCAATAATTTTTTAGCCGTTTGAGTTGATTGGTCAGTACAAATTGGACGGGACCAGCGAGCTTGTCGAGAGATAGCTTGGCTGCACCGGAGACGTTATATTGCAAATCGATCTGAGTGCCAGTTTCAATTTTTTTGAGCGAAATGGTGAGTGATCCGTTGACGCCCATCGGCTGTAATGGGCCAAGGCCACCCGAAAGTCGAATGGCTTTCCCGGGCTGGAAGTAAATAATTTCAAGATGTCTGACGAAACCGCCATCAGGCAACTCTTCAAACATCGCCATTTTTTTCAAATCTAGAGACAAGTTCTCGGCCTTCCCAGAATACGAATGACTGCCGTCCCACCACTTGGCAAAGTCATTGACCATTTTCTCACTTGTTTGCTCGGGGCTTAAGATGGTCGTTTGCCGAAGCGTCATCTGGAAACCGTCAGGTGCCGAAGAAACCTGTTGAGCATCGCAGGCTTGGCTAAAACTCAATGCCAAAAACAAAACGGATAATGTCAGGTATCGGGTGTAGATCATCGCTGGGACTATTTGCGGGCAAGTGGAATCCAAGGTCGTCAGATTAATGTTGATAGGACAGGGTTTGAAACCGTGGCCAAATTCAGTTTGTAGAGAATCGCTCACGCCGTCAACCGTTTGTCCATTTGTGCTTCGCAAAGTTGAATCGCGTTTCGAAATGGAATGATATTTTTCTTAAGTTTGGGGTGACGACGGAACCATGAAATGATGATCCATTGAAGGTGCATGTCAAGAATCGAGTCAGGAAGACTCTTTTTTCGAGCGGCAAATGGGGTTAACGTTTTTATTCCCTCGACGGCCGTCAAGTCATCTTGGGGGCTCAGGAGACTGCCGACTAGTCGACCTCGGCAAAGGACCAGCCATGCAGTTTGATCCGTCAACGTGGGAACTGGAAAAACGCCATGATATTTTTGGGTAGCCTGACGCAAGGCTGCCATGCGACGATCTAGCCATCTCAGATGATGAATTTGATCTCTCAGCACCGTCGCTTTTTCAAAGCATTGATTTCCGGCCGCCACGGACATCAAACGTTGTAATTCGCCGATCGTCGTTTTATCCCCTCCGCTGACAAATGCGGTTGCTCGTTTGACGTTGGCAAGGTAGTCGGCCGAACTGCATTGGGCGGCACAGGGTGCTGGGCAACTACCGAGTTCGAACCGGATGCATCCGGCGGTCATGGGATTGGCGAAAAGTTGCTGTTGGTTGCTGAATTCGAATCGCGTGCGATCCGGACAGTCCCTTAATTGGAAAACGTGATTCAAGCATTCGATTGCTGCTCTTAAGCGTCCAGTTCCGGCGACCGGTCCCAATGAAAGTTGTGCTTTGTTGGTCACTTTTCTGGCAAAATAGGCGTTGGGCGCTGGTCCTTTTGAGAAGCAAAGAAACCCTGGTTGGCGTTTGGTTGGCTGACCTTGGGTGTTGAATTCAGGACGCCACCGGTTGATCAATTCTTGTTCCCGGATCAATGATAACAATTCGTTCGTGGTCGCTTCCCAAACAAGAGAGTGACCGTGTTGTCGAATCCTAAATGCTTTTTTATCCGAGGGTTGTTTGGCAAAGTAAGTTAAAAGCCGTTTTTTCAAACACTTGGATTTTCCGATGTAACAAATCTGTTGTCGAGAGTCCAGCCAGCCATATACGCCTGGAGTAAGCGGACAATGATCGTGCAAAAGTTCTCTTGCGGATTGCAACGTTTCGGGGATGGAGTGCCTTTGAAGTTCGCCCCGAGTTCGAGCATTCAAAAGCGAAGGGCCTAACCCCTGGAATGTCGGTGTTCGTTTTGTAAGAAGTGCATCCAAACCGACCCTCCTTTGGTCAACGTGGCATCCAATCATCGCAATTTAAGGTTAATGAAAGCTTGTTTCGAAGTCAAACTTGATGTGCTGGAGGGATAATCACGGAATAAAAAAAGGCCACTGGTCAGTCTGATTAACCAATGGCCTTATCTGATTGTCCGTCATCTTGTACTTGGATCGCTGTATATGGATCACAATGAATCTGAAAAGAAGCCTAGTCTTCAACGGATTTTTGTGCTTCAGCTTCGGATGTACCGTCAATGTCCGTTTCGTTTGGCATTGCAGGTTTCGTTTTTCCGGTAAACCAACCTTCGTACTCACTGTCAGACAATTCGAGTGGCTGTGCGAGGGCAACCAGGCGTTTCCCATCGACACCTTCTTCTTCGAAGACGATTGCATGGTCGGCTAAACCAACTAACCCATAACGAACTCGGAATGGCTTCCCATCTCTTTCGCTGATGAACATGGATTCGATATCGGATTGTTCAATTCCCATTCTTTTAAGGCGAACTTTGGCGGCTTCGTCAGTTCGAAGGTACTCCTTCAATTCGTCTTCGTTTTCTGGACCTCTCATACCGTGGGTTGCTAGGTACATTTCGTAGCTGTTTCTAAGCTTCAAGATGTTTGTTTTGTTGAAGTCAGAAACATCCAGTGTTTTGTCTGCTCCGGTACCGCAGCCAATGAAGCTGGTTAGCAATACAGTGGTCACAAGAAGAAATAGAAATTTGGTTCTCACGGTTTTATCCTAGTTGGTTTCGGGGTCTTGGTTTCAAAACAAAAAAAGCCAACCGTATGCAAGAGCATTCGGCTGGCATGATTGTAGCTGCAAATTTCAACAATTAAAATCTGCTGTGGTCGATAGTAACACCATCATTGCGGATGCAGACGTCATGGAAGTTCGTCCAACTGATATCGTTGTTAAACGAGTGAGTTGCACCGTCACCGAAGACAGTTGTCATGACGCCTGGGTGAGGACCGCCAAACCCTTGTTCGTTGGTCGGGTTAGGACTTGGGTCAGGCCGGACTTCGCTGTCAGGCCGGATAGGTCGGATGAATCGACCGTTGGTGTGCCATCCGGGAGCAGCCAAACCGCCAACGTTTCCGATCATTCGCCAAGCAGTTGCGAAGACGCCGCTGTACTGGTTTGCAGGCATTGACTTTTCCATCAGCATGACAACGTTGGATGATCCGTCAGAAACGTCACCGAAGTTGACGGTTCCATACTCTCGTACCACATCTGGGTTGTTATTGATGTGTCCTCGACGAGCGATGATTCCGGTGTAGAAACGACCGTCTGTGTTATTCGTTGTTTGGAACTGAAGAACAGGACGATCTGGAGCTCTCCAACCAGAATAAGCACCTTCAGGGTTGGCGTAGTCCCCCTGGAACCACCGGATACCTGATGTGGTTGACCAGAAACGTGGTCCACGATCGGGGCAGATGAATGGAGGAACGACCTTTTCCGAGAGAAATTCAAAATCGGGACCTGGGTTCTGTGTCCAACCCAAGGTAGGCCGTTGATCAATAATTAAATTAGCCTCAATGTAAGGCATAACTTGCAGGGGCCAGCCGCCGGGATCGAAATCGAGGGAAGCGAACTCCTTGGGGCCACGTTGGATAGAATTATACCACCAACTAGCGGCATTTTGAGCACCACTAGTGGGGAAGTGCTCGTAAGTTGACTCAAAGTTGTGGCAGGCGAGACCAAGTTGCTTCATGTTGTTAAGGCAGGTCGTTCGGCGGGCAGCCTCTCGAACTTGTTGTACGGCTGGTAGGAGCATTCCGATCAGAATACCGATAATGGCGATAACGACCAAAAGCTCAACCAAGGTAAATCCTTTGGTTTGAGGTTTTCTCATAGTGTGATCCGTGAGGTTGGGTGATGAAAAACTAAAAAACGAGTTAGTATGAGACTAGGCAAATCGTTTTGACTCGCACATTGTGGGCGGGTCTACTAAGTATATACTTGGGGATCAAAACCCTGCCTCGAAAAGATTTTATTCTGTACTAACAAGTTAAAGTTGTATTTTTTTCCGCTGGCGAATGATTTGCCAGATTATGAGCCTGCCTTTGAGGGTCATGCGGGGCTCAATATGCGATCTGTGTTTACAGGTTTCGTAAAAATAAATTTGCAGCGAAGTTGGCAGATTGATTTTAGACTGCGAGAGGACCTTGAGCGAGAAAACCAAGCACCGCCAAATCGTCGATTTTGTAATGGATCTCATACTCAGCGGCCAATATACCGCTGGGGAAAGACTGCCATCGGACAATCGTTTGGTTGACCGTTTTGAAACGTCGCGGCCCACCGTCGCCAAAGCGATGCGACAGCTCGAAGATGAAGGCTACATCGAAAGGCGAGTCGGCAGCGGATCGTTCGTGAAATTTAATCCCAGAAGCAAACCGAGTCTTATCGGTTTGCTCACGCCCGAAGTTGGCGATGCTGAGATCTTTGGCCCGTTGTGTAATGAGATTGCAATTCAGTGCCAAAAAAAGGGATTAAGTCTGCTGTGGTCCGATTCGACCATTCACCAAACCGGAAGTGACCATCACGAACGGGTGGCTCGAGAGTTGTGTAACCGTTTTATTGCTCAGGAAGTTTCAGGCGTTTTTTTCGCACCTGTTGAGTTTTCCAGCCGCATGATCGAGGTCAATCGTGAAATTGCCCACCGGCTGGATGAAGCAGGAATTTCCGTCGTCCTTTTAGACCGAGATTTGGAAAGACTTCCCCAGCGTAGTCGATTTGACTGGGTGGGGATCGACAACTTTAGAGCAGGTTTTTTACAGGCCGATCATTTAATTGAGAACGGTTGCCGGAAACTAGCCTATGTTACCCGATCTTCTTCGGCACCCACGATTGATTTGAGGATTGCCGGTTTCAAATCGGCTCTGGAACGTCACCAATTTCCAATTGATACGAATCAGATTATTCGGGGGGATGTGAAGTCGCCCGAATTAGTGGCTCGATTGGAGACCGAGAACATCGATGGGGTTGCCTGTTCGAATGACACCACTGCCAATTTTCTTTTGAATTCATTACGCAATGCGGGTTTTGAAATCCCCCAAAAAATTCGACTCGTCGGAGTCGATGACGTCAAGATTGCCGAAACAGCATTGGTTCCTTTAACAACCATTCATCAACCGTTTCGGCTCATGGGGAAAGTTGCAGTGGATACGATGATCAGCCGAATTGAGAATCGGACAATGGTCCCTCGAAGTATTTTTGTGGACATCGATCTTGTGGTTCGCAATTCCTGCGGTGGAGTATCGACGCAATCTCCGCTTGGCAACGTTTCGCCAAAAAATTTGCAGGCCGATCCTCCTCTTCGTTCTCCGGGCGTTTCAATCGATTCAGATGACAACCTCATCTGAATCAGGGTAGTTTCCGTAACTGTTGGTTGCCGGAAGAATTTGTGGAATTTGACGCCCACCGAAGAAGATCTTGAAAAACACTTCAGAAATGAATTTGACTTCCCGATAACACTTACGGATCCAACTCCGGGAGGGTGAGACACGGAATGTCTCACATCAGGATAAAAGCCATGGTATGACGATGGAGCGACATACCATGGCTTTTTGCGTTTCCGATATCCAGATCGGACTCTAAATACTACCCACAGCGTCGCGTCATCCTTTTCCCCGGGCCGCTCTGAGGAATTGTCCTGAAATAAGTTCCCGATTTCAGGCTGTTTGGGGTACTGCGGTATAGTTCCACTTTGGCAGGTGTTTGTCGAACTCGATGGTCATTGTTTTTTTGAAATCTTTTGCGTACTTCCTGCCATTTTGATAGACCTTTCGCATGATGCGAACGATCACTTTTAGGCCTTTTGTGGTTTCTGTTTTCTCGATGTAGTGCTGGGCCGTCTCGACACTTTCCAGTGAAACGCCTTTGCAGGCTCGTGTTACATGGGGAAACACGCGGTGCTCGATCGGATTGTATTTG
>JBCCSJ010000239.1:0-9100 GCA_039200505.1 Planctomycetota bacterium | reverse complement strand
GTTGCCAATGCTTCGTTTGGCATGCCGGATTTGGGAATGACTTCAATGACAGATGTTGTTTCCGATATCGAGAGAATCACGGCGACCTCAGATTTACCGTTGCTAGTCGACGCGGATACCGGATGGGGGCATGCTCTGTGTATCGCCAGAACTGTGAAAGCGTTCATCAAAGCTGGGGCGGCTGGATTGCACATCGAAGATCAAGAAGCTGCCAAACGTTGCGGCCATCGACCCAACAAATCAATTGTCGAAACGGACGAAATGGTCGACCGAGTCAAAGCGGCGGTTGATTCTCGAACTGATGAAACATTCGTAATTATGGCTCGCACCGATGCGATCGCCAGAGAAGGCGTCGATTCCGCGATCCAGCGGTGCCAAAAATATGTGGATGCGGGTGCGGACGTGATTTTTGCAGAAGCAATTACTGATCCGGATGAGTACCGACGATTCACCCAGTCTTTGAGTGTTCCTGTTTTGGCCAACATGACAGAATTTGGACTGAGCCCATTGTTGACAACGGATCAACTTCAAGAAGTAGGAGTCCGATTAGTGCTGTATCCGCTTTCCGCATTCCGAGCCATGAGTCTTGCAGCCGAATCCGTTTTTAACGCTATTCGAAACAATGGAACTCAATCGGGCGTCGTTGACCAGATGCAAACTCGAGATGAGCTTTATAGAGTGTTGGACTATCATCGCTACGAAAAACAGATGGACCGTATAATTGAGTCAAACACCGAATCGAATTAACCCAAAAATGATTTGAGTGGATGCCGACCAATTTTGACTTTTGTTGGTAAAGGTAATCGACTCTCGATTCGTTGAAGACTTCGTTCTTTAGAGATTTCAATTCGCATACGATTTTATCCCTGGGAGATCGAAGCTTGACCAGAAGTGCCGATGAGTCTTACATGCTACTGGCTTGTTCGCTTGCAATGCAGGGGGAAGGAAATGTTGAACCCAATCCCATGGTTGGCTGTGTTTTAGTAAAAGACCATGAAGTGATTGCAAGTGGCTACCATGAGAAATTTGGCCAGGCTCATGCGGAAATCAATGCCATCCATACCGCCCATCGCAACGGTCACCGCGACTTAACGAACGCCACCGCCTACGTCACGTTGGAACCCTGTTCTCATTTTGGCAAAACGGGCCCCTGTTCGGATGCTCTGATTCAAGCGGGGATCAAACGCGTGGTCGTTGCCGTGACCGATCCCAACCCGGTCGTCGCTGGTAAGGGAATTGAGAAGTTACGCGCGGCTGGGATTGAGGTCGAACTGGGGGTCTTGCAGGAAGAATCGGAGAACCTTTTATCGCCCTACCTGAAAAAATTGAAAACTGGTCAACCATGGATCATCGCCAAGTGGGCGATGACATTGGACGGAAAAATTGCGGCCGTCAACGGAGACAGCAAGTGGATCTCTTCGGAATCTTCGCGGCAAATCGTGCATCAATTGCGAGGTCGAGTCGATGGTGTGATGGTTGGAATCGGAACGGCGATTGCAGACGACCCTCGTCTGGATGCCAGACCGCCCGGTGTCAGAGTCGCCACCCGAATCGTTGTCGATTCTTTCGCAAGGATCGATCTTGGATCTCACTTGGTTCAGACGGCGAATACCATCCCCGTATTGATCAGCGTTGGCCCCACCGCTGAAGAATCGAAGATCGAACAGCTTACCAAAGTGGGATGTCAAGTATTCCAAAGCAACTTTCAAGATAGGAACGCTCGATTGCAACACCTGCTTCAACATCTTGGCAAACTTGGAATGACCAATATTCTTGTCGAAGGTGGCGAAGGAATTTTGGGTGCGTTGCATGATTTGGGACAGATCGACGAGGCCCATGTCTTTGTTTGCCCGAAATTGGTCGGAGGAACCGGTGCCAACTCCCCCGTAGGCGGCATCGGTAAGCAGCAGATGCTAGACGCCACAAGATTTGAAGAAATGGAATCCCGGAAAATCGAGAACGATTTATATCTTTGGGGCCGTTTAAAGCGGTAAATTCCTTAAAAACGGGATAAATTCATTGCTGCTGCCATCGCAGTGGTATTCCAAAAATCGCAGGTCAAAATTGCCAATCGCGACTCTAAGATCAAAAATAAATGCCGCCCGACCTGCTAATTTGCCGTTGGTTAGGTTCGTTTTTTAAAAAAAGTCAACGCGGTGAAAACCCAGTCGATCAACGAGGGTAGATTAATTATTGGCGTGACTCGGTTTAGTCCAAAATCCGAAGTCTCAATGCTCTGCCAGATAAATTCAAGCGGTCACCCATCTTTTTAAAAGGTCATCAATGCTACATAGAACCATTTGCATGTTAGTGGTTGTGGGGTCCTGTTGGGGTACATGTTTGTCGGCCTTTGCTCAACAAGGCGAACAGGTAGCAAAAATATTCCCCGATTCGACCGTAGCGATTTTAGCCATTCAACGTCCGAAGGATCTAATCACCGAAATCGAAAATCATTTTGTGACGCAATCGGTGATGAAACTTCCCGAAGTCAAAAAGTTCTTTCGAAGTCCTCAAGGAGCGATCATCAAGTTTGCCAAGGGGATTGTTGAAACTCAAATTGGCGAAAGCTTGTGGGACAATCTTAAAACCAACACCGAAAAAGGGATTTGGCTGGGATTTGATCCTGAAAGGAATGGGGTGTTGGTCGCATTCCAATCCTCCGATGAAGCCAAGTTAAAACGCATTGCAGGCATTGCCTTGACCATGGTCGGTCAACAGGCTGAAAGAGACGGCAAGCCGATTCCATACAAAAAATCGAATTACCGAGATGCAATCGCCGCCAAATTTGACGACTTTTTGATCGCCAGATACGAGGATTGGTTTTTCTTAACCAACAAACCGGACATGGCGAAGTTTGCGGTCGACAATTTGATGGATTCATCTCAACCATCGGCGGCGGACCAAGTCTGGTTTCGAACCGCCTACGATCAATTGCAAACCTCCCTTCCTTCACCATCCTGCGTTTGGGGGGCAGTTAATTTGGAACAAATAAAAAAGCTTTCTAAAAACGACCTCGCATTCAATGGTCAAACCGAAAACCCGGGGGTCGAACTCATTTTCGGAGGCATTCTCGATGTCGTTAAAAATGCCTCTACCGCGAATTTCCACCTTCATCTTGATCAGGATCTTAGCATTCAAGTGAACACGCCGTTTCAACCGGATTGGGCGAGCGAAAATCGCGAATTTTTCTTCGGACAAAATCTAACTGGATTGGCTCCGAAGGCTATTAAGCCCGATCACTGGATTGCCAGTTTGACTTCCTATCGAGATATCGGCGAATGGTGGTTGGCGAAAGAAGATCTTTACCCCGAAAACGTAATCGCCCAATTGGCTCAAACAGATAGTCAATTATCGACAATTTTTTCAGGTTTGGATTTTGGAGAAGATGTTCTGGGGTCGTTTCAGCCGGGCGTTCAAATTATCGCAACACAAAACCGCTTCGACGACAAATACATCCCTGATCTTAAGTTACCCGCGTTTGCATTGGTCGGCAGGCTCAAGGAATCTGACTCGATTCAACGGCGCATGCGAATCGCTTTCCAAAGCGTCATTGGTTTTGCCAATATTAACTTGGGGATGAACGGGCAGCCGCAACTCGAAGTGGAAACCGAAAAACGGGACGAATCACGAATCTCGTCAGCCCAATATTTTTACGAAGAGGGGACCGAGGAAGGTCTGGTTCTATTTAATTTTTCGCCGACGATCGCTTTCAAAGGAGATCACTTAATCATCTCGAGCACGCGTGACCTTGCCATCGAATTAGCAGATTTAGTCGGTCAACCAAAAACCGAGGATTCCAATACAGAATTACAAATTGATGGGAAAATGCTGCATCAGGTCCTTCAAGCTAACCTCGAATCTTTGGTGGCTCAAAATATGCTGGAAGAAGGGAATAGCCGCGATGAAGCCGAAAATGCGATCGAAATTTTGCTTTCAGCGGTCAACCTTTTGAAAGAATTGAAACTGGATTTCGATGTGAACGACGACCAAATGCAGATGGCAGTCAAAGTTCGATTCGATTCAGCTAACTCAAAGTCGGGAAATGCGAAATGATGGAATTGAATTCAATCGATCCCGAATGGGCCTGGGCCGAATTTGAACCTGATCGTCAGAATCTTTGGGATCGAAAAAAAGCAGCCCATCTTTTTCGGAGATCAGCGTTTACCGGGACTGCGGATCAAATTGACCGAAGCGTTCGACTAGGAATGAAGTCGACGTTAGATCAACTGTTTGATCAGGCAGGCAATGAATCGATCGATCCGCAAATGGCGACCGCTGGTCGATTAATCACCGGCGGATCAGATGCAAAGTCGCTGGCGTCGTGGTGGCTGCTTCGAATGCTGAAGACCAAATCACCGTTGCTTGAAGTAATGACGTTTTTTTGGCACGGCCACTTTGCGACCGGTGCCGAAAAAGTAATGGATTCCCGGGCAATGTTAAGGCAAAACGAACTGCTTAGAAAACATGCGTTGGGAGAGTTCGAATCGTTCGTCAAAGCCATATCCTCCGACGTGGCTATGCTCGTTTATCTCGATTCACAACAAAATCGAAAAACCCGTCCTAACGAAAACTACGCTCGGGAATTGATGGAATTATTTTGTCTGGGAACGGGAAACTACACCGAATCCGACATCAAAGAAATCGCGAGGTGTTTTACGGGTTGGGAAATTCGTAGAGGCAAGTTTCGGTTCAATAAGTACCAACACGACACAAAACAGAAATCGTTCCTTGGGAAATCGGGTGACTTTGACGGCAACAGAGCTGTCGAGATCGTGCTTCAACAACCAGCGGCTGCCGAATTCATTGCCAGAAAACTGGTTCGTCATTTCGTATTCGACAACGTCGATATTTCCAGCCGCTTACTCGATCCGCTGACCCGAAAATTGCGTTCTAGTCAAATGAACATTTCCGTTTGCGTCAAAAAAATTATGACCAGCAATTTGTTCTACTCTAAATATTCGATCGGGCGGAAAATCAAAAGTCCCGTCGAGTTAGCGGTTGGCTTTTTAAGATTTCTCAACGCGTCTACCAATGTCAATCAACTGGCTGATAGATTATTAGGTTTAGGGCAACTTCCATTTTATCCTCCGAACGTCAAAGGATGGCCCGGTGGAAAAACCTGGATCAACGCATCTTCGATCCTTGGTCGGGCCAATCTATTGGCAGAAATATTGGTTCACGACAAAACCAAATTTCGGGCCGGCAGTGTCGACAACTGGTTTGAACAGGCATTGAAAAGCTATAACGGAAGTACTCTGGAGTGGTTTGAAGAATACTTACTGGCAACTTCGTTAGCTGATGCTACGAAACAATCCTTTGCAAGACTTGAAAAGAACACAGAATTCGGGGCAGCCCAAAAGCTGGCTTGGCTTGTCGCACTTCCTGAATTTCAATTGAGCTAATTGTTATCACCCTTCCATTTTCAGGCCACCATTGAAAGGTAACCCGATGCAAATCAGGAATCATCGTCGAGACTTTCTCCGCTCTACGTTCGCATCTACCGCAGCAATTAGCCTTTCTGGAAGCTTGCCCAAGATGTTACTCGGGGCCGGCCACAACACTGCCAAGTCAACCGATGATCGGATTCTGGTCGTGGTTCAAATGAGCGGTGGCAATGATGGGCTCAACACCGTAATTCCCTATGCGGATGATGAGTATTACAAAAACAGATTCACTTTGGCGATCGGAAAAAACTCAGTAAGAAAGCTGAATGATCATGTCGGCTTACATCCTTCGCTCGATGGTTTGAAAGAGCTATTAGATCGAAAGCAAATGTCAATTATTCAAGGAGTTGGATATGCCCAGCCCAACCGTTCTCATTTTGAATCGATGGATTTGTGGCACACTGCTCATCAGATTGACGGAGTTGAGACGACTGGCTGGCTTGGAAACACAGCGGAAAAAAGCTTTTCGAAAATAGACTTACCAGCGATTCATTTTGGGTCTGGCCTACAACCACTGGCTTTAAAGACCAAGCATCATCCTGTGCCTTCGATTCAATCGATGGATCAGTTCGAACTGAAACTCTTTAGAAATCGAAAGCTACGCAACGAAATTAGTCGCTTAGTTAAAAACAAACCACAATCCGACAATGATCTGCTAGGCTACGTTTACGAATCAGCCAATGTGGCAATCGAAACCAGCCATCGAATTGAAGAGCTAAAGAATGAAAGCTCCAATGAATTTCGGTATCCTCAAACAAGCCTTGGACAAAACCTGAACATCATTGCACAACTAATCGGAAGCGGATTATCCACTCGAATCTACTACACATCCATTGACGGATTTGACACCCATTCAAACCAAGCGGATGCACACAGTGGATTGTTGAAAGACTTAGGTGATTCGATCGGTACGTTTATGCGACAGATAACCGCTCAAGGAAATGATCAACGCGTTTGTGTTTTTTCATTTTCTGAATTCGGCAGACGAGTAAGAGAAAACGCCAGCCGAGGAACAGACCATGGCACTGCGGCACCCGTTTTTGTCTTTGGCGGAAACCAGGTATCTCACCTGCATGGGGAGCACCCGAGTCTGACCGACTTGGAAGGAGGAGACTTGAAGTACCAGATCGATTATCGCAGAGTTTATGCAGATCTGCTGGCAAATTGGCTTCAGGTCGATCCAACGGCAATGATTCCAGAATCTTATCTTCCACTTGGAATTTTCCGGGCCGATTCCTGACCCAAGCCCATACCAGTAACATCGGGTTAAGCTTTTTTGATGCCAACCAGAGTCTCGGTCAGGTCCAATCGAACAGCGTCCCCTTTAAGGGCTTCCAGGCTGTAAAATAATCGTGTTTCTTCGTCGAACAAATGGATGACAACCGTCCCATAGTCCAAAACGATCCATTTGCTGTCATCAAGACCTTCGACACTCATCCGTTTGTCATTGAGTTCGTTTTCTAACTTGTCATCGATCTCTTCGCTCATAGCAAGAATCTGTCGACGACTTGTACCAGTGGCGATGACAAAGTAATCGAAGATGGCGGTTTGACCTGTCAGATCAAGAACAACGATATCGTTTCCCCCGTTTTCGGCTGCCGTTCGAGCGGCAGCTAAAGCGAGCGTCAAGCTTCGATCCGGGTTGTCCCTTCGTGCCGCCGCCCCTGTTGCTGGATCTTCAAGTTCGTATTCTTTGGAGTCTTTGGTGTTCACTCAGTCTTCCTGCTTGGTCGTTTTGAGATTATTAGCATTTTACGACTGACTGAGTACGAATCCAAGTCGCAGGTTCGGCTTCGTGGACGAATTCGATGCGGATTTACCCAGTTGCTCTCAAACCCTCTCGGGCAATTCCGGTTTGTGAATTAAACTGTTTTTTCATGGCAACAACTGTCGAAAAATAGCGTTTACGGTGAACAAAATGGTTTCGTTTTCAGACGTAGAGGAAGCTCTTGAAAGAATCTCACCCTACATTCATCAAACACCTATCGTCACCTGCGAAGCACTAGATGATCTGGTAGGTACCCGATTATTTTTGAAGTGCGAAAACTTTCAAAAAGCGGGCGCCTTCAAATTTCGAGGAGCTACCAACGCATTGGCCCTACTTTCCAAATCCGAGTTGGAAAGGGGGGTCGTCACGCACAGCTCTGGAAACCATGCTGGCGCCTTGGCTAGAGCCGCTAAAATTTTCGGCACCAAGGCCTACATCGTCATGCCTTCTAATTCAACGGAGATCAAAAAGGCAGCCGTTAAGAGCTACGGGGGCCAAGTTACCGAGTGTGAGCCCACTCTAGAAGCCCGACTAGCGGGGGCCGAATCGATTCAAAAGGAGACCGGGGCAGTCCCGATTCCGCCCTATAACCATCCTCATATTATTGCCGGCCAAGGAACGTGTGCACTTGAGATGCTGAAACAGGTTGGTGACCTAGATGCGGTGATAGCGCCCGTAGGTGGCGGAGGACTAATGTCTGGGACCTGTTTGGCGACTCGACAGCTCCGTCCCAAGGCTTTGATTTTTGGAGCCGAACCTTCAGGTGCCGACGACGCCTTTCAGTCCAAACATTCCGGAACCCTTATTCCTCAGACAAATCCACAAACCATGGCTGACGGATTAAGAACAAGTTTAGGAGATCTTACCTGGCCATTTATTCGCGATGAAGTTGACGAGATACTTTTGGCCGACGAAGACGAAATTCGCGACATCATGCGATTCGTATGGGAACGAGCCAAAATCATTATCGAACCAAGCTGCGCCGTTCCCATTGTTGGTCTGATTCGACGATTCGCCGGTGTTGCAAAAAAACCATCCAAAATTGGCGTGATTATCAGCGGCGGCAACGTCGATATGGAACAACTCCCCTGGATGAAAAAAATTTGACGACTTGATTAAGCCTGGATCGCCAATTGCTCGGGGCTTGGATTTTGTTGGGGTCGAAAACCCCAGGCGTTGCGGCGTTGCCTGGGGCTAATATGTGTTGCCCCATTCGGGGCGACAGTCTCAGCCTGAAGGGCTGTTACAATCCAGCCCAGGGCAACGCCCTGGTTTTCAAATTTCGCATCATAATTCTAGCCCTGAAAGGGCGGAATATCGCCTAAAACTAGTGGACTCTTAGTAAGGCAATCAAAACCCCAGACGTTGCCTGGGGCTAATGTGTGTTGCCCCATTGGGGCGACAATCTCAGCCTGAGGGGCTGTTACAATCCAGCCCAAGGCGACGCCCTGGTTTTCAAATTTCGCATCATAATCCTAGCCCTGAAAGGGCGAAATATCGCCTGCAACCAGAGATCTTTTAGTAAGGCAATCAAAACCCCAGGCGTTGTTGCCTGGGGCTAATATGTGTTGCCCCATTCGGGACGCAATCTCAGCCTGAAGGGCTGTTATATTCCAGCCCAGGGCAACGCCCTGGTTTTCAAATTTCATATCATAATCCTAGCCCTGAAGGGGCGGAATATCGCGTTCACCTAGTGAAATTTTAGATCAAAACCCCAGGCGTTGCCTGGGGCTAATATGTGTTGCCCCATTCGGGGCGCAATCTCAGCCTGAAGGGCTGTTACAATCCAGCCCAGGGCAACGCCCTGGTTTCCAAATTTCGTATCATAACCCTAGCCCTGAAAGGGCGAAATATCGCCAGTAGGTTTATTGGATTTCCGATGTCGGAT
>JBCCSJ010000238.1:0-9138 GCA_039200505.1 Planctomycetota bacterium | reverse complement strand
GCGGGACCTACTTAATGCACGCACTTTGGTAGTAGGCACCTTCTGCCGGACGGTGCAGCCCTTCGAGAACTGTCGAGCAGCCTCGGTCAGATCGTAGTGTTCGGGTGTTCCGCAGTCGTAAGACTTACGTGTCAGTTCGCTTTACTACTTTTCACGTAGCTTTTATCTACCGATGAATTATCAATCGCCGGTATTCCCGCTCGGCAAGCGGGACCTACTTAATGCACGCACCTTCGTAGTAGGCACCTTCTGCCAGAAGGTGCAGCACTTTGAAAATAAACAACCAGATCGAATTCACGTCAGGTCGCCAAAGTCATCTTTTACCGATGATCATTCATTGCCTGATTCAAATTGCCAGCCTGATATAAAAAGCGAACCCATCGCGTGGCACCATCGGCAGGTTGCTTCGATTCGATCGGTGGATCGGGCCAAGCGGATCGCGAGTACGGCCTGGGTGTCCAAGTCGAGCGATTGATTGGTAATCAAACTGATGCCCGATGATGAAAGATCTCGGGTAATCGCGTCGACGCTCGAGTTGGATTCAGGATCTTCGATCACAGCCATCAGTGAGATGAATTGTCGATGACATTCACGCCGCTCACGAATTTGGCGAATATATTCAGATTGAATTTTGCTAATGAGACGAATGGTCTGCTGGCTTGGCGGAATTGTATTTTGGCTCGTCATTTCATTGCTCGCTCAGTTCATTGCCATCTAAAAGATAGGTCCAAAATGAGAGCAGTGCGTAAAAAAATAGGTCGCAAAACACCCGAATTCGAAATATTTTCACGAATCGAGATCGTAGTTTCGCTCTCAGAAAACCGGCATATTTCGAATCTAGGGATTTCATTGGCTTGGAATCAGTTGGACGGACTAAAGGGATTCGTTAACCCGGGTAGTTGGCTACGGTCGACCCTTGGAAGTCGAAATAGCGATCTAGTAGATCCGATCTGCGGATCTTTGGAAGAATTGCGGGTCCCTTGAAATGTAGTTGGTCATCCGCAGATTGAGATTAGAGGACAGAGCATTGGATTTACTCGTTTTTCCCCACCAACTATTTGATAAACATCCTGGATTTAAACGCAAACCTGATCGAATTGTCCTGATCGAAGACAGCCTTTTTTTTGGCGACGAATTTTATCCAGCTCAGTTTCATAAACAGAAACTTTGGTTGCATCGGGCGACCATGAAAAGGTTTGAATCCTGGCTACAGAAAAAAGAGTACGACGTTGTTTACGTCGAATATCAGCCCGGCAAACATTCACTTAAGAAGACACTCGATCAACTTTCAACAGATAATGGTGGTGAATTTCTGTTGGCGGACCCCGTCGATTTCATGTTGACTAAAAGGCTGAATCGAATTGCTGAGTCAAAAGACTATTCCATCGAGTTTCTGAACACGCCCATGTTTTTGAATCTTCCGGAAGAGAATTTTGAATACCGGGAAGGCAAAAAACGATGGTTTATGGCCGATTTTTACAAGTTTCAGAGAACCCGCAACGATATTTTGATGGAAGGCGATCAACCTATCGGCGGCAAATGGAGTTTTGACGAGGACAATCGAAAAAAGGTCCCCAAAAAGTTGCTTTCCGAAATCCCAGAAAATTTGAGTCTCAAACGGGACTCGATTGATCAATCTGCTGTTGAGTACGTTGAAGAAAGGTTTGGGGATAATTTTGGCGAACTGTCCGAGCTATATTTCCCGACCAGCCATCGCGACGCCAAAAAATGGTTGACATACTTTTTGGAGTACAGATTTACTCAGTTTGGGGCTTACGAGGATGCAATCGTCGAGGGTGAAAGCTGGTTGTGGCACAGTATTCTGACACCGGCACTCAACATCGGATTGCTTACGCCAGATCAGGTGGTCAAAACCACGCTAAAATTTGCTGAGTCTTATGAAATTCCGATCAACTCGTTGGAGGGATTTATTCGGCAGGTGATCGGTTGGCGAGAATTCATGCGAGCCACATACGAAGACCTGGGTGTCCAAATGCGTACGACGAATCATTGGGAACACCATCGTAGCATTCCGGAAAGTTTCTACACTGGCAAGACTGGCATTGTGCCTGTCGATGACACCATCAAGCGATTGTTAAAAACAGGATACTGTCACCACATCGAGCGACTGATGGTGCTAGGAGGATTCATGTTTTTGTGCGAGTTTGATCCCGATGAGATTTACCGTTGGTTTATGGAATTATTTATCGACAGTTACGACTGGGTAATGGTTCCAAACGTTTATGCTATGAGCCAGAACGCGGACGGAGGCATGATTACGACTAAACCCTATTTTTCGGGATCATCTTATATTCGAAAAATGAGCCACTATCCCAAGGGTGATTGGTGTGAAATTTGGGACGGATTGTACTGGCGATGGATTTGGAATCATAGCGAGGACTTGGCCAAAAATCCTCGCTGGGCAATGATGTGCAGCATGGCAAAAAAGATGAATTCCGACAAAAGAAAAACGCACCTCAAGAATGCAGAAGAGTTTTTGAAACAATTAGACGAAGGTTCATGACTCTACAGCAAAGTTACTTGAGCCGATTAAATCGCATCTAGGCGATTAAGTCGCTCCTATTTCCAAGTCGGGATTGCCCGGCCGCGAGTCCAAGGAATCCCCGCATCATCAAGTTGCTCCTCAAATAGCTTCATATCAATTTCCAGAACCTTTTTAGCCAGTTCCGAAATTGCCCCAAATTCTTCTTTGGCGATCTCGATCTGTTCCTTTTGGGTTTCTGTAAACCCATAAGTATTCCTCATCGACCCATAGACGACGTTGCTAACACGAGCCCCGACGGTCGGGACCGTCTGTTCGGAACGATCTTCCATCATTTGATTTCCGGACAGGGATTGGTCAAGCTTTTTCAACGCCATTTCAACTTCGCGGTAGGTTTTTAGCAAACTACTATCGGACTTCGGGTGATTCTGAATGAGTGTTCGAATCTCAGAAAGTCGTTCCTGGGCTTGATTAACCGAGTTGCTGACTGCCTGAATTGAGTCTTGGAGCTTGGCAATTTTGCCAAGATATTTCGTTTTGGCGATGTAGTCTTGCTCTTCAAGCGAAGAATCAACGATCGAGACCAATTCAAAGTTTTGGGCGTTGCCAAGTTTCTTCATTTCGCCGCCGTGAACTTTGATAGCTTGGGCCGAATACTGTCCCGGCGGAACGAGAGGTCCGCCGAATCGAGTCATACCGGCTTGCTGCATATTCCAGGTCGTCCGGTGCAAGCCCTTTGCCGTGGTGGCGTTGACGCGAGCGACGATGTCCCCTGATTGATTGGTAATTTCAAAATAAATTCGAGGAATATCTTCGTTGGCTTCTGCTTCTAATTCTTCGTAGGTCGGAATGGGGACATCGGATCCTGCTTTGGCCAGTTTGGATTCTTTCTCTTTTCGAATTTGCTTTTTCGATTTGAATTCATCACGAACGTAATAAGTAAATGTCGCTCCGTGATCAGGATTGGAAGCGATAAAAAAGCTATCTCCCTGCCATCCCTTTCTGCCACCAAGTTTGTCTTCAGGCATATACCACAGCGTTTTTCGAACCGGGAAAAGATAAAGCTCGTTTTCTATGATGAGTTCATCGTTCAGTTCTCGCAACGGCGAGTAGTCGTCCAAGACGTAAAATCCGCGACCGAAAGTGGCTCCGACCAGGTCATTTTCTCGTTTTTGAATCGCAAGATCCCGAAATGGAATGGTTGGTGCACCAGCGGACATTTTTAACCAGTTTTCACCCGCATTGATGGAGCAATAAAGTCCATACTCGGTTCCTAAAAAGAATAGTTTTGGGTTAACGTGATCTTGTTCCAACCTCCAAATCAGATGCCGGTCAGGTAGATCTCCAACCATCGAAGTCCACGTCCGACCGCGATCGGTGCTTTTGATCAGATAAGGTTGGTAATCACCTGTTTTGTGGTCGTCAACACAGGCATAGACGGTGTCCGGGTCATGCTTGTCAGCTTTGATGTCGTTGACGAAAAAGTATTCAGGAACCCCAAAAATTTGATCGACTTTGCGCCAGTTTTCACCGCTGTCCTCAGATACCTGAATCAAACCATCGTCGGTACCGACGTATAAAAGTCCTTCAACAACCGGAGACTCACTGATTGACGTGATGTTGCCATATTGCGACATGGCGTATAGATCCATTCCAGCGTCGATCCCCCAGACTCGGCCCATGATTTTTAATTCGTGCCGATTAATGTTACGGGAAAGATCAGGACTCACTTTCTTCCATGAATCTCCCCGGTCATCAGAGCGATGAAGATGTTTGGATCCAAAATAGACTCTTTTATGATCATGCGGGCTGATAAGGATGGGCGAATCCCAATTGAAACGAAAGTCTTTTTCGCCAGCGCCAGGACGAGGCCTGACATCGACCGACTGTCCCGTTTTTCGGTCAAACCTTCGGATATAGCCTTCCTGCGACTCACAATAAATGATGTTTGGATCTTCGGGGTCGATTGCGTTATCGTGGCCGTCTCCGCCGATGGTGATCCGCCAGTCCGAATTCGCAATACCCTGAATATTACCGGTTCGAGTTGGACCGTACTGGGTATTGTTATCCTGGGTTCCTCCAACGACATGATAAAACGGATAGTCATAGTCGACATCGACTTTGTAAAACTGAGTCAACGGGAGGTTGCCGCAAAATTGATACGATGCGGCATTGTCGTAAGACTTATAGAGCCCACCATCACACCCGACGAGCAGAAACTGATCGTCGATCGGGCTGAATGCGACGGCATGGTTGTCGACATGTTTCGTGCTTCGCGAGACTGATTCAAACGTTTTGCCACCATCTTGAGTACGTCCCAGTCGGACGTTGGCGTGGTACACGACATCGAAACGATGGGGATCGCAGTATATTTCCTGGTAGTAATGAGGTCCGGTCCCCCCGGCAACATAGTCCGACATTTTTTGCCAAGTCTGACCGAAGTTGTCAGACCGGTAAAATCCACCTTTGCGGTCCGGTAATTCAATGGCGGCATAGACAACATTTGATTTCTGGGGCGAAACCTGGATCGCCATTTTTCCTTTGTCGCCGCCTGGAAGTCCAGATTTTAATTCGGTCCAATTTTCGCCACCATCTGTCGATTTATAAATCCCTGATTCTGGCCCGGTATCCAGTAATGCCCAAACTGTTCGGTGTCTTTGGTGCATCGCGGCGTATAGGATGGATGGATTTTTGGGATCCATGGCAACATCAGTCGCTCCAGTGAACTCACCTTTGCTCAAGACGCATTTCCAAGTTTTGCCGCCATCGGTCGATTTGAAGAGACCTCGCTGTCCACCGGGTGACCAGAGGGGCCCCTGGGATGCGACGAAAATTGTGTTGGAATCGTTGGGATGAACAATGATTTTTGAAATGTGTTCCGACTCTTTCAGCCCAGAATTTTTGAAAGTTTTTCCGGCATCATGGCTGACATACACACCGTCGCCGTAACCTACATGACGTCCGGCAACATTTTCCCCCGTCCCGACCCAAACGGTTGAGCTATTACTGGGGTCAATTGTGATGCAACCGATCGAATAAGAACTGTAGTTTTCAAAGATTGGTTCAAACGTAGTTCCGGCATTTGTCGTTTTCCAAACGTTGCCCGAACCTACACCTACGTACCAGTGGTTCGGGTTGTTAGAGTCAACCGCAAGATCGCTGATTCGCCCAGACATAAATGCCGGACCAATGCTGCGAAGTTTCAGTGCAGACAGAAGACCCGACGTAATCCCAGTCTCATTTTTTTCTTCTGCTTTTTCCTGTGCCATGAGGCTCGCGGTGGAAATCAGAAAAAGGAAAACACATAGCAGACCAGACAGTTTTTTCATTGTCGCGCCTAGGATAAAGAGTGAATTACGTGACTAAATAGGTTGGCCGGTTTATAAAAAGTTGAATCCGATGCTATCGGATCAATGTTCTTGGACCATGAGCTATCGAAACGTCACAATCGAACTTGTGACCGGACCATCCGAAAGTTTGTAATTCGAGTTTGGCTTAAGAACCAGCGAAAGTCAATCGACTTGATTCGCCAGAATTTGATTCTCAGCATCAATTCTTTTTCTGGCGAATCAGCAGAGAGGCCAGTTATCCGTTGCGTTGGATGGAATATTCGATCAAACAGTCGGTTTACTGGAACGAATCGACGGACGAGTTTGAGGTCGGTGATTTTGAAGGTTCCTTCACACGTCAAGTTGATATAACCGATCCAGTTCAATCCGGCGGAAAAAGCAAGAAAGACCCGGTCCAATTACCCTGCGGTAAAAGAACTTTTTCACCCCTTTTGACCGACTTGGAAAACAAAGCCTGAGTGTTTTTGTTTCCTTCATGCGTGAATGCGTTATCGTCAACGAGTTGCCAGCCGGTGATGTCGATCGGGTCCCCTTTCAAAACGGTCGACATGAATAATTCCTGATTTTTTTTGGCTTCGACTTCGATGGTCGCTAAAGTTCCGCCTCGGGTTTTCGTAAATTTCCAGCCTTGAAAATTTGAGGGAATATCGGCGAAGCGGACTCGCCATCCGTGGTATCCATTACATCCATTTTCAAGATCAGCCAAATAACAATTGATGCCTCTAATTTTTAAACTGGAAGTTTCATGGACAAGTCTCACTTCGTTTCCTAACCATGGACGGTCCTGTCGGCGGTCAAGTGATCGGAATCGTCGCAGCCGGAGAAAATTCAAGTGATTTGGAGTGCGATGTGGTTTCTTCCAAGCCAGTCCACTAACGACAGCGATATCGTCGCCGTCAAAATCCCAATCGATACATCGGAGGCCATGGTTAACGGTTTCAAAATGTCGCCAGACCACCGATTCAATTTTCCACGAAATTAAATCCTCCGACGAAGCAAGAACCACAACGTTTCGAACCGCGTAGGGATCGGACTGTTGATTGGCGACGGTCCAATACTTTTTGGATTGTTCGTCATATCGAATCGTAAATTTGGTTCGACCGCCAGGCATCGAAATGACATTTTCTGGCCCGCTGAAAAAAACATCGGAACCATCAGCTGAAACGGACAGTACGCCAGCCCTATCAATAAAATCTGGCCCGCATGTTGCGATGCACTTAATCGTTCCATCGGGGGCGGGAAGGACATTGCCATGGATAAGAAACTCGCGATTTCCGCCAAGAATATTTTTATCGATGGCCACACTGGTTTTAGACCTTTGCCAGCTGGCCGGATCCATCAAATTAGATTCGTCAGCAGCAGACAAAATCCACAGGTGCAATTGTCGGTCGCTTTCGCGGGAATAGAGTGATCTCCAATATCGTCCCGAATGCCTCATTAAAGGTTGGGGGTGGCAGAAAAGCTCCTTCGAATCGAGCACTTGGAGCTTTGACCAAGTTCGACCCTGATCTACTGATTTGGAAATCACGAAAGCCCCACTTTTTGAGTTGGTACCTGTCACAAAAAGTTGACCGTCGATCGGTAGAATGGAGGCTCCGTCCAGTTGATCGATTGTGGCGATTTTTGACCAGGTTTTGCCGCCAGATTGCGAGGCGAAAATGGTGGTCTGTCGATCGTCACGTTTGTCTTTATGGCCCAGTGTCATGCTCGCGAGAATGGTGCCGTCTTTTAAGACGGTAACGGCAGGATCTTCAACGTGAGTTTCAGGGATCTCGGTCGAAAAAATGTTGACTCCAGGAGCATCTTGACAAAAACAAGGTCTTGGTAACCCAGACAGTATCGCAATAGCAAGAATGACGGATCCGTAAAATCGAATGTTTTGTTTAAGCCGTTTTCGGATAAAGACAATTTTGGTTTTCATATTTTTGGCAAAAAACTGTTGGCAAATTTTCTTTCAACTGGAAGCCGAAGCCAATCCAATTTGAAACTTTGCGACGCGAGCGGTTTTAATGAATCACCAATGGTGATTGCGTTAAGGCTGCCGTGAGGATTGGGCAACAGCTAGGAAAATGAGTCGATGACAGGAATTTTTATTTTAGCGTTACTTTGCACGGTCAGCATCGTTATCAGCGTCAAAGTATTGATTTTGATTGACTCGGCGGGTGACCGTAGTGGAAAACAGAAGTATCGATTCTCAATTTCGGATCTGATGGGTCAGATCTTTATAGTCCAAATTCCATTCTTGGTTGCCACAACTGATTCAAAGAAACCGGATGAAATACGATGGTACATGGCCATCCTCTGTTCAATCGTGTTGGCGACCGTAGGAATCGTTGGGTTCGTTTCGGTAAGTAAGATTGGATTGAAACAAACACGAAACCGGTTTTGGTTGTCGGTGGTCGTCGTCCCAGGTAGTTTTTTAATTTCCCTGGGTGCCTTTTTGATTTTCGTCACGGCTTCGGCAAGCCCAGCTCTATTGTTAGGTGCTGCGATCTTGGTCTTGATGAGTATCGGATGTTACCGAATGACTCGTCAAATTTTGAATTCTGATAAGATGTAAGCGTAGCTTATGCTTACTTTTGGACGCGTTAAATTGTGTATCGTTTGACGGAAGTCTGCCACTTTTGATCGGATTGTAAAACGAATGTCTTCCGATAGGACTCAGCATCAATCGAACGAAGAACTTGCCAAGGCTCGGGAATTGAGCCTTGAGCCAATTCGGCCGCCATCGAATCCGCCTGGTTATCGAATTCAGGGATTTGTCGGAAGAGGGTCGTATGGCGAAGTCTGGTTAGCAACCGATTTGAAAACTGGACGTCAGGTGGCAATCAAGTTTTATCTTCATGGGAGTGGCCAACAAATCAAAAGGCTGGCTGATGAGGTCGAAAAACTGGTTGTTCTTTCTGCGGATCGGTACGTGGTTCAGCTGTTGGACGTCGGTTGGGAAGCTGAGCCACCCTACTACGTCATGGAGTATATCGAACATGGCTCTTTGGAAGATTTGCTGAGATTTCAAGGCAGTATTGACACGGTAGAAGCGGTCGAACTTTTTCGCGAGTTGGCATTGGGGATGATGCATCTTCACGGGAAAGGGATTTTGCATTGCGATCTTAAACCGGGAAACGTGCTGTTAGACGAAGGCGGCCGTCCAAGGGTGGCTGATTTCGGTCAGTCCCGATTGACTTCGGATCAGTCGGCAGCTTTGGGAACTCTGTTTTACATGGCCCCCGAGCAAGCTGATACCACAGCAGTTCCTGATTCTGGGTGGGATGTTTATGCCCTGGG
>JBCCSJ010000237.1:0-9141 GCA_039200505.1 Planctomycetota bacterium | reverse complement strand
TTGCTTAGATCTGGTGGCGTGCTTATTCTGATTGGCCTGCTAGGGATGGCATTCGCAAGTTACTGTCCAGATCCCGGGATCGGAATCTCATCCACCCAGCAAAATATCCTACCGATTTTTATTGGATTGATTTGCTACCCGATTCTTCGATCAACGTTTTCAGCAATCATGACTGAGAGGCCCCGAAAAATTCAGGCGGCGGTTATTTCTGTCTTGAAGAGCTTGATCTTATTGGATGCGGTTCAGTGTTACCTGGTCGCTGGAAATCGCCCAATTTTTGCCATTGTGGTCGCCTCCCTATTGCTACCCTCGTTGTGCCTTGGAAAGATAATCCGATCGACTTGAATCACAGGAACATTGAATGCAACTTGGTTATCACACAATCGGCTTGATGCATCATAACATTCTCGATGCCATTGACTTGATTGCTGATACAGGATATCGCAGCATCGGAATTGCGGTAGACCATCATTGTTTAAGTCCATTTGATCGTTCTGCGAAAGTTCAATTGCAAAAAATCAAGCACCGGTTGCGATCGATGAATCTGACAAGTTGCATCGAAGCCAATCCCAGATTTTTACTCGACCCTTCTCAGGCCTTTTTGCCCGGATTGGTCGAACCCGATCGAAAGAAATCGGAATCAAGAGCTGAATTTTTAAAACACTGTATCGATCTAGCGGAAGAGCTAGACAGTTATTGCGTCTCAATTTCTTCTGGCCCTTGTCCACAAACCATGACTTTCAACGCTGCAATTGACCAATTGGTCAGCCAGCTTTCACCCCTATTGGCCTACGCAGACCAGCGAAACGTAGAAATCGGTTTGGAACCGGAACCAGACATGCTCATTGACAGTTTGGGAAGATTTGATCGCCTATTTCATTTACTTCCTCATCGAAGGATCAACCTGACTCTCAACGTTGCCCATATGTTTTGTGCGGCGGAGGTTCCCGTTGGAGGATTTATCGACCAATGGGGTGAAAAAATCATCAACGTCCATGTGTCCGACGCATTGGCTGGCTCCCACGAACATCTTCTTTTCGGGTCTGGCCAAGTCTTCTTTCCACCGATCCTGGAATCACTTGGGAGGGCGGGATACAAAAACGGAATTCAGGTCGAATTAGAAGACTATTCACCCAACGGAGTCGCCACGCTCCAATCCGCCTACCGTTTTCTTGCACCTTTAATTGCCGAAACGCAATCTCAAACTGGATGACATCAAATTGAAACGGGATGCCATGAAACCGATTTGTATCATCAACGTTGTCGGTCTGACGCCTGGCCTGCTGGAACACACCACTACACTCAAGGAACTGGGTACGGTGCAACACTGGACCGCTCCATTTCCGGCTGTCACCTGCACTTCGCAGGCGACCATGCTGACCGGTTTGGCTCCCCGAAAACATGGAATCGTTGGCAATGGTTGGTACTATCGAGACACCCAAGAGATCCGATTTTGGCAACAGGCAAACTCTTTGATCCAGGCGGACAAGTTTTATGAAGGATTGGACACCGCGAAGATGTTTTGGTGGTTCAATCAAGGGTCTGGGGTCCGGTATAGTGCCACCCCCAAACCTCACTACGGATCCGATGGCTCAAAAGTCTTCGATATTCTGGACTTTACCGAATGTCAGCTGACTGGTCAGCTCGGCCCTTTCCCATTTTTCAGTTTCTGGGGTCCCAGTGCTGGGCTTCCAAGTTCGCGTTGGATAGCGGATGCCACGGCGCTGGTCCTACGACGGAAAAAACCACAAATTACGCTCACCTATTTGCCTCACCTCGATTACGACTTTCAACGATTGCCGCACCAAGATCCTCACAGAGTTGCGGAGGTCGATGGCTGTGTCCGAACGATCGTCGAAGCAGCCAATGAAATCGACGCCCGCATCGTCATTGTTTCTGAATATGGTCTGGTTCCGGTTCATCGTCCGGTGCACATCAATCGAATCTTACGGTACAACAAGCTGCTGCACATCCGAAAAGGACCATTCGGCGAGATGCTTATTCCCGGGGAGTGCCACGCGTTTGCCGTGTCAGATCACCAACTTGCTCACGTTTATGTTCGCGATCCTAACAGAATTCCAAACGTAAAGTCGATTCTCGAATCATCACCGGGCATCAAAGACGTAGTCTTCCCGGGCGACATCGAGCTGGATCATCCCCGCAGTGGTGAATTAATTGCAATGGCTGAAGAGGACAGTTGGTTCACGTATTATTATTGGCAAGACGATCGGGACGCTCCCGATTTCGCCCGCTGCGTCGATATCCACCGAAAACCGGGGTATGATCCGTGCGAGTTGTTTATCACTTCCAAATTGAGAGCTATGCGGAAATTGATTCGAAAGAAAATCGGACTTCGTTACCGCATGGACGTCATCCCTTTGGACGCCACACTGGTTCGGGGAAGCCATGGACTTCGCCCGGATCCTGAGCATGGCCCTCTCGTAATCGGTCCCGGAAACCCTCCATCGGACATGAAGGAATTCAAAAACTACATTGAAGACTTAATTCAAAGTTCAAACTAGGTGCCTGCCAATTACGGCTGCACAACTTCGCAACCGTTAGGGGTGAAAAAGTCGTCTAATTCGTAGTATCCATCCTCAGAAATTTTGGTGTAAGAAATGTTGAGATAGGTCAGATTTTCCAGCTTCAGAAGTGACGGAACTGCGGCATCGGTGATTTCAGTTTTGCCAAGATGGATCCATGTTAATTGATCCATCCCTTCCAGAGTTTTGAGAGCGGAATCTGATATCTTGGTATTGTCGAGATTCAGCCAAGTAAGATTCGACAATCCCGACAAACTTTCAACACCGTCGTCGGAAAACTTAGTACTCCACAAGTTGAGCGATGCAAGAGAATCGAGTTGTGCAAAAGTCGCCCCTGAAGCATCAGTCACTCCAGGAGAGTTGCATTCACTCAGGTCCAATTTTTTAAGCTTACTAAGAGCAACTAATTGTTTTAATCCCTCGTCCGAAACGCGAGTGTCCCTCAGATTCAGGTGCACGATGTTAGGCATCGAGCAGAGGACCTCGAGCCCTTGATCACCAACTTGGGTGCGAAACAGATGTACTTCCGTTAAATCCAAGTCGCTCAATTTCGCGATACCTTCGTCAGTGACTGCCGTATCATTTAAGCCCAAAACCTTCAGCGATTTCATTTTTGCGACCACATCCATGGACCGATCGCCAATACTTTTTCCCCAAACTTTTAAAAACACCAAATTCGGACATTCGGTTAGAGCCTCCAAGCCCAGAGTCGAAACCCGATTGCAATCGCTTAAATCAATCGCCTTCAACGTTTTAAGACCACTGAGATGTTGAAGCTCATCGTCACCAACCCTGGTTTGCGCACATCGGATCTGTTCCAGAGCGGGAAATTCTGAAAGAGCTTCCATCGCATCTTCCGAAATCGTCGCCTTGAATAGCTGCAGAAACGTCAACTTCGGCAAGTCTTTTAACTTCCCAATCGATTCGCCATCAATGACGCTTCTTTCGATATCCAGATAGGCAAGATTTTTCAGTTTTGACAACGAATCAAACGTTTCCGAAGTCACCTTGGTTCCGTCAAGAATTAATTTCGAAAGCTTGGGGAATGAAGAAAGTTGATCGACCAATTCCTGGTTGGTATTTTCCAACAAATCGGCTTCGACCACGTAGCCATCTTCGTCAACTTCGAAAAACACATCTGAATTTTCAAGTCTTTCTCGTGCTGCCGCTTCGTCTTCAGGGGTAGTAGTGATTTCCGGTTCGGCAGATTTCGAAGTCGAATCAGTGCTTTCGTCATTGACTGCTGTTTTTTCTTTGCCAGTAGAATCAGATGTCGCTACCTCCGACGATCCTCCCTTTAGTTCGCGAAGCTCTTCCCTCAAGACTCGAACTTCGTCTTCCAGTTCTTTGAGTTTATTTTTGAAGATGATTGGTTGATAATCGTTGGTTTCGCACCCAACAAAAATCAACGAAGTTGCAACGACCAACAACCCCAAAACCGACCGCAGCATTGACTTGATGCACTTATCCGACATGAAAAATACCTGTGTCATAGTCTGATATCCATGATGAAATGCCCCTTCGATCGAGTTGATTGACCGAAGTTGAGCGATTGATTCCAGTAAACCTGATGGATGCTCGAATTCAAAGGGTGCGGATTCAAAAACTGCCCTTTTTGCCGGATATAATTCGCTCAACCGGATTTCTTTCGCGATCTGCACCATTTCGGTGACCGTCAAAGTTTCGCCAAATCACGTCAGCAGTCCTTCTTTGAGCAACTTTAAGGGTCGTATCGTTTTTGACCGATGTGACGTTTGTGATACGAGCCTTTCAGTTGGAACTCCGATGCCATTGCAGAGAAATTTAGCCGTAATCTTCCACTTCTGTTGTCTCGTCCTGCTGTCCAGTCTAACAGCAAACGCCCAATCGTATCCCGTTCAATATCCGGCTGTAACGGATTCTTTGCCTCAATACCAATCGAAAAATTCCAAGTACTCCAATGTAAGTTCTCCTCTGACCCAACAACAGAGTCAGAACATCAACGACGAATTGAACAAGCTCAAACAAAAGATTCAGCTGTTGGAAAATCAGCAACAAAATCCGATGAATTCGGGTTCAGGTCAAAAGCTCCCATCACAGCGTCCGTCGGCTGGTTCGCAGACGCGACCACGCACTTATGATTCCATTTTAAAACAGGCCAACGGTTCCGGAGCGAGCAAAAAAAAGTCGAAAACGAATTCCGCCACGGGTAATCCACAAACCAAGAAGACCAGTAAAAAGCTGCCACCTCATTATGGAATCGACTATTCCATTTACCGACAACGGAATCCGATTCCGATTGATCCAAGGGTACCTTGCAACCAATGCACTCGACCAAGTTCATTACCGCAACACAAATGGGATATCGTTGGAAGAAACGGGCGACCTTACGTTGAATCTGAGATCGGAGGTTGCCAGTGTGAAAAAAAGCATCCCAACAAACGCCCTCGTTATTCGGTGTACTGGCCGCGGCCGATGTCCGCCAAACTGGACCACTGTTTTCCCGGCAAAGCTTCCTCACGATACAGCCAATGCCCGCCCAAACGGATCATTGATTTTCTGAATCCGCTCGACAATATCAAATTGAGCCAATACAAACGAAGCGATAACGGCTATGCCGGTGTCAACTCCGATCCTTACGGATGCCTTGGTGAAAGTCGATATGCAGAACTGATCGGAAGAACGATTCCGTTATCGTATCTGGACGAGACAAAGCCATCCGATCAGTTGCCTGTCCCAGCCGAATCCTCGCCCGGTTACTTTTACCCCGTCGACGATCCTGCGATCAAGATTAACAATTCTGGTTTTCTAAAGTAACCAATCCAAACGAATGCTGAACATAACAAGCCAATAAAAATAGGGTTGATAAGAAATTGATCGCGGTTCGCATCGACCATGACTCTCCCTGCATCGCGTTGATGTTATTTATAATAAACGATTTGACCTACGGTATTATCCAGTTTGCCGAGGAGCACGTTTTAAGATTTCGATCACTTCGGAATGAACACGTCCATTGGATCCAACTGCATCCCCTCCGTCGATGCACGAAGTTCCATTCCAGTCGGTAAACTGCCCCCCCGCTTCTTCGATAATCGGCTGAACTGCCGCCGCGTCCCACACATTAAGGATCGGATCGATCATCAATTCCAATTTCCCGGTGGCGACAAGATAATACCCGTATACGTCGCCCCACGTCCGCGAAAAATAGACTCTGCTAGACAACTCGTGGTACAGTTCTTGCGCCTTTCGATCGTAAAAACCTTCCATCCCAGAAGTCACAAAAACAGATTCTGACAAATCCGTTTGCTCTGAAACATTTGCCCGCTGGGGTGTTTTTTGGCCTTCGAATGCCCAGGCACCTTTCCCCCGACAGGCATGAATTCCGACATCCAATCCGGGGAAATAGACCGCCCCAAGAATAGCTTTTCGAGTTTCAGATTTTCGGCGATCGCAATGCTCCACGGCAATCATCGTTCCATACAACGGCACTCCGCTGATAAAAGATTTGGTGCCGTCGATCGGATCAAGAATCCACCCAAATTCAGAAGTTCCCTCGGTTGTGCCAAATTCTTCTCCCACAATCGTGTCATCTGGAAACTCGGACTGTACCTTTTTCCGGATCAGCGTTTCGGCTTCACGATCGGCTACCGTTAGCGGTGAACCATCCCCTTTTTTTTCTACTTCGAATCCGTCGGTTTGGAAATAACGGAGCGTCGATTTGCCAGCCTCAATGCACAACTGCTGGGCGAGGCGATATCGTGATTCGACTTCGGAAGCGTTCAATGGATTGGTTTCCTTGTTAGGACCAAGATATAGTCGGAGTTACACGGGGCCAACCACTATCTAGTTTCGACCGCGGTCTGGACGAAAAGATTTACGGCGAAGTCTCTGCACCATCTGAGTCGGGATTCGGTTCAGATTCTGGCGATAAGTTTGGTTGGTTGTCCGATTCGGAATCGGGTTCGTAAAACAGAAAAGCGTGAATCATGAGCAACGCCGCACCACAAACCAGGGCCGAATCGGCAATATTGAAGTTGGGCCAGGGATCAAAGAAAGGGACGCCCTGTAATCGAAAATGAATCCAATCCCGAACGTTGCCAGAGATTATTTCGGGCCAAGTTGGATCGTGTCCCCATCCGATCCTGTCATAAAAGTTGCCTAAAATTCCACCGGACACTAAACCCAAAGCAAACGTGAGCCAACGATCGTGCGCCCCTTTAAACAAGAACATCCACGCCAAAATTCCAGTCAACGCGATGATTGAAAAAGCGGCGAATACGGTGCTCAACCCGCTTCCGATTCCAAACAAGGCTCCCGGATTGGTTGAGGTTTGAATCCCCAGAATCCCGTCAATCCACCAGAGTGGTTGTTGGGGAGCATAAGGATCAAAGTAGGTCTTAAACGTGATATGTTTGGTCCACAAATCGAGACCTAGTCCGATCAAGCATGGCAAAAAAAACAGGGCGTACCGATTCATTGGAAGTCGGTCGCCCTGAATGAGGTGTTTTTGTGATTCGTGGATATTAGAATTGGGGATCTTGGATCTCACTTGCACACTTAACGCAATAAGGTGTGTACGGGATCGCCTTCAGGCGCATTTTCGGAATTTTGGCCGAGCATTCAACGCAGATACCATAAATTCCCTTTTCGATCCGTTCAAGGGCAGCCTCAATCTGATTAAGTGTTTCGCCCTCGTTGTTCATCAGCAGAATCGTGTTGTCTTGTTCATAGGTATCACTACCCAAATCAGCCATGTGACTGGGGACAGCAGATCCGCCAGCACCACCACCGGACCTCGACAATGCGGCGTCAGCCATTGTCGACACATCCCCCCTTAGGCGAGCACGCAGATTCAGCAGCAACTCCTTGAAAGGCTTGACATCTGCTTTCTTCATTTTCATATTCATTCTCCGTTCTATCCGTTGTTTGGGCGATATCAGAATCGGACGCCGCACCAACCTCCGAATCGAGCGACGTATTCTAGGGTCGCACCTTTTTGACGTCAAACAGTTTGTATCATTTTGCGACAACCAGAATCATAAACCGTTGGCAAACAATACTTTACGTTTGTATCAATTCTCATGTTTACGCCGAAAAGTGGACTGTTTGAACTGGACAGCCCGTCAGCCCTTTGGCCGCCTATTTGTTGGTACGAAGGCAAGCCTGATTGGTTCCTAGAAAGTCTCAGATTCGCTCCCAATTTCGGTTCGACTTAGTCAATTGGAAAAAGATGCTCAAAATTGCAATCAGTGGTGCGGCCGGTCGAATGGGAGCCCGTTTAATCGTCCTCGGCCATTCAGATCCTGACATTTCGATCGTGTCCGCCATCGAGGCGAATGATCATCCCAAACTGGGTCAGGATTCGGGCCTAAGTTCAGGGATTGACCAGAATTCCGTTCCTTTTCAGTCCAGTTTTCCCGAAGACCTGGACGTCGTGATCGATTTCTCTCATCCGCCCGGTGCGGAGGCTGCCGTCAATCATTGTCTTCATTGGAAAACACCATTGGTCATGGCAACAACCGGGCTGACAGACAGCACCATTGCACTGATGCAAAAGGGGAGTGAAGAAATTCCAATCGTATGGGCACCCTCGATGAGCCTCGCCGTCAACCTCTCGATGAAGATGGTTGAAATGGCCGGCCAGGCCCTAAAAAATCACGCCAGCGGTGTCGACGTTGAGATCATTGAAAGGCACCACCGATACAAGGCGGACTCTCCCAGTGGCACTGCCCTCAAATTTGGAGAAATTGTCGGCCAGGCGATGGGAATCGACCAGCACGTTCATGGACGAGAAGGAATGGTCGGCGAACGCCCACGCAATGAAATTGGATACCATGCTGTCAGAACCGGCGACAATCCAGGCCAACACACCATCGTTTTTGGAATGCTAGGTGAAACTATAGAACTCAAAGTTTCGGCGAGCAATCGGGATTGCTATGCATCGGGAGCGTTGTCTGCAGCAAAATTCGTGACGTCGCAAACGCCCGGACTTTATAACATGTACGATGTCCTCGGACTTAACGATTAAATGAACTCTTGAGTGTTCCCAAACAAAGGAAGTCGTTGGTTTGGCTAAATGCGATCAGGGATATTTATGTGCCGTTTGTGGCGAAGACGTCAAAAACGTGACTGAAAGCGATCTTTATCTTCGCTATGTGACCGGTTTGGTGGACCCAGAACTGTTGCACGAACTGCCCGAAAAACATATTCGCTGTAATCCTATCCTGGCTCAGTTTATCGTCGACGAAAAATTCGAACCGGTGATTTTAGATGACGAATTTTCCAAAGCCTATCTCGATCCAGAGTATGTCGAAAAGAGAGAGCGGTTGATCACTCGCGGCTGGAAAAGGCTGCAAGAGATCCGGCAATTGGGTGAAGCGTCGATCCTCGAATTTCCACTTCCCGAAGTGATAAAAAAATTGCAGGAATCAGCGAATCCTAACATTGGGTAGATTTAAGTCGGGCACCGACTGACACAATTGTTTGGGCGTTTAGAAAAGGAATTGGGGTGAATTCCACTATCGCTGCTTCTCGCCAAAACTTTCGTCAACCCGATGAAAGATTTGTTCTGCGATCATTTGGTGAATTTGCTGACCGGTAAACGGCTTTAACAAAATCG
>JBCCSJ010000236.1:0-9184 GCA_039200505.1 Planctomycetota bacterium | reverse complement strand
GCTGCCGGCTAGCGTCACTGAAAATTCGATTTTTGTGGGTAATTCACTATGCAAGCCGGTAATAAATGTTTCGCGAATACTAAGTGTATCCCGGCAATTTACTTCCAACTGAACTCGCAATGGAGGTCTTGCTAAGATGATACAATCCAGGAACAAACGGGTTTTTGTCAAGCCGAACGAATATGTCATTCTCACGAGCGTTAAACCGAATCAAGGCTCAAGTGATTTTCTATCCTACTTTGGGATGGAACATATTGCTTGGTCGAGTATTGAGAGTGAGGAACTGGTGGGATTCTGTTGATCCATTCGTCATAGTTGGGGCGATGCCTTTCGCGTCGGATATTGAAAAGCTGGCCAGTAAGGAATCGGTCGGCGCCGTCGTCAATACTTGCGAAGAATACGAAGGACCGGTGAAGGAGTATCAGAAATTTGGGATCGATCAATTTCGAATGCCAACCATCGATTTTACCCACCCCAGCTTCGAAGACGTCTGTCGTGCGGTCGAGTTTGTTCAGCAAAATGTGGCCAATGAGAAAACGGTTTACATTCACTGTAAAGCGGGCCGTGCGAGAAGCGCAACGGTCGCTATTTGCTGGCTGATGAAATATCGCGGGATGTCTGGACAAGAAGCACAACAGTGGCTGTTGCAGAACCGACCTCACGTGAATCCAAGATTGACCAGCCGACCAGTAGTCCAACAATTTGAGCGTGAGTTGTCGGGAGGTCGAGATAATTGAAATCTGACTTTGTTTGTTGTTAGCCTGTCGCTTTTTTGACTGTAAATTTTTGCCATGAATTCTCGTTCAGTGTGCAGGTTTTCAATGCTTGTTATGATTGAGTGATGCGATCGTATTGGATAAGACCGGCTGGATTAGATTCAACCGACAACTCGTTTTTATTGACGGGAATCAGAGATGAGCCATAGACTACTGCTTCATTTTGCTGCCTATTTAATTTTTGCTCTTGTTTCTGAACAAGCGAATCAGAAGTTATCTCGTGAACTCCCTTCAGATGTTTGCGAAAGGTTTGTTTGCGAAAGGGTGGTTACGGAAGAAGTGGTGGTTGCCCAACGATCCTTGTCCGAAGCACAAGACCAAATGCCAGAGCATCTAACCTTTCAGTTAGACTCCAAAGAATTGAACGAGACGAGAACGCTTTGTGTCTGGCTTCCTCCTGTCTATTCTCAATCCAAAGATAATTTTCCTGTTCTCTATATGCCCGATGGTGGGTTGAAAGAAGATTTTCCACACATCGCCAACACGGTGGCGAAATTGGTTGCGACTGCCAAAATTCCGGCGTGCATTTTGGTGGGCATTGAAAATACGCAGAGAAGAAGAGATTTGACAGGCCCCTCTGAAGTACAAGAGGAGGCCAAAATTGCCCCCATTTCTGATGGAGCGTCGAAGTTTAGAGCATTCATTCGGAATGAGCTTTTTCCAGAAGTTGATCGTCGATTTCGAACGACCAAGAGCCGCTCGATAATTGGTGAATCAGCCGCCGGATTGTTTATTGTTGAAACGTTGATGCTTAATCCAGATATGTTCGATAACTACATCGCAATGGATCCGGCAATCTATTGGAACAATCGATATTTGGTCCGTAGCGCCAAATCGCATCTTGCCAAGTTTTCTGATTCGAAGAAAAAATTCTGGTTTGCTGGCTCCAACGCTACGGATATCTATCCAAATACAAGGGAACTTCGCGACGTCCTGACTCAGGCAGCTCCAGCATCGCTTACTTGGAATTACCTTGATCAACCTAACGAAAAACACAACACCATTTTTCGAGCCACAAAAGAGAAGGCCCTTTTATGGACTTTCTCGCCGGCAGAAATAGAAAATCGCTAGGAGCAAAAAGGTTGGGCCATATTCGGTCTGATGGCCAATGGGTTTTAGGTTTGTTTTTGTTAAATACGGCTATTGCATCAGGCTCAGTGTTGCCGTTTGACTTACGTGAACTTTAGTCATTTCGCGTAGAACCGCGCTTATTCTTCGGTCAACTTAGTTGTTTTGTCGTTAGGTTCGGTTCCTCTTCAGTCAACTTAGCCGTTTCGGCGTTAGTAGCCGCGGTTTTTGAAACGATCATAGCAAGTTCAAAGCACAATGACCCGCTCGGCAAGCGGGACGTACTGGACCAACAAAAAAAGCCGGGCGTGCCCGGCTTTGTGATCAGTTGTCTTGGCTTAACTCTTGAAAACCGCTGCCGTCGAGGTCGGCTCAAACGGAAAACTACGGTCTACTAACCAAGCACTCACTACTTTGCATTCCACCACCAGTTATCACTCCTGTTCGAAGCAACTTGGGTGTATTGAGATAGGTCTGCTGATTCAGTCTCTCCTGCAACTCCCCAAGGATCGAATTGGACTCCGCCTGATGCCGAAACCAACCATGACTTGGTCAGTCGTACGAAACTACATTGAGCAGAGACTGCTTTGGCGACAGGGTAACTGGGTGTGACAGCGGCATTGCTTAGGCCCAAAATGGCGGGCATTCCCAGATCGACACGCTTGCCGAGATTTTCTTTTCGAATGATCGCTGCAACAACCGATAAGTCCATCAAGTTTCGAAGTTCGCGGAATGCAGGTTCAGCCTCGGCAAGCTCTTCGAATCTTTCAGTCATCGAATCGGCCCACTTTTGAGCAAATTTGTTCTGCGTACCGGCTTGCTTTCTTTTGCCGTCCACATCGAATTTGCTTTCTTCGGTTAGAGTTTTGACGCCCTGTCCGCGAATTTGCCAAACCGAATTGTCATCACCTTTAGCGATGGGCTGGTAGTTGCATTCCATCCAAAATCGAGGGGCTGCAGTCATGCTGCGAACTTTGGCGTTTTGAACCAGTTCCATGAAGCTAGGGAATCCAGAAATTGGAGATCTTTCCAGTCCCATCGATAACCGCTTCATCTTGTAATCTGCGGCAACCATGACTTGGGAGAAACGGCTGTCGGCGGGGATGCCGGTCAATCGGATCACTTGGTCCCCCATTGCCTGTTCGACGTTAGGTTGCATATTCGGATTGAAGGGCGTGCGTGTTCGCTTCAATTGATTGAAAAGCGATTGAACTTTTTGGATGCCTTCTGGTGTGGGGTCGATCGAAACAGAAATCCCGGCACCGGTTCGGGCATTTTCAGTCGAACGCATTGCTACGAGGAAGTCCTCTAGATGAATCACGGGCGTTCCTGATTCGCTGCCCACAATTCGACCTTCATCATCGACTGTTATCCCTTCGCCTGGACCTGCGAGGATGATATCGTCATTTTCAGGAGATACGATTACAAATTCAACCCGCTGAAGCCCAGCCATGTAAAGGGCTTCTTTGGAAAGTGGAGTCCCTTCATCTTTGGACTTTGTGATGGCCGCTTCGAGACCACGCAGAGATACCATTCGAAGCTTGGATGAAGTCTCTAGATCCGAATCCAGACCAGACACGCTTTGTTTGATCAACTGCCGAGTGTTGGGATCCAAGGTCTCACTGGTTGTGGAAAGTACCCCAGAAGTGTCGATTTTGACACCACCGACGACGTTGAAGAACTGGTTGTTATTTCCGAAGCCGCCGCCGTTGTTGTTTCCACCACCGCCGCCGCCACCGCCAAACTGAGCAGAAGCAGTAAGCGGGAATGTAAATGCGATGCAACAAGCAACAAAAGCGAGCTTGGCAAAACGAGCCGACATGTTTTAACTCCTGACAGTAAAGGCCTTGCCCCGTTGGTCTTCATTATATCGTACTTCGCTCTTCGACTTTTGGCATCCAATCCGGTAGTTATTTAGAAAGACTGGCATTTCAGGGTCAAAAAGCTGTAAGATATCGGTTTTGATAGTAAGCTGATTTATTCGATTATTTCGAGAGTAACCAGACACTCGGGCAAACGCAAGAAAAAACGGTATTTCAAGCCTATTTTGACAGGATCTTACCCGGAAACACTCTTTCCTATTTCTATGGCCAGCGGCAGTAAACCAACATCCAACAAAATTGCCTATCTCGTGATCCGTGACGGGACCAAATGGTCCGACGTTTTTCGGCTTATTTCAGGAAGAACCGTTACAATTGGCAGATCGCCGACCAATCAAATTGTGGTCAAAGAGGATCAAGCCAGTCGCCAACACGCTGAAATTTTCAACTCCGAAGGCAGCTGGTTCGTCCGCGACTTGAATAGTCGAAATGGGACCGCGATCGGGACCGATCGAGTAGAAGGAGACCAGAAACTCAAACCGGGCGACATTATCTGGATCGCAAAAACCCAGATGGCTTTCGTGACCGATCTTTCGTCGGCGTACAACAAGAAAGTCTTTTCTAAAGTTGAAATCGGTGCCGAAACCGTAACCGGGCTTGAAATTGATGACGATGATCAAGTCACTATGTCGGAACTTCAGATCACCGAACCGACAAACATCACCCACCGGCGACAAAAAACAAAATACCTTCAGGGCGATGAACCCGAAAGCGAGGAATTCACAGTCGGGGATGGAACCAGTCCGGTTCCCACATCCCACGACGCGACGCGGTTGTGCCGATTGGCATTTGATCTAGCCAATGAACGCACACCCCGTGGGATCTCAAGGATGGCTTTGGATTGTTTGCACGAAGTCACCAAAATGGATGCCGGGGCTGTTTTGATGATTCCCAAAACGCGTCGCACGACGACGGATCCTGAAAAGTTAGAAATTCTTGCTTGGCGAAGCGAGTCGTTGCCGGAATACCAACGCGTGTCCCAGTTTCTGGCTGAAACTTGCTTGAATGGAGGCGAAGCGGTTTTAGCCCGTGACATTCAGGACGATAGTGCTCTTGGTTTTCGTGACGCTCAAGGATTGATTCACGCAACCAGTGTGATTGCCGCCCCGATCAAATTGAACGGCCGAATGATTGGGATGGTCCACGTCTATTCGACCCATGCAAAAAAAGGACTTAAGCCAAACGATCTCGAATTTACGCTTGCCGTCGCCGAGACATTGGGGATGGCTTTAAAGACTCGATTCCGCGAACAAAAGCTGGTCGAAGATCTGTCCAAAACCAGAAACCAGATCGATCAACTGAGAAATCAACTGGGTGTTGAAACAGAAATCGTCGGGGCCAGTCCGGCCATGTTTCGAGTGCATGAACAGGTTTCAAAAGCGGCTCCTAGTCGAGCAACAGTTTTGGTTCGAGGCGAAAGTGGAGTCGGAAAAGAGCTTGTGGCTCGTGCGGTTCATTTTTCCAGCGACCGCAGAGGGGGGCCGTTTGTTTGTTTAAACTGTGCCGCCCTGTCGGAATCTTTGCTCGAAAGCGAATTGTTCGGACACGAAAAAGGAGCGTTCACTGGTGCAACCGATCGAAAGGCAGGAAAATTCGAAGCCGCCGACAAAGGCACATTGATGCTCGATGAAATCGGTGAAATGAGTCCGGCAATTCAAGCAAAATTTCTACGGGTACTTGAAGGTCATCCGTTTGAAAGGGTCGGTGGCAATAAAGCGATCAAGACCGATGTTCGTGTGATTGCCGCAACGAATCGGGATCTGGAAAGCGATGTTCGCAAAGGTACGTTTCGCAAAGATCTTTTTTTTCGGTTGCACGTCATTCAGATCGATGTGCCCCCGCTAAGAAAACGCAATGAAGACGTACTCGTTTTAGCTGAATATTTTCTTGACAAGTACAACAAAGAAACTGGGCGTCGAATTATCGGTTTCTCACCCCAGGCTCAACAACAGCTCAAAAGATATCGGTGGCCCGGAAATGTCAGAGAATTGAAAAATGTTGTCGAAAGAGCAGTCGTTCTGGCTCGTGGCGAAGTTGTGCAATTGGACGAGTTGTCTTTGACGAACTTGACGACCGCCAGTGAGTCCCAATTTGATATGAGCACCATCGTCCGGGAATACGTTCCCGAATCTTTGGAACAGGTCGAAAACCGCCACATCGACCAAACGTTGAGGTCGACCAATTGGAATAAAAGCAAGGCGGCGGCAATTCTGGGTATCGAACGGTCGACCCTGGATCGAAAGATCAAGAAATACGGGATTGAAAAAGACTAACGCGTAGACGACCGGCTCAGACAAATGGGTTGAAACGTTCTGATTCATCGCCACCGCTACCCGGCAACCGGTGCAATCATCCTAATTGGCGAAATCATCAAACTGAACTTTTGAAATAGCTAATCTGGGTATCCGTCTCGCTCGATTTGTTACTGGTAACGTAACTTTTTGCGTATTTGTGCGCTCGAATTGCGCTCTCGAACAACCGCGAAAAACCGATGTTACCCGAATTCTTGAAAATTCGACCTAGCGCACGACTTGCCATGACGGTTGGCGTGACTGCCGGTATGTTGACGTGGATCGCGCTGGGATTGGAAATAATGCCTAATCCAACCAAGCTTCGATTGGAAAAACGAGTTGCCATCATTAAGGCAATCGCCCACGGGATAACGACCCAAGTTGACGATAACAAACCGAAGCGAATTCCCCATTACATCCAAGAGGCTCTTGAACTCAACCCGAATATTTTGTCGATCGGGATTCTTCGAACTCGCAATAAAAAATACATGGCAGAAGCCGGCCCCCACCAAGAACTTTGGGTGGCATCGGATACTCCAGACCCTCGCCAATTTTTAGCCATTGATTTGCTATCCAATGGACGCAAATGGGGAATATTGCAATTGGCATTTGAACCATTGCATCCGCGATTCATTGGATTCCCATTAACATTAATTATGTTCGTCAGCGCGACGACAACTCTATTTTCGTGGTGGATGATGTCGCGTACTTTCAAATACTTAAATCCAACACGAGTTGTTCCAAACCGGGTCAGGTCAGCTTTAGATACCTTGACTGAAGGCTTGGTACTGGTCGATCCTAAAGGCAACATCGCTCACGCCAATAGCTCGTTCGCCAAAATCACCGGGATGGCAGATGAAGGACTGATTGGATCCAAACTGGATCAATTCCAGTGGGAAAGTCCGGACGGAGAAAAGCATCCATGGACGGTGTGCCTCGAATCCAAGCAAGCGGTAACTGGAAATATTTTGGAACTTCGATTGGAAGGGAAGGCTCCTCGAAAATTTGCGATTAACTCAACACCTGTCATGGGACAAAATGGAAGAGTCAAAGGGGTGCTGACCAGTTTTGACGACGTAACCGAGCTCGAAGAGAAGAACGTTGAATTGGCGGGCATGATTAACTCTCTGCGAAGTTCTCGAGATGAAATATCGCGGCAGAACGAAAAACTGAACTTTCTTGCCTCTTATGATCCGCTGACAACGTGCATGAATCGACGATCGTTCTTTGGGGAGTTCGAAGAGATCTGGAGCAACAAAGCGATCACGAATCTTTCGATCATCATGTTGGATGTCGACCATTTTAAATCAGTCAATGACAATCACGGCCACTCGGTTGGTGACGAAGTCCTTAAAGCGACAGGGCGACTATTAAAAAATGCGGTTGGCGAAGCGGGACTCGTCTGTCGTTATGGTGGTGAAGAATTTGTAATTCTAGTGCCTAATTTGTCAGTTGAAGAGTGCCATAAAATGGCGGAGGATTTCCGGAAACTGATTGAATCGACGCCTGCGGGTGGAATCAACTTTACGGCCAGTTTTGGAATGTCGAGTAAAGCGTTTGGTGCGATGGATCCTCAGCACATGCTCGATCAAGCCGACGAATGTCTCTATTCCGCCAAAAGACAGGGACGAAATCAGGTGGTTAGGTTTGATCAAAAAATTGATCTTCCACCCGAAGACAACCCGCGATCAACCGAGGCCGAAAAGAAGCAAAATCCGCCCGGCGAACCGATTGCCTATTCTGCGGTCACTGGTCTGTTATCAGCACTCAGTTTTCGTTGTCCTGAAACCGCCGAGCATTCGTTTCGAGTTGCCGACCTTTGTGTCGGAGTGGGGCGCAGCTTGATGAAGAAAAGCGATCTGTACCTGCTGGAAGTCGCCGCGTTGTTGCACGATATCGGCAAAATCGGTGTTCCAGACCGAATCCTTCATAAACCGGGGCAACTGAACGAGCAGGAATGGGAGATCATGAGAAAGCATGACTCGATCGGCGTTGAGATTGTTCGAAGTGCTTTTGCCTGCGATGCAATTACTCACGCTATCGAGAGCCATCATTATTGCTATTCGAGAAAAGGCCTTCATACTGAGCAGACTTTATCGGGACTGCTGATCCCACTTACTGCTCGAATCATCACCGTTTGTGATGCCTACGATGCGATGACCAATAACCGGGTTTATCGAAAAGCGATGCCAGTTGAAACTGCAATCGAGGAACTATGGGCTAATGCTCCGGGGCAGTTCGATCCGATCGTGGTGGAAAAACTGATTGAATTTTTACAATCGGGGGAACTCAAACAGCCATCGCCATCCTGGAAAACATCAACCAGTTCCAAAGTCGCCGTAACGATCGGTAAGCATATCGAAGAAATTCATGCGGCGATCGCCAAAGAAGATATCGATCGTCTACAAATGATCGTAGAAGAATTGAGGCAGGATTCGAAAGGAAATCAAGCGGTTCAAGCTGCCACCAAAAAATTAAATCAAGCGATTGATCTTGGCTCCGACGACATCGACGAAGTTCTTCAGTTGGCAAACGAGGTGATGACGCTTTGCCGCGCCTCTCGATCCGCATTCGTCGGTGCGGCTTCGGCCATCATCGATAGGCCCAGCTAATTTTTGGCCCTATTTTTCGACGAAGGGCCAATCGTTCCGACACCGCGGGAAGATTGCGTTTGCCAGTTTTAGAACTTTGGCACCGCTTGAAATTTGACCGACTTTATCCGAGTGCCGGTTCAGGTTCGATTTCATCATCGACGAAATCCAGTCCGAATTCTTGACAGACTTGCTCGAGTTCATCGTTGTAGCGACGCGAGATCAGCAGCCTATTTTCGTTATCAAGTTCTAAATTAATCGAATTAACTAGCAAACCCTTGGTAAGCGTTACGGTTCCGACTGATTCGATGACAAGAGTATTTGCGGGAAGAAACCAAACCGCATTGGAAAGTTGAAACCCGGTTTCAGTTTTTTGGAGTTTGAGTTTTGACTTGGCTGGAAATGGACCGAGCCTGAATAATGGGAAAACGATAAGGCAGTCGTCACAAAGTTTGCCGTAATCAGGCTTTAAGACTGTCCAGATCGGATCAATGATGACATGCCGAAAATAATTGGTTTGCCGGGAAACCCATCGGAATACGACCAAGCAGCAAACAAAAATGAATCCATTCAAAATT